>JAITNL010000164.1 GCA_031290495.1 Accumulibacter sp.
CCTCGGCATCGCGCCGGGGCGGGAAGTCGTCGCGCAGATCAAGGCCGTGGCGCTGTTATAACCAGGATGGGTACAAAAATGTCTCCCCCCGTTTTCATCTTCGTCGGCCATTCCAACGCAGGCAAAACGACTTTTGTCGAAAAGCTGATCCCGGCGCTGATCCGCTCCGGCAAGCGCGTGGCGACGATCAAGCACGCGCACCATAAGGTCGAACTCGATACCGTGAGCAAGGACAGTTGGCGCTACAAGCAGGCGGGTGCGGTAATGAGCATGTTGGTGACGGCCTCGGCGCTGCAACTCGTGGCCGACGCGGACGAGCGCGCCGAACCGTGTGAGCTGGCCGAACGTTTTCTTGGCGAGGCGGACGTGGTGCTCGCCGAAGGGTTTTCGCAGGCGCGCGGGCCGAAAATCGAGGTGCTGCGCCGCGCCCAATGCAGAGGACCGCGCTGTGCGGTCGGTGATGAATTGATCGCCATCGTCACGGATTGCCCCGAAATCTACCCGGAACTGCCGCATTTCGGTTTGGAGGACGCGGCGGGAGTCGCGCAATTCCTGCTGCACCGGATGCCATGATCGCGGACTGCACCGGGCTGATCCTGGCGGGCGGCGAGTCGCGGCGCATGGGACGCGACAAAACGATGCTCGAATTTGACGGACAAACTTTGTTGCAGCGTACCGCCACGCTTTTGCAAGGCATCTTTCCACAGGTGCTGGTGAGTGTGCGCCAAGCGCGGAGCGGCATCGCGCTGCCACAGGTGATTGACCAAGTACCCGGCGTCGGGCCGCTGGCCGGTCTGTGCGCCGGACTGGCGCGAATGAATACCTCCTGGATATTCGCCCTGGCCGCGGACATGCCGTTTCTCGGCCCCGATCCGATCCGCGAACTGGCCGCGCGGCGCGGCGAAAGTGACGCGGTCGTGCCGGTGGCCGGAAACTTTCCGCAGCCGCTGGCCGCGTATTACGCGGTAACGGCGCTGCCCGCGTTGCGCGCGACGCTGACGGGCGCCGGCAAGCGTAGTCTGCGCGCGGCGCTGCAAGGCTTGAACGTCGTTTATGTCGATGTCAGCGAGCTGCGCGGGGACGATCCGGCGCGTGATTTCATCGACCTCGATACGCCGTCCGATCTGGCGGCGGCGAGGCGTGGAACAAGCATTTGAAAATGCGAACAAACGCGGCATTCGTGGAACACAATTCAGTAATGATTTACGCAATTCGGCCTTGTCCTCTGGAAAAAACTGGTTTGTGGATTTTGTGTATATTTTCACACCATTATCTTCAACATCATCCCATCCACACAGCCGTCTTCATCGAGGCAGAAAACGTGTTTCTTCTGACGCTCCCATTTGTCTTTGTCCCACAATTGATACAAATCCGCCGAGCGTGTGCCTGACATAATGAACGAGTTCAGCACGATACGTTTGTCGCCGCTCCCCGGAGCAAGCCTCGTTTCGAGTTCCTTGATGGTGGCGTAAAACTCGATTTTCGGGTCAGTCCATTGCAAATGGTGCAGACCTTTCGGATCGATGAACGAAACGTACTGCACGTCCGGCGCATCGATCCACAACACATAGTCAGGGTAAAAATTTTCCGCCTCAAAGAAACCCATGCCCACTTTGCTTTTGTTGCGGAGCAGATACAGGCTTTTTCCCTCTAAAATCGAAGGCTTGGCATCAACGTAGTCGTGCAGTTTATCGACAAAGTTTTTCTCGTCTTCATTCAGTCCGACGGGCGAAATGGTGAGCTTCAAACCGTTCGCTTTCAGGCAGATAAGCGGCGTATACAGATGCGAACGGAAATCGAACGCAATCAGCGAGCCGTTTAGAGCTTTATATTCATATTCCGGAATACCGCTGTGCCGATTCAACAAGACTTGCAGGTCGTCTACGAATTGCTTCACGCTTTCCGCGCCGTTGTCATTCTCATACATATCCGCGCAGGAGAATTTGTATTCATCGACGAAGTTATCGTCCGATTTCGAGAGTTCCTGGTATTCGAGGCGCGGCGCTTCCCATCTGTCTTTTTCATACTTATAGAATTTGTCGAGATAACTTTTCAGCATCATTATGGCGAAGTCTGCCGCCATCGACAGTTTTTCAATTGAGTCTATCTGAATATGCGTCTTCGGGATAATCAGCGAATACCATCCGTCCGTTTGCAGAATGACTTGCAGTCTGTCTTTGCGCAATGAAACGTTGTAATAAAACTTATCGTTCCTGTAGATTTCGAGTTCATCGAGAATGCGCTCAAAATCAAGGAACGATATAAACCGCTTATCAAGCGTGTGTTCCTCAATTGCCGCATCTATCTGCATACTGGACGCCGATTCGAGTGTCTGCACCCTGGAACGGCAGTCAATCACAACCTTGTTCCTGTTCAAATAGCGTAAAAAACCCTCATCCGGAGTATCGAGCATCAACCGCGCCGCTTGCTTTTTGAAGTTCGCGCCAGCTTTTACCTTGATGACGCGGAGTTTCTTGTCTTTAACCTCGGAATAACGGTTGATAACAAGCAGCGTGTATTCGTTCGGCTTCTCGTTGGCTGACATTTCTTCCAGTTCGAGATATTTCTTGAAATCCTCCATATATTGCGCCTTGATGCCAAAGATGGTCAGTGTTTCGAGCAGCTCGATGTTTTTGGGCACGGTTACGGAGCGGTCATCGAGTTGGTGACTGCGTTTCAGACAGCCGCCATAACCGCGCAGACGAACGCCGCGCCCGAATAACTGAATCGCTTGCGAACCTTCACCCCTGGCAAAATTAATCAGCCCCATTGTCGACACGCGCCAGGAGTTCCACCCCTCGGTGAATTTCCGCGAGCCAATAAGCACTTTTATATTTGACGCGCGGTTGTTGATACCGCCGAACAACGATGCGTTGGCAAATTCCTCGGTTGCCGTAACAATTCCTTTTGCGTCACAAATTTTAAGCAGCTCCGCTGTCGCGCCAATGCTGATGACGCCGAAATACTCGCCGTTCGTTCCGACGCGGAGAGCGATTTCGCCCGGCACCTGGCGCAGATTCAAAATGTGCAGACGCGGTTCATCGGGAATAATGCCGCTATTGAATACCACTCGAAGAACGTCTTTATAAACGTTCCCGGCTTTCGGCGTACCGCCGAAGAGCGATGAGAGCGCGTTAAAATTCTGCGCAAACAACTCCTTTCCGTGACTGTCCATAAGCCCGGTATTCTCATTCAGCACAGCGTCCAGGCGGTGGATTGTCCGTTCTTTGTTCCTCACGAACTTGTCGATGAAATCCAGCACTTCCTCAACGTCTGTCATTTCGGCGGTGGATGTTTTGGCCGTTACCCGGTTGCCGACAAACACGAGCAGAGGTTTTTCTACCATAAACGGCGCGTACTGCTTGCCGTTCGCCTCGAACAGTTTCAGCTGCTGATAAAACGACAGCAGACAACCCGTGAGATAGAGCTGCCGCTGTTCATCGTCAATACCTTCGCGCAAGTTATAAATACGATATTCCTTGCCGTAGCCGTCCTCATGGAAAAATTTATACGAGTAATCGATGACAATGGCGCGGAAATACTCGTCAAGCAAAGTTTTGTCATTTTTCGGTTTCAACGTCTTCATCGCCTGTTTCAGCGTAGCCGAATACTCAAACGCAAAGCCGCCATCAGCCGACAAGCGCGAACGGTAGTCATACCACACGTCGCCGGTCAGTCCGCGGTGCGCCTCGTCTACCAGGACAAGGTTGTTTTGCTCGAAGCTGTCTACCGATACAGTTTTTACTTTACCTTCCTCTTTCAACTTGTTCATATCAATGACAATAACGTCAGCGCCCGTGCCGAAACCGCCCTTGGCGAACGAATCAGCCGAGATACGCGACAGTTTCAACTCCGCCAGGTGCTGTTCGGACATTCCCTCGTTCGGCGCAAGGACGATGATTTTGTTAATCTCCGTGTGCGGATTGATTGATTTCGCCTTTTTCAGGTAATGCCGAAACTGCAAGATGTTGATGTGCATGATCAGCGTCTTGCCGCTGCCGGTAGCGCACATAAACGCCATTTTATTCATGTTTTCAGGGGTGAATTTCTCGATGTCGATCGCGCCGCGCGATTCATTTTTCACCTTGTTGACAAATTCATTCAAGTCATCAGCAAACGCCGCTTTGTCCGTAAAATAGCGGTCAAGGTACATCTCCGTGAACAGACAGGCGATATATTGAAAATATTTCAACCGAATGCCGCCGCGCTTTTCTCCGATTTGTTTGACATGGCGGCAAATATGCTCGTCGTATTCTTTCAGAGTGTCGCGGCTGATTTTCGCCTCAGCGTTTTGCCGTTGCAAGGCGGCATCCAGTTCGCGCCAAAAGAAAGTATTTTGATTTTCGTCCAATCTCTCATATTCGACATTGTTCATCTTGCCAGCGAGCGCGGCAAGCGAATCATTGTCGAACAGATGGAGGAAGTAGCGGAACAATATCAGTTGGTCGCCCCATTTGAAGGCGGGCCGTGCCGGATTTCTCTTGGCCATTACTCCGCCTCCTCGAACATTTTCGCCTTGAACACAGGTTCCATGCGTTGCACTTTCCAGGTCTCGTCGTCAGGCCGCAGGTTTTCAAGGTTGCTGTCGCCATTGACGTAAATCACGTCAAACTTACGGTCGTCGGAATTGACGCGGTGTTTCATGAAATAGGCGTCAAGCGCGGCGTTGCTTTTCAGCAAGTCGGTCGTGACCGTGCGCCAGATAATCAGCGCGCGTCCGCCGTCGGGCAGTTTGCCTTCTATCTGTTTGAAACTGAACTCGCCGCCGTTATCCAGTTTCAATTCAACCGCGCCCTCGTATTCGCCGTTTGGGTCGGCAATGGCGTTGAATATGGCGATTGCAGACTGCCGTTTTACGGATAAGCCAAGCAAATAATTAAACGTCTCACAGATGTCAATAACTTTTTCTTTGGTTTCGTTGTTTTCGTTGATTTTCAGTTTATAGTCAAATGGCTGGGTAAAAGTGTCAACATTTAGCATACTGCCCGCCGCTTCGGTGTTGAACATATAGTTGATGAGATAATCATCGCCGAATAATTTTATCAAGCCGTGCTGGTCATCGTCGAGCGTGATATTCGACAGCGCGTCCTCGTAACTTTCGAGCGTAATGTATTTCAGCAGGTGCGATACGCCCGTGCTGCGGTTCTGTGGTTTGCCGTTTTTCCAATCGGCGGAGTAGACCACTTTTTTCATTCGCGGCAAAGTAACCGTACTGAAGTATTCGCCCATTTCGACGAGGATATAGCGGCGATTTGAATCGTCGATAGACCTATTCATTTCAAGAACCGAATGTCCTGTCGTACCGGAACCCGCAAAGTAATCAAGGATTAACCCGCTGTTATTCGTTGCGGCAGAGAGTATATTTGTATAGAACTGAACAGAATGATTGTATGGAAAATATACTCCAAGTTTGTCTGTATCAGTTTTTCCGCGTGTAGCGTCTTGAATGACCGAAGTAAGTTGTCGGTTACGTCCTTCGGTCAAAAACATTTTCTGGCGTGGTTGTGTAGATTCATCTTCACCGAACAAGATTACCCCTTTTACTATCATTTCGTTAAGTGTTTCTGGCGTCCTTGAAAAACCATTCGGTGGCACTGGACAAGGCTTTTTTGTTACCGGATGAATCAATGGCCGATGAAACTTCTCATTTTCTCGGCGTTCAGGCGCACGAAGACTGACGCTTTGATAAACACGCCAGTCGTCGTTAATATAACGATATGCCTTTTCGCCACTACTGAGTTCGTCATTCCCATTTATCCAGGCGGCAAATTCTTTACACACCAAGTCGCTAACACCGTCATGTTTCTTTATGAGTTCTTGTACCTTTGATAAAATAGTGTTGGCATTATCTGTATTAAGACTAACAGTAACTTCACCTTTATTACGCCAAATGATATACTCGTGTTGTGTTGCAATTCCGTTACCGCCAGTCATAGGATTACGCTTATCCCATATGACGGTACCGGTCGCATTGAAACCCTTGCGTTCAAAAAGGTTCCAAAGGTTTTCGTATTCGTTTTCATCAATATGGCAAATAAACGAACCATTATCGGCAATCAACGGATATGTGCCGATAATTCTCTCGTCCATCATTGAAAGCCAACTCGAATGGCGATAATTGTTCTTGTATAAAAATCCGCTTGTATCGGTATTATACGGCGGGTCAATATGAACACAATCTACTTTTTCGATCAATGATGTTTCAAGCAGTCTGAGCGCTTGAATGTTATCGCCGTGTATCATTACCCCGCCAGTCTGCTCATCCAGATTGTCAACGCTCGCAATCAGGCTGTCTTTGAAATCGGCGGTAAAATGCCTGGTATCCAGCACAAGGTTTCCGTTTTGGCGCAGAAATTCTTCCGTCAGCGGTTCGGAGCAGCCGACGGTCGTCAAATTACCATCAATTTCACTTATAGCGTACATATTCACCCATTCGGCGATTTGCGTGGCGTTAGCGATAATCTCAGGGTAGAAACGTTCGTCCACGCGATCAAGCGTTACGCACCAATTCGCAGCAACAATGAATTTCTTTTTCAGCCACAGTTTTTTCTGAAAATCCTCAATCTGCGCGAGGAAGTCAATGATGATTTTCCCCACTCGCTTGATCGCCCGTATCTTGGCAAGATAATTGTCAACGAGTTTTTCGTTGGTGGTGTCGAGGTCGTCAAGATAAAGAACTTCGCTCTTGATGAAGAAGTCCAGTTCGCGGGTCAAAAAACCGCGCAGGTCTTTGTGGATAAAGTAATCGAATGTGTTCTTTGCCACATACGCCGCCAGATGTTTTTCCAGTATGCTGCGCTTTTCGTCCTTTGCCTGCGATGCGGGCGCGAACAGATGATGCCAATCCTTGAATCCATGCGTTATCGCTTCGTTGATTGCGGCTAAATTCTCCTCGGCATATTTTCTCCTGGCGTCGACGGGAACATCATATACAAAACGGATAACCAATTCGCCGTCAACTTCCTCGATGGTTTTGAGTTCCGGTTTTTCTGGAGTTTCGGTATAAAGCATAAACACGCGTTTGGACGTATCGGATTCCTTGTTGTTGTTCTTCTCGCAGGTCGCGTCTACAAGACGAAAATGTACCTTTCTGCTATCGTCGATAAAGGTGTAGTCGCGGAAGTTCTCGGCGGTTTTGATGTAATACTGGTCGGCGTTCGCCCAGTAGAGTTTTACTTCCTCGCCCTCGTAGGGAATGGCATATACGCCTTCCTTGTAACGGCGTTTGGAGATGAAATCGCCCTCGTCGTAGTAGCGATTGAAAAAGCTGTACAGCGCGGAATATACGTCCGTTTCAAGCGAAGACAAATCCACGCGCGCCACAAGCTGTAACTTTAAGCGTGCGTACTCGTCGGCAAGTTTTGACGTTGCAATATCAAAACCGATGTCGGCGGCTTGTTTTTCAATTTCCTGTATGCGCTCAGTGATTGTGTCAGTGTTTGATGCAAACGGCGCAAGTGTTTCCTGCACCTTTTGCACCAAATCCACAGCAAGGAATTTTTGGATTTCCTCCTTGCGAATGTTCATTATGCGATATATGCCAAAGTCCAAATCGGCTTTATCGAGTTCAAAGATACTCTGCAACAGCTTGGCAAAACGGTTCAGTTTCTCATTGTTTCGGTGCATGGCTATTTCTCTCCTTATATAATCCTGAAAACCGCGGTTTCCAGGATAATCGGCCATTCTACGGCAAAGATGTCGTTGTGGCTCGTTTGCCCGATCAGGCGGATATTTCGTCCTTATAGCCGCAATAAATGGAGCTGTGACATTTATGTTTTGAAAGGAAAAAGTGAAATGACGCTACATCGCTCTTTTAATCGCCTATCGCTTGGCAAACCGTCAGCGGATCTGGCCTCAGGCAGTTTCCAATAAAAACAAATCGTAATTGGCCCGCGTGATTATCTCGACCCGCGCGTCGGGGTAGGCGGAGGTGAACGCGGCGGGAATTCGCGCCGAGCGGCGATCACCCCATTTGAACTCGAACGCGGACAGTCCCTTGGTGGATTCCTCCACCAAATCAAGCTCTGCCTGACCATGCGTCCGCCAGAAATACGCTCGCGTATCCGACGCGTGAGTAAGCCGCCACTTGTAACGCTCGCTCATCAGGTAGTTCTCCCACAAGGCGCCGGTGTCGGAACGTTGCGCCAAGGGCAGAAAGTTACCGATGACCGCGTTGCGGATACCGCAGTCGAGAAAGAACACTTTTTGCGCCCGTTTCAACTCGTTGCGGGAATTGCGCGAGAAAGCGGGCAGCACGAACAGCACGAAACTGCGGCAAAGCACATCCACATAGCGCTCCACCGTCTTGCCGTCCAGACCGATGAGTTGCCCGACTTCCCTGTAGGAGACTTCCGAACCGCATTGCAGACTCAGCGCGCGCAACAGTTTTTCCAGCAGCGCCGGATTGCGCACCGCTTGCAGCGCGAACACATCCTTGTAGAGATAGCTCCCCGCCAGCGTCCGCAGCCGTTCCGCCGCGTCGTCCTCGTGCGTAACAATCTCAGGGTACGCGCCGAACACCAGCCGCCGCTCGATGTTCGCGCGTTCCGCCGCCAAGTCGGTCGCGCCCTTCAGTTCCTCGAATGACAGGGGCATGAGCGTGTATGCGAACTTGCGGCCAGTCAGCGGCTCGCTCGTCCGGTTCGCCAGGTCAAACGAGGACGAACCGGCGACGATGACCTGGACCTCCGGCATGGCGTCAACGAGGCGCTTGAGAATCATGCCGATGTCAGCAATGTTCTGCGCCTCGTCGATGAAGAGGACGCGCTTTCCCGCCAGCAGTGAACGGATGCGCTCCGGCGTTGCGTCTTCCAGCAACAGGCGGGTATCTGGCAGGTCGCCGTTGAGCGAAACCACGGTCATTCCCTCCGGCAAATGCGCGAGCACCCGTTGCGCCAGCGTAGTCTTGCCGACCTGACGAGCGCCGTAAACGATCAACACCTTACCCGCGAAAAGCCGATGCTTCAGGACGGGTTCCAGGGTTCTGTCAATGTGCTCTTTCATATTTATTCCGCATTATAGTATTATTTTGCGGATTATACTCCGCGTTTACTATATTTTTTGCGGAATCAAGTCCTCAAAATCAAGCCCTGAATGTCGTTGATCGCCCCATTTGAAGGCTGGCCGTGCCGGATTTCTCTTGGCCATTACTCAGCCTCCTCGAACATTTTCGCCTTGAACACAGGTTCCATGCGCTGTACTTTCCAGGTCTCGTCGTCAGGCCGCAGGTTTTCAAGGTTGTTGTCGCCGTTGACATAAATTACGTCAAACTCACGGTCGGCGGGATTGACGCGGTGTTTCAGGAAATAGGCGTCAAGCGCGGCGTTGCTTTTCAGCAAGTCGGTCGTAACCGTGCGCCAGATAACGAGCGCGCATTTGCCGTCGGGCAGTTTGCCCTCAATCTGTCTGAAACCATATTCGCCACCGTTATCCTGCTCTAAACGCACTGCGCCCTCGTATTCGCCGTTCGGGTCGGCAACGGCGTTGAACGCGGCGATTGCAGACTGCCGTTTTACGGATAAGCCAAGCAAATAATTAAACGTCTCACAGATGTCAATAACTTTTTCTTTGGTTTCGTTGTTTTCGTTGATTTTAAGTTTATAGCGAAACGGGTTTGCAAACGCGTCCAAATCCAGCAAATTGCCCTCGGCGCCGAGCATGTAATGGATGAGATAATCTTCTCCGAACAGATTCACCAGCTCGTGCTTTTTGTCGTCGAGCGTGACGTTGGAAAGCGCGTCTTCGTAACTTTCGAGCGTGATGTATTTCATCAGGTGAGAAACGCCAGTGCTGCGGTTTGCCGGCTTGCCGTTTTTCCAATCGGCTGAGTAGACCACTTTTTTCATTCGCGGCAATGTGACCGTATTAAAATATTCGCCCATTTCGACGAGGATATATTTGCGGCTGCCGTTGTCCTCACGGTTGAGGTTGAGAACGGCGTGCCCGGTTGTGCCGCTGCCGGCGAAGTAGTCGAGGATAACATTACGCTCCTTGTCGTGTGACAATTTCACAACACCACGAACCAATTCCATTGGTTTGGGATTGCTGAACAGATTCTTTTCGCCAAACAATCCTGTCATGCAATCGTTGGCACCCTGGTTGTGCCCAAATTGGTAATGTTCCCACCAGTTGGTTGCTGATTGTCCTTCTTCTTCACGCTCGGATTTGAAATATTTTTTGCGCGGCATGCCATCACCGCCACGCGGAAATATAATACGATTGTCTGTCAACAATTCCTGGTATGTTGCTTTTTCACCCATCCATTCTTCATCGAGCGCCGCACCTTTCGGAGTGATAATTGTATATCTGCTTCCAGATTGATCAGAGCCTGCTTTCCACGGTTTTGAAGCCCATTCTCCACGCGTGTCGTTATCGGGGTTGGTAAAATTTCCCGTGATATCGAGCTTGCCAATCCCGCTTGCCTTGAGCGATTGCGATTTTTTGGCATAGACAAGGATATGTTCGGCTACCAGGCCGAGTAGTTTGGTCTTGTCGTTAGGTTGATTGTGCCGTCTGCGCCAATGAATATGCCCCTCGAAGTTTTCGCTCCCAAAAATACTTTCATAAACTTCTCGCAAGCGATGAACTTCGTTGTCATCAATAGATGTGTATAACAGGCCATCCGACCTGAGCAATTCAATTGCTGAAAGTGTTATCTCATAAATCATGGCAAGCCAGGATGAATGTTCAAAAGTATCTTTATAAATAAAATTACCTTTTGACCTGTCTTGTTCCGAATTATACGGCGGGTCTATATAAACGCACTTGACCTGTTCTCTATATCTTTCTTGCAGCAACCGCAACGCCTGAAAGTTCTCGCTGTGAACAAGCACCCCGCCCGTCCGCTCGTCAAGGTTATCCATGCTCGCAATCAGGCGGTCTTTGAAATCGGCTGTAAAATGCCTGGTGTCCAGCACAAGGTTTCCGTTTTGGCGCAGAAACCCCGCCGCAAGAGGTTCGGAATAAATGGCGGTCGTTAAATCTCCAGCTATCTCGTCAATGGCATACATCTCTGCCCACTCGGCAATTTGCGCAGTGTTGGCGATAATCTCGGAGTAAAAATTCTCATCAATACGGTCAAGGGTAATACACCAGTTCGTGGCAACAATGAACTTCTTTTTCAGCCACAGTTTTTTCTGAAAATCCTCAATCTGCGCGAGAAAATAAATGATGATTTCCCCCACGCGCTTGATCGCCCGCACTTTGGCAAGATAATTGTCAGCAAGTTTTTCGTCGGTGGTGTCGAGGTCGTCAAGATAAATGACTTCGCTCTTGATGAAGGAATCGAGTTCGCGGGTCAAAAATCCGCGCAGGTCTTTATGGATAAAGTAATCGAAGGTATTCTTTGCCACATACGCCGTCAGGTGCTTTTCAAGTATGCTGCGCTTTTCGTCCCTGGCCTGCGATGCGGGCGCGAACAGATGATGCCAATTCTCGAATCCATGCGTTATCGCCGCGCTGATTGCGGCCAAATTCTCTTCGGCATATTTTCGCCTGGCGTCGACGTGAACGTCATGGACAAAACGGATAACCAATTCGCCGTCGACTTCCTCGATGGTTTTGAGTCCCGGCTTATCGGGAGTTTCGGTATAAAGCATAAACACACGTTTGGACGTATCTGATTCCTTGTTGTTGTTCTTCTCACAGGTTGCGTCTACCAGACGGAAATGTACCTTTTTGCCAGCGTCAATAAAAGTGTAATCGCGGAAGTTCTCGGCGGTCTTGATGTAATACTGGTCGGCGTTCGCCCAGTAGAGTTTTACTTCCTCGCCCTCGTAGGGAATGGCGTACACGCCTTCTTTGTAACGGCGTTTGGAGATGAAATCGCCATCGTCGTAGTAGCGGTTGAAAAAGCTGTACAGCGCGGAATACACGTCCGTTTCAAGCGACGACAAATCCACGCGCGCCACAAGTTGTGACTTCAAACGAGCGTACTCGTCGGCAAGTTTTGACGTTGCAATATTAAAACCTATGCCGGCGATCTGTTTTTCAATTTCCTGTATGCGCCCGGTAATTGCGTCAGCATCTGACACAAACGGCGCGAGTGTTTCCTGCACCTTTTGCGCCAAATCCACAGCAAGGAATTTTTGAATTTCCGCCTTGCGGATGTTCATTATGCGATATATGCCAAAGTCCAAATCGGCTTTATCAAGTTCAAAGATACTCTGCAACAGCTTGGCAAAACGGTTCAGTTTTTCATTGTTTCGGTGCATGGCGATTCCTCTCCTTATACAATCCGCCATTTCATGGCAATGAAAAAGCGCCATGGCGCTGGCGCTCTGAAGAATTACAACCGTTCCATCGCTTGGCCCCGGTTGGCGTCTATCGGGTGGGAAGCCGGTCGATAAGCCGGGTTCTGTCGTGGGCAGCCATTCCTCTAGGCGCAGCGTTGCCGATGCGCTCAAGCGGCCTACCCGGAAGCAACGCGAGCCACGCCATGCGCTTCCCTATTTGGCCTTGCTTCGGATGGGGTTTGCCGTGCCGTCCGTGTCACCACGTCCGCGGTAGGCTCTTACCCTACCGTTTCACCCTTGCCGTTCCGGGTTGCCCCGGACTTGGGCGGTCTGCTCTCTGTTGCACTTTCCGTCGCCTTGGCCTTGCGGCTTACAGCGCCCGGCCGTTAGCCGGCATCCTGCTCTGTGAAGCCCGGACTTTCCTCCCCGCGTCTTGCGGCGCGCGGCGGCTGCCTGGCCGACTTCCCGCCGCCATTATAGGCGTATGCGGGAGACCGGCGCATCCGCAAGCGGTTTCTTTGTCACGAGTTTTCAATCTGTCCGGTTTTGTAGCGCCCCTGCAAAATTCAAATCAGCCCGTTCAGCAGATAAAGATTTTCGTTTTTTGTGTCATGGTGAAGCCAAAGGCGGCACAGGAACGTGATCCCCATGAGTCCAAACGAGCGCAAAAAAACCACCTTCATTCCCAAGCGGACGATGGCCAGCTGGAGCCAACTCAAGTTGCAACCGGCGGCGCACAGGACGGTATGGAGTGCATCGCCTTGGGCGCCATTTAGCCAACACCGGTCCGTCCGGTGATCCGACTTCAGATGCCCAATCGCTGGTTCGACGGCGGCGCTTTGCGTCGGAGCGTGGGATGTCGGATTACGCCGCTGCGAGGCTTATCCAACCTACGAAACTGTCTGCCTTTGCCGGGTGCACTTGCTGCCCCGCCGCTTTCGGGCACCGCTGCCACCCCGCCCAGGAGGAAAGACAACCGCAAAGGCTGAAATTCAGGCTGCCGTTCCTTTGCTTTGCCTGTCGGCAGGCAGGAGAAAAAAAACATTCATGCGATGGCTATGCCGCCAAACGCAATGGGACTCAAAACCCGCAAAGTTCCGCCAGCAGCGCTTCGAGCTTGCGAGCGAAGGCCACGCCATCGAATAGACTGGAAGCCTCCCGCAGCGCTTTGGTCTTTCCACGTATCCGGGTACGCAATCCGGTATCGCGGCACAACTCGACGATGCGTTCGCGATACGCCTCGGGCGTGGCGGTAACGAGTTCTTCCAGGTCCGCCGCCGCCAGCAGGCTGCCCGCCACCCGCGCGGCAAACGCTTCTCCCTGCAAGGTCACTACCGGCACGCCGGCCCACAGCGCGTCGGAGGTCGTCGTGTGGCCGTTGTAAGGGAAGGTGTCGAGCGCGAGATCGGCGAGCGGCAGGCGCGCCAGGTGTTCCGCCTGCGGTCGTCCTTCGGCGAAGACGAGGCGTTCGGGCGCGACGCCGGCCTGCGCGGCTACGCGCCGCAAAGCGTCCTCGGCCCAGGGATTCGACGCCCACAACCAGAGCACGGCCTCGGGCACGACGCGCAACACGTCGAGCCAGAAATCGGCCATCCACGGCATGATCTTGTACGTCTGATTGAACGAGCAGAGCACGATGGCGTCGTCCGGCAAGCCTTCCGCCGCGCGCGTCGACGCCGGAGCGCATTGACGCTGGCGGCAGTTCGGCTGATAGCCGCCGGGCAGGTGCAATAGGCGCTCGCTGAACATCCACCGATGCGCCTCGGGCGCGACGATGGCATCGGCAATCAGGTAATCGGCCCACGGCGCGCCGAGCGTTCCGGGATAACCAAGCCAGTTGATCTGCACCGGCGCGAGCCGATATTGCAGCCATTCGCTGCGGTTGCCCTCGGTGTAACCCTTGAGGTCGATCAGCACATCCAGTTCCAGCGCGGCGATACGCGCCACGGCGTCCCGCGCGGGCAGCCCGGCGAGTTCGACGAAGTGCTCGACGCTGGCCACGGCTCTCGCGCGCATCGGACTGCCATCGTCGACGCTGTAGGAGAGCGCGAAAATTTCGTAACGCGAACGGTCATGCGCTTCGAGCATGTCGATCATCAGGAACATCGTGGCGTGATTCTTGAAATCGGACGAGAGGTAGCCGATACGCAAACGCTCATGCCGCCGCTCAAACGTCCGTGGCGCGGGCGCTTCGCCAACGTTCAGCCAGCCGCTGTGGTTCTCCGCGACGCGGCGCTGCAAGGCCGGCGTCGTGCCCGGCATCGACAGGACGATGAACGGCGGAATGTCCGCCGTATTGTTCTCGATCGCCGCGCGGACGCGCCGGCTGAGTTCGTCGAGGCCATCCCAGCGGCACAGATGCATCTTCTGGAACAGGAGATGCGCGGCGATCAGCCCGTTGTCCGGATCGCACGCCGCCGCCCGTTCAAACGCTTCCGTCGCGTCGAGGCGGCTACCGGCGTCGAGGTGCAGCATGGCAAGATTGAAATGCGCCGGGGCGTATTCCGGCGCGCGCGCAATCGCCCGTTCGTACAGCGCCCGCGCCGCATCCTCGCGTCCCAGCCCGGCATGGAGGTTGGCCAGGTTGGTGAGAATCGGCGGGGCTTCCGCGTCGAAACGCAGGGCGGCCTCGTACTCGCAAATTGCCGCCTCGGCGGCGCCTTCCGCCGCAAGCGCCTTGCCACGCTCGAAATGCCGCTGGGCGTGGAGCTTGTCATGCAAACGCAGCGCGTCGGCATCGTCCGGCGCAAGCCGCCGCCATTCCGTCGTGGCGTCCAGGGCGACATCCACCCGACCGGACTGCGCCGCGCTGGTTGCCAGCCCGCGCCACAACGCCGAATCGTGCGGAATACCGCGCACGGCGAGGGCGAACGCTGCCATCGCCTCGCCTGAACGGCCCACCTTGGACAGCGAGAAGGCCAGCCCAGCGTGATAGTTGGCGGCCTGCGGCCGCGCCGAAATCGCCGTGCGCATCTGGCGTTCCCCGGCGAGAACGTCGCCGCCGTCGAACATTGCCTGTCCGAGCAGAAACAAGGCGTCGGGATTGCCGGGGGCGTATTTCAATCCCCGCTCATAACATTGGCGCGCCTCGGCCAGCCGTCCCGCCCGCTGCTGCGCCAATCCTTCGGCGAACAGCCTCGCGGCTTCGTTTTTTTCAAGAGCGCTCATGGTTCTCCACGATTCCGTCGGATATTCACCGTGTCGCCGCCAAATCGCCGAAGGTATTGATTTTCACCGCCCCATCCGGAAAACGCGCCACCACTTCAAGCTCGCCGCCCATCGCCTCGATATGGCTGCGCAGGGTCGAGATGTACATATCCGTGCGCTTTTCGAGCTTGGCGACGGCGGGCTGTTGAATATGCAGCGCTTCCGCCAGCTTCTTCTGCGAGAGTCCACGCGCCTGACGCAATTCATTGAGCGGCATCTCGGCCAGCATTTCCCGCGTCATGGCCTCCACATGGGCAAGCCGTTCCGGGGACCAGTTTTTCGTCAGTTCAGAAAATGATTTAGCCATTTTGCCATCCTTCCTTTTTCAGTTGTTCAAGGTGATCGTCATACAGGAGATCCGCAATCGGGACAAATTCCTGATATAGCAGTTTGACAAAAATTACATTATTTAATATAATACATAATCAATCAAGCATTGAGTATATGTTAGATAATTTTTCTCAAGCTGCTATACCATTGCCCTCTTGCTGGCCTTCCGCATTCATCCCGCCCGCTTCGACAACGCCCGACAGGCCGCTGCCTTTGCCGGACTCGCCCCCCGTCAGCATGAATCCGGCTGCAGCGTCCAGGCCCAACCACGGCTCGCGAAGATCGGCCATTCTTTTTTGCGCAAGGCGCTCTACATGCCGGCCATGGCCACCCTGTACAGAACCCCGTGGGGGACGTTGTTCCGCTAACGGCTAGCGGCAGCAGGCAAACCCCAG
>JAITNL010000181.1 GCA_031290495.1 Accumulibacter sp.
TCGTAGACCTTGTTCATCCGCTGCTTGACGCGATGATGCAACTGTTCCAGCTCGGTGACTTCGCGCGCCTGTCTGGCCTCGGCGACCGCTTCGCGCCACTCCATCTGCTCGATCAGGAATTCGGGCGGCATGGCCATGTTGTTCTCGCTGTCCATGCCCTGCCCCGCCCGGTCGAGCAGATAGCGCGCGCGCGACAAAGGATTTTTCAGCGTCTGATAGGCTTCGTTGACCCGCGTGGCCCATTGCAGCGAGACGCGGCGCTCGGATTCCCCGGCATGGGCGAAACGGTCCGGATGCACGCGCGCCTGAAGTTCCCTGAAACGCTTGTCCAGCATCAGCGAATCGATCCGGAAAGACGGGGTCAGGCCGAAAAGCGTGAAATGATCGGCCCCAAAACCGATCTCGTCCAGCACGGAATCCACGTCACTGCCCCTTCACTATCACTGTCGCGTCAGACACTGAAGCTTTCACCGCAACCGCAGGCGTCCTTGACGTTCGGGTTATCGAACTTGAAGCCTTCGTTCAAACCTTCGCGGGTGTAATCGAGTTCGGTTCCGTCGAGATACGGCAAACTCTTGGCGTCGACCAGTACCTTGACGCCATACGATTCAAACTCCAGGTCGTCCGGCGACGCTTCGTCGGCGAACTCCAGTTTGTACGCCACGCCCGAACATCCGCTGGTGCGCACGCCCAGGCGCAAGCCGATTCCCTTGCCGCGCTTTTGCAGATATTTCGCCACATGCCTTGCCGCGTTCTCGGTCAATGTCACCGCCATTTGCGTTTCTCCTTTCGCCTATCGATAAACTCTGGAAACCCGGTCGCTTACACGCGGCCCTGTTTCTTCCGGTAATCGGCGACGGCCGCCTTGATGGCGTCCTCCGCCAGAATCGAACAATGAATCTTGACCGGCGGCAAGGCCAGTTCCTCGGCAATCTGGGTGTTCTTGATTTCCAGCGCCTGATCCAGCGTCTTGCCCTTGACCCATTCGGTCACCAGCGACGACGAAGCGATGGCCGAACCGCAGCCGTAGGTCTTGAATTTGGCGTCTTCGATCACGCCGTCCTTGCTCACCTTGATCTGTAACTTCATCACGTCGCCGCACGCCGGCGCGCCGACCATGCCCGTCGCCACGCCGTCGTCATCCTTGCCAAACGAACCCACGTTACGCGGATTCTCATAATGATCGAGCACTTTTTCGCTATATGCCATTTTGCCTGACTCCTGTCTACCTATTCATCCAATCAGGACCATCGCGTTGGGTTGGTGCTTTCCCCTGCCCCCTGTTTTTTCCCGTCATTCCTGCTCCATGAAGCCGCCGGGAAACCCGAAAGACTGGATTCCTGCTTGCGCAGGAATGACGGGGTAGGGAAAAGGCGCAGCGCCGTACTCTTGTCACGCGCTGCCCCTGGCCTAATGCGATGGCTCTGTCCATTCCCTCACTGCGCCGCCCACTGAACCGTGTTCAGATCGACGCCTTCGCGCACCATTTCCCACAGCGGCGACAGCTCGCGCAGCTTGCCGATCTTTTCGCGCAACAGTTTCACCGCGAAATCGATTTCCTCTTGCGTATTGAAACGCCCGATCGTGAAGCGGATCGAACTGTGCGCCAGTTCGTCGTCGCGCCCGAGGGCGCGCAGCACGTAGGACGGTTCGAGCGAGGCCGAGGTGCACGCCGACCCGGAAGAAACGGCCAGTTCCTTGATCGCCATGAGCATCGATTCGCCCTCGACGTAAGCGAAACTGACGTTCAGGTTGTGCGCAATGCGCTGCGTCAGGTCGCCATTGACGTACACATGCTCGATGTCCTCGATGCCCTTGAGCAGACGGTCGCGCAACATGCGCACGCGCTCGTTCTCGACGCCCATTTCCTCGCGCGCGAGGCGGAACGCTTCGCCCATGCCGACGATCTGGTGTACCGCCAACGTGCCGGAACGGAAGCCGCGCTCGTGTCCGCCGCCGTGCATCTGCGCCTCGATGCGCACGCGCGGCTTGCGGCGCACGTACAACGCGCCGATGCCCTTGGGGCCGTAAACCTTGTGGGCAGTGAAAGACATCAGGTCGATCTTGAGCGTCTCCAGATCGATCGCCACTTTGCCCGACGCCTGGGTGGCGTCCACGTGGAAAATGATGCCCTTATCGCGGCAAATCTCGCCGATTTCCGCGATCGGCTGGATCACGCCGATCTCGTTATTGACGAACATCACCGAAACCAGGATGGTGTCCGGCCGCAACGCCGCCTTGAACACGTCCAGATCGATCAAGCCGTTTTCCAGCACGTCCAGATAGGTCACTGCAAATCCCTGCCGTTCGAGTTCGCGGCAGGTGTCCAGCACGGCCTTGTGCTCGGTTTTCACGGTAATCAGGTGCTTACCCTTGCCCGCATGGAAATTCGCCGCGCCCTTGATCGCCAGATTGTCGGATTCCGTCGCCCCGGAGGTCCAGATGATTTCCTTGGAGTTGGCGTTGAACAGCCGGGCGACTTCTTCGCGCGCCTCTTCCACCGCCGCCTCGGCCTCCCAGCCGTAGGCATGAGAACGCGACGCCGGATTGCCGAATTTCTCGGTCAGAAAGGGAATCATCTTTTCCGCCACGCGCGGATCGACCGGCGTGGTTGCCGAGTTATCCAGGTAGATTGGCAGTTTCAGCATTTTCCTTGCTCCATTTCAGAAAGTGGGTCATCAGACGGCAAACGCCGTCAATTGTTGTAATTCCGCCACCGTGTCGCGCAAGGCGATCAGGAAGTCGTCGGCTTGCGCCTGTGTATTGCCCGTCCCGAGACTGAGTCGCACCGCGCCGCGCGCCAGTTCGTCGGACACCCCCATCGCCTTGAGCACGTGCGACGGCTCCGGGTCGACGCTCGAACACGCCGAGCCACTGGACAACGCGTAACCGGCGCGGTCGAGCCGCGTAATCAGGGTTTCACCGTCGAATCCCGCAAGCGCGAAACAGATCGTGTTCGGCAGGCGTTTCACGCTAGAGCCGAAGAGTACCGCTCCTTGCGCGCGCAAGCCGTCTTCCAGCCGTTGCCGCAAAGCACTCAGCCGCGTCGCCCGTTCCGCCAACCGCCGCGTCGCCAGTTCGCACGCCGCGCCAAAACCGACGATCGCCGCGACGTTTTCGGTGCCCGAACGCAAATCGCGTTCCTGTCCGCCGCCGGCGATCAGCGGTTCAAGCTCGATCCCCTTGTCCATCACCAGCGCGCCCGCGCCTTTTGGGCCGCCGAGCTTGTGCGCCGACAAAGTCAGCGCCTTGACGCCGCCAGCGTTCAGCGCGCGGAAATCGAGCGCCATCTTGCCCAGCGCCTGCACGCCGTCGGTATGGAAAACGATCCCGCAATCGCGGGCCGTTTGCGCCAGTGCCGCGACGTTTTGTACCACCCCGGTCTCGTTGTTGGCCAGCATCACCGACACCAGTTTCGGCCGCAGCGACAAGCTTTGCCAATAAGCCGCCTCATCGACGCACCCCGCGCCATCGACGACCAGTCGGCACAATTGCCAGCCGCGCCGCGCGAGTTGTTCCGCCGCTTCGATCACCGACGGATGCTCAACCGCGCTGACGGCGAGCGCGCCGGGTTTCATCGAGGCGGCCACGCCCTTGATGAACAGGTTGTTCGCTTCCGATCCGCCGCTGGTGAAGATGACTTCGGTGGGATGCGCGCCAACCGCCGCCGCGACCCGCGCGCGCGCTTCGTCGATCGCCCGGCGCGCCGCCCGGCCCAATTCGTGCCGGCTGGAGGCGTTGCCGTACTGCCCCGAAAACCACGGCAGCATCGCTTCCAGCACCGCCGGATCGACCGGCGTCGTCGCGTTGTGATCGAAATAGACCATTGCCATCGCTCAGGCCAGTACCGGCAAGGCGCCGCCGCGCAACGGCAAACGGCGCGCGTCCTTGAGCACAGAAACGTTGACCACCGGGTTTTCGCGGTGCTGCTCGACCAGCCCGGACAAACTCACCGATTCCAGGTATTCGTACATCTTGAGATTCAGGGTCGCCCACAAATCGTGGGTCAGGCAGCGCGACTCGTCCTTGCAATTCTGAATCCCGCCGCATTGTGTCGCGTCCAGCGCCTCGTCCACCGCACGCACGATGTCGGCCACGGAAATCCGTTCCATCGACCGCCCCAGACGATAACCGCCGCCAGGCCCGCGCACGCTGTCGACGAGTCCATGCCGGCGCAGCTTGCCAAACAACTGTTCGAGATACGAAAGGGATATTTTCTGCCGCTCGCTGATACACGCCAGCGCCACCGGCTCCGCGCCGCCGTTCAAGGCCAGATCGGTCATCGCCGTCACGGCAAAACGTCCCTTGGTGGTCAAGCGCATGGTTGCCTCCGTCGTTATCAGTACCTGATTGGTTTAGTCAACTATCGAACAAGTTCCCGCCATCAGTCAACAATTTTTCCCAAGTATTTCGGATCGAACTTGTCCGCCGTCGCCAACTCGTCCTCGGCGCTGACGCCCATCGCTTCCAGTTTTTTGATCAGCGCCTCGATCCGCCGGTCGGTTTCCACGGCATGATCGAGCAGACCGTGGATGGCCTTGGACAGCGGATCGTCCTGATTGGCCGACACGGCATACGCCGAAAAGCCCATCTGCCCGGCTTTCTCTTCGCGCTTGTGCGCCTGTTCCCCGTCGATGATGCGCGCCGGATTACCCACCGCCGTCGCCCCCGGCGGAACGCTCTTCACCACCACGGCATTGGAACCGACCTTGGCGTTGGCACCCACCGTGATCGGTCCGAGCACCTTGGCCCCCGCGCCGATGACCACGCCGCTTTCCAGCGTCGGATGGCGCTTGCCCTTGTTCCATGAAGTACCGCCGAGCGTCACTCCGTGGTACAGGGTCACGTCGTCGCCGATCGCCGCCGTTTCGCCGATCACCACGCCCATGCCGTGATCGATGAAAAACCGGCGGCCAATGGTAGCGCCGGGATGGATTTCAATGCCGGTAAAAAAGCGGGTCAGATGCGAAACGAAGCGCCCCAGCCAACGCCAGCGGTGAATCCACAACCAATGCGCGACCCGGTGCATGACCACCGCGTGCAGACCGGGGTAACAGGTCAACACTTCCCACGACGTTCGGGAGGCTGGGTCACGCTCGAATACCGAACGGACATCTTCGCGCAGACGACTGAACATGAAAGAAATTTTCCGGCTTGGAGAAGCTGTGGATTCTAAAATACCCGACTGCTTCTATCAAGATTTTCCGGGCCGGTATCAACAAGCGGCTGGAAGCCACCTCGTTTTTGACACATGCTGGTTGGCACGCGCGCGAAGCTGCCTTTTCATATAAACAAATATATTTTTTTTCGTTCGCTTTCCAGATTGACGTTTCTAAAATCCTCCGACTCAATCAATGGAAGAGAAAGTCATGGAAACAACCCAATTTCTGGCGGCGCTCGGCGTCGTCGCTTTTCTTTCAAGCGTGCCCTTGGCGCGCGCCGACGCGACGCTGGACAAGATAAAGTCGCGCGGAACCGTGGTCGTGGGCGTCGTTCTTTCAGGACCGCCTTTTGGCTACGTCGATCCGAAAACGCAGCAACAGCTTGGACTGAACGTCGATCTGGCCGCCGACATCGCCAAACGCCTGGGCGTCAAGCTGGAAACCGTGGCGGTGACGCCGGCGACCCGGGTGCAGTTCCTGCAACAAGGCAAGGTCGACATCGCGATACCCAACATGCAGCTCAATCCGGAACGCGCCGAACTCATGGGTTATGTGCCGACGCCCTACGGCGATGCCGGCGGCGGTTTGATCACCCTCAAAAGCAATAAAGTCACCCGATGGGAAGACGTCAAGGGCAAGACGATCTGCCTCTCGCAGGGCAGCAATTACGCCAAGCCGCTCGCCGAGCTGTACGGCGCCGACGTCAAGGGATTGCCGTCGCAGCCGGATTCGCTGCTGGCGCTGAAGGGCGGTAATTGCTTCGGTTCCGTCCATGACAGCGCGCCGCTGCACCTGCTCGTCTCCGACAACCCGGAATGGAAGGATTTTGAACTGCCGCTGGCCAACGATTTGATTCCGCTGCCGTCGGTAATCTGGGTGCGCAAGGGCGAAACCGACCTGATCAATGTGCTCGACGGCTTCGTGCAGGATTGGTATCGCAGCGGCTGGTTGTTCGAGGTCACGCGCAAGAACCGCATTCCGATCACGCCACTGCTGGAAGAATGGCAGGCCAAGTACCCGGTTGCCCAGAAATGATCGAAATAATCATGATGGTTGCCGCTCATGCTTGAATCCTGGCTTTCCACGTTCATCGGGGCCGCCAAAACGGTTGGCCTCAACTACGGTTTCCTGCTCGATCTCCGCGAACGGGCCTTGTGGGTGCGCGGCATCGGCTTGACCATCGAGCTGTCCGCGGTGGCGATCGTTTGCAGCCTGATCGTGGGAACCGCACTTGCCGGATTGCTGACCTCCGGCCGCCCGTGGCTGGCCCGGCCAGCGCGGGCGTTCGTCGAACTGGCGCGCAACACGCCGACGCTGGTACAGATTTACTGCGCCTTTTTCGTGGTCAACATGGCGATCAATCAGACCATCGGCGGCGCGCGGAACAATCCGCTCAGCACGTTCGCGTGGGTGGTGATCGTGCTCTCGCTGCACTTCGGCGCGTATCACGCCGAAGCGCTGCGGGCGGGCATCGAGGCGGTGCCCAAGGCGATGCGCGAATCGGCCATCTCCCTGGGCTTCAGCAAGCGTGAACTATTGACCTGCGTCGAATTGCCGCTGGCTTTCCGTTTTGCCTTGCCGTCGCTGATCAACAACCTGGTCGATCTGGTCAAGGCGACTTCGCTGGCCTCGGCCATCGCCGTCGGCGAAGTGACCTATGCCTCGCTGATGATCTGGATCGAGCACAGCAACGTGCTGGAAATGATGCTCTTCCTTTTCCTGCTTTACGGGGTGCTGACCTTGTTCGTGTCCCGGCTGGGGAGCCTGCTGGAAAACCGTTTGAGGATGCCGGGTTATGGCCACTGAACAGACCGACGCGATACCCATGAAAACGCCCTGGTATGTGCCGCCGGCGCCGCCGCTGGTGCTCTGGGTCGGCGGTGTCGCGCTGTTCTGGGCGGTGCTCGGTCAGGTCTACCAGGAAGCAATGGGCATCCTCTGGCAGTGGACGCCTCATCTGGCGATGGGCTTGGCGATGAACGTGCTGATCAGCGTATTGGCGATCGCCATCGGCACCGTGGCCGGGGCCGTGATTGGCGCGTTGGAACTTTCGCACAGCCGCTGGATCAACGCGCCAACGCGCGGGTATGTGCAATTCTTCCGCAACGCGCCGATTCTGGTGTTGATCTTTTTCGCCACCTATGTATTCCCGTTTGAAATCCATATCGGATCGATGTATCTGCCGTTTCCCGACTGGATCAAGGCCACGCTTGGGCTGGCGTTGCCGGCTTCCGCGCACATCGCCGAGATCTTCCGGGGAGCGATCCTGTCGATCACTTCGGCGCAGTGGGAAGCCTCGGCCTCGCTCGGTTTCAGCCGCTCGCAGACGCTGCGCTGGGTGATCCTGCCGCAGTGTGTCAAGCGCGTTCTGCCGCCGTGGATGAATCTCTACGCGATGATCACCATGAGCACCACGCTGGCCTCGCTGGTTGGCGTCACCGAACTGCTTGAATCGGCCAAGAACGCCAGCAACACGGTCAACCGCACGGACTTCACGATTCTCATCTATCTCGTCGTGCTGACCCTGTTTTTTCTCTACTGCTACCCGATCACGCGGTTTACCGCCCGCCTGGAACGCAAGTACGCGTTCCACTGATTGTCATCGAAGGATTCCGATCCATGCCACAGCCATCAACGCCGCCGGAGCGGGCGCTGCTCGTCGAGTTGCGCAACGTGCATCTCTCGTTCGGCAGCAACCACGTGCTCAAAGGCATCGACCTCAAGGTGCGCCAGGGCGACGCCGTATCGATCATCGGCCCGTCGGGGTCGGGAAAGTCGACCCTGCTGCGCTGCATCAACGGTCTGCTGACGCCGGAACGCGGCGAGATCGTCGTCGGCGACACGCCGGTGCATACCTTGCGCACCGAGGCCGAACGCATCGCCCTGAGAAAGCGCATTGGCTTCGTCTTCCAGCAATACAACCTGTTTCCGCACCTCACGGTGCTGGAGAACATCGTCATCGCGCCGATCCGCATTCTCGGTGTGGAGCGCAAAACCGCCGAGCGCGAGGCGCGCGAATTGCTGGACAAGGTGCGCCTGTCCGACAAGGTCGACGCCTATCCCGGCCAGTTATCCGGCGGCCAGCAACAGCGCGTGGCGATCGCCCGGGCGCTGGCCATGCATCCGCAACTCGTGCTGCTCGACGAAGTGACTTCGGCGCTCGATCCCGAAACCGTCGGCGAAGTGTTGTCGGTCATCCGGCAACTGGTCGAGGACGGCATGACCTGCCTTTTGGTGACGCACGAGATGCGTTTCGCCGAGGAAGTCAGCCACGAGATCGTGTTTACCGACGGCGGCGAAATCGTCGAACACGGGACGCCGCATGACATCTTTCACGAACCGCGCAACCCGCGCACGCACGCTTTCATCAACGGCCTGCGCCATTGACGCGGCGGGCACCATGGGTTACAGCGATTCTCCTGATTTTCCGTTCATGCCAAAGCTGCCGAATATCCTCCGTCGTCATCCCGCGCAAACGGGAATCCACAAAGACCGCCTGAAAACCTGGATTCCTGCTTTCGCGGAAATGACGGTTATTTTTGGGAAACGCGATAAACCAAGGTTTTCACGATGATCGATCTTTATACATGAGCAAGAAATTTTGTAATGATTCTTGACTACTTGAAACATGGCGCGGCCTTTGTATTTCTACCTGCATTTGCGAAAGCGCAAGGTTTCGTGGCTTGGATAAACCACAAAGCGGCGTAATCCGACACCTATCGCCCCGTGCCGGTTGGAAGTTTGAAAATCCCTAACCCATCCAGGAGAACATAACGTGCCCACACCCCCCAATCCGCGCGAGCGTACCCGTTTGATCCGTGCCGGCCTATCGACCCGCGTCGACGGCGGGCGGGCGGTGAATCCGCCGCTGATCCGCGCCAGCACGGTTCTGTTCAACGATGTCGCGCATCTTCAGGACATCCGCAGCCGGCGCAACGACGAGCGCCTGTTCTCCTACGGCGCGCGCGGCAATCCGACGGCTTTTGCGCTGGAGGACGTGATTACCGAGCTGGAAGGCGGTTATCGTACGCGCCTGTTTCCGACGGGTCTCGCCGCGATCACCCAGGCGCTGATCGCGTACTTGCGGACCGGCGACCATGTGCTGATTTCGGACGCGGTTTACGAGCCGGTACGCCATTTCGCGCGAGAGTTCTTCGAGCGCTATGCCATCGATTATTCGTTCTACGCCGCCGACGGTCAGGGCGTCGAAGCGCTGCTGCGTCCGCAGACGCGCCTGATCTACGCCGAATCGCCCGGTTCGCTGGCTTTCGAGATCGCCGACCTGCCGGCGCTCGCCCGCCTCGCGCACGCTAATGATGCGCTCCTGGCGACCGACAACACCTGGGGCGTGGGCTATCTCTACCGTCCGCTGGCGCTTGGCGCGGACATCGTCATTTCTGCGCCGACCAAGTACCTGAGCGGGCATTCGGATGTAGTCATGGGCGCCGTGACCACCACGCAAGCCGCGTGGGAACGCATCCACCGTTCGAGCGACGCGCAGGGCATGACGGTCAGCCCCGACGACGCCTGGCTGATCCTGCGCGGCTCGCGCACGCTGGCGGCGCGTCTGCCGCTGCACGCAGCCGGCGCTTTACGCGTCGCCCAATGGCTGCAAGCGCATCCTGCCGTGGCGCGGGTTTTCTGTCCGGCCTTGCCGGAAGACCCCGGTTACGCGCTGTGGCAACGCGATTTCTCCGGCACCAACGGCCTCTTGTCCTTCGCCCTGAAAGATGCGACGGAATCCACGGCGGTTCGCGTCGCCGACGCCTTGCGTCTGTTCGGCATGGGCGCTTCCTGGGGCGGCTTTGAAAGCCTGGTCACGGTGTCCAACATGCGCCAGGCGCGCACGGTCGCCGACTGGAGCCAATACCCCTTCCTGATCCGTCTGCACGTCGGCCTGGAAGACCCCGAGGATTTGATCGCCGACCTTGAACAGGCGTTTAGGAAGCACAGCCTCCACACTCCGAAAGCCGCCGCGTCTCGCCACGCGAATTGCACGCCTGGCTGCAAGCCGAAAATACGGAAGTGATCGATCTGACGAGCAGCGTGAATTACGCGCGCAAGCACATTCCGGGCGCCTGGTTCGCGCTGCGTTCACGTCTGAATGAAGCGCTGGCCCGCATTCCGCGCGCCGGACGCTACGTGCTGACTTGTGGCAGCGGATGGCTGGCCGGTTTCGCCGCGCCGGATTTAGTGGGTTTGACGGAAAGCGATGTTTACGTCCTGGACGGCGGAACCGAAGCGTGGCAAGCCGCTGGATTGCCGTTGGAAGAAAGCGCGGCGCGGCTGGCCTCGCCGCCAATCGATCGTTACCGGCGGCCATACGAAGGTCTGGACGCGCCCGTGTCGGCGATGCAAGCCTATCTCGACTGGGAACATGGACTGGTGGAACAATTGCGCCGCGACGGCACGCATCATTTCCGCGTACTGCAAAATCCCTGATTTATTCCGGAACCGGTGTCCTCTGTGCCTCTGTGAGGGATAATTTTTTTATTTCTCACCGAGGTACAAATATCACAGAGAGGAGCAAAGCGTACATCCGGCGCAAAGCGCCGCCGATTTTGAATCAAGAAAGATAAAAACTCGCGGGCGTAAAAGCTCTCGCGTTTTTTGTGGACGCTGCGGCTTTCTTTTATCCACAATTTTGGTGATAGTCTCAAAAAGTATTGATATCAACACTTTTATCAATACGTTGCCTTTTCACCACAATATATAGTGTTGCATGGACTGAGCAACCACCGCATATGGTATGAAAGATGG
>JAITNL010000230.1 GCA_031290495.1 Accumulibacter sp.
CTCACGCAAGGCCTCCATGGTCGACCTGACTTTGCGCATCTGGCACGCCATTACTACCACCGATCAGTTCATGACTCTTCAACAAACAGCTTTGTCTATATTTACGTAAACACTCTCAACAGGACAACTTGGAAGCTCGTGACAGTCATTTTACGTTTGTGTCACAGCCCTTTGAAACTTAAAGAGTTTTTATGATCCAGACCGGGTTGTAACAAAAATTGCGGGAAAAATTCTTCAACGCGGGTCTAAAATGGCGGGTTTATGAAGCCCGCACAAAAAACCAACGCCTTCACCTTCCCGGTTCGTATCTATTACGAAGACACCGACGCGGGAGGTGTGGTGTATTACGCCAACTACCTGAAATTCCTCGAACGCTGCCGTAGCGAGTGGCTGCGCTCGATCGGCTTTGAGCAGGCCGAACTGTTGCGCGCCCCCGGCATCGCTTTCGTCGTGCGCAACGTCAATCTGGACTACCTGAAACCGGCGCGCCTGGACGATCTGCTCACGGTCAGCCTCGAAGTCGAGAAAATCACGCGCGCGCAGATTTTTTTCCGCCAACACGTCCAGCGCGGCGCGCCCGGCGCGGACAGCGGGGAAGAACTGGTCAGCGGCACGATCCAGGTCGTCTGCGTCAGTATCGGAACGAATACCGGGCAGCTGAAAATCACCTCGATTCCCGCCGCGATGCGGGAACAACTGGAAGCCATCCAATGAACGTCTCGCACGATCTTTCCATCCTGCACCTGATTCTCAACGCCAGCGCGGTCGTCCAGTGCGTCATGGCTGTTCTGGCCGGCGTTTCCTTCATGTCCTGGTATTACATCTTCCGCAAGTGGTTTGCGGTCAGCAAGGCCAAGACGCAGACCGAGCAGTTCGAGCGCGATTTCTGGAGCGGCGGCGATCTCAACAGCCTGTACCAGAGCGCGGTCAACAACCGCCACGGCACGGGCAGCATGGAACGCATCTTCGAAGCCGGTTTCCGCGAGTTCGCCAAGCTGCGCGGCCAGAAAAACCTCGATCCGAAAGATGTCATCGACGGTTCGCGCCGCGCCATGCGCGCCACCTATCAGCGCGAGGTCGACAACATCGACGCGCACTTGGCCTTTCTCGCCTCGGTCGGTTCGGTCAGCCCTTACGTCGGACTGTTCGGCACGGTGTGGGGAATCATGCACTCGTTCCGTGGCCTGGCCAACGTCGGACAGGCCACGCTGTCGGCGGTCGCGCCGGGCATTGCCGAAGCGCTCGTGGCGACCGCCATCGGCCTGTTCGCCGCCATTCCGGCGGTCGTCGCCTACAACCGCTTCGCGCATGAAATCGACCGCCTGGCGACGCGCTTTGAATCGTTCATGGAGGAGTTCTCCAATATCCTGCAACGCCACATGCGCTGAACAGGAGGGAAAATCATGCGCGAACGCCGTCTGAAAAACGAAATCAACGTCGTCCCTTATATCGACGTCATGCTGGTGCTGCTGGTCATCTTCATGGTGACCGCGCCGATGATGACCACCGCCAGCATCGACGTTCCGTCGGTCAGCAAGTCCGCGCAGGCGCCCGCCGAAGCCTTACAGGTAGCTATCGGTGAAGACGAATCGCTGGCGCTGATGGACAATGGCAAGAGCAGCCCCCTGGCCCAGGGAGAACTCGCGCAGGCGATCCAGGATGCGCGGAGCAAGGACCCGGATCGGCCGGTGTTGATCGTCGGTCACAAGAACGTCAAATACGAGGCCGTGCTGCGGGTGATGGACGAACTCCAGCGCCAGCAAGTCAAGCGCATCGGTCTGCTCGTCCAGCCGGTTATAAACGCGGGAAAATAGTGGACAACCCTGCTCCGCTCCCGCCCAAAGAAAAAACCAGCGTCACGGCGATGGTGCTGGCGGTGCTCGTTCACGCCCTGCTCATCGGCGCGCTGTTTCTCGGCGTGCAATGGAAAAGCCAGACGCCGTCGGCGGTCACCGTTGAAGTCTGGCAAAGCGCGCCCGCGCCGGTCGTTGCCGCCAGGCCAGAACCCGATCCTGAACCGCCGCCGCCGAAACCCACGCCTGAGCCTGTTCCCGAACCGCCTCCGCCTGAGCCTTCACTACCGCCGCCGCCGGATCCGGACATCGGGATCAAGGACAAACTGGAGAAAGAGCGTCTGGAAGAGGAACGTCTGGAGAAGGAACGCCTGGAGAAAAAGCGCTTGGAAGAGGAGCGCCAGAAAGAAGAGAGTTTGGAGAAAGAACGCCGAGCGAAAGAACAATTGGATAAGGAGCGCCTGGAGAAAGAACGTCAGGACAGAGAACGGCGAGATAAGGAGCGGCAGGAAGCGGCGAAGAGACAGACCGAGGCCGATGCCGAGAAAAACCGCATGGCCGCCATCGCCAACGCCGACGCCGAATTGCGCGGGATCGAAGCGGCCAGGAAAACGGCGGCGCGTGAACGCGCCGAGAAAGCCTACATCGCCAAAATCGGAGGCAAGATCAGGGGCAACATCGTCCTGCCGCTGGCGCTCGACGGCAACCCTGAAGCGGTTTTCAAGGTAACGCAATTACCCACCGGCGAAATCATCGGCGACCCCAGGATAGTCAAATCCAGCGGCAACCGGGCACTGGATGAAGCTGTCATGAGAGCGATTAAAAAATCCAGCCCGCTGCCTCTGCCCGACGATCGCGGCGTGTTCGATCGGGAACTCAACATCCCGTACAGACCGTTCGATGAATAAGCACAACTCAAAAATCATCTTTTGTTACAGTCCCTTGGCGTACCAGGGGATATAATTCCGCCTTCTTTTCTGGAAGTTTGCGTCTCATGTTTCGACCCTCGCTTGCATTGCGCCGCCTGAGTCTGATTGTCGGCGGCGTTCTGGCGCTTCTTGCCTTTTCGTCCGCGCGCGCCGAACTGACCGTGGTCATCACCGGCGCCGGCGCCAACCGGATTCCCATCGCCATCGCCGATTTTGGCGGCGAATTCGGTTCGGCGCGCGCACTGACCACGGTCGTGCGCGGCGATCTGGAGCGCGGCGGCGTATTCCGGCTGACGGATACCACCGGCCTGTCGCTGACCGAAACTGCCAATCCGTTGTTCGACGAGTGGAAAAATCTGGGGGCTGACGCGCTTGCCGTCGGCAGCGTGAATCCCGTCGGTGGACGGTTGGAAGCGCGTTTCCAGCTTTACGACATCGCCCGGCAGACACCGCTCGGCGGCGAGGTGTTGACAACCTCGCCGAACATGCTGCGCGCCGCCGGTCACCGCGTCGCCGACTACATCCACGAAAAACTGACCGGCGAACCAGGCATTTTCTCCACGCGTATCGCTTACGTCGTCAAGAGCGGCGCGGCGCGTTATGAACTGCATATCGCCGACGCCGACGGGCAGAACGCGAAGGCGGCGCTGATCTCCCACGAACCGATCATCTCGCCGGCCTGGTCGCCAGACGGTTCGCGTCTGGCCTACGTCTCGTTCGAGGACAAAAAGCCGGTCATTTACATGCATTCGCTGGTCAGCGGACAGCGCGTCGTGGTCGCCAACTTCAAGGGTTCCAACTCGGCGCCGGCGTGGTCGCCGGACGGTCGCAAGCTGGCCGTCACGCTGTCGAAGGACAGCGGTTCGCAAATTTACCTGATCAATGCCGACGGTTCCGGTGCGCAGCGCCTGTCCACCGGTTCGAGCATCAACACCGAGCCTTTTTTCGCTCCCGACGGGCAGACGCTGTATTTCACCTCCGACCGTGGCGGCAGTCCGCAAATCTACAGCACCGGCCTGAACGGCGGCGACGTTCGGCGCATGACCTTCGAGGGCAGCTACAACGTTTCACCGCGCATCTCGCCCGACGGCAGAACGATGGCTTTCATTACACGCGGCGACGGCGCTTTCCGTCTGGCCGTGATGGATCTCGCCAGCCGCCAGATTCAGATATTGACCGATTCGGTGAAGGACGAATCCCCGTCGTTCGCGCCCAACAACCGCATGATTCTGATCGCCACCGAAGTGGGCGGGCGCGGCGTGTTGTCGGCGGTGTCGGTCGATGGCCGCATCAAACAACGCCTTTCCATTCCGGCTGGCGACGTCCGTGAGCCAGCTTGGGGTCCCTACCTTCGGTAATGGATATTTCCAACAAACGGATACGTATTTTATTGAGCTGGAGATTCATGTATGAAACGTCTCATCATCCCAAGCCTTCTCGTTCTCCTGGTGGCTGCCTGCGGCACGACTTCGGAGCTGGAACAGCCCCCGGCGCCCATCGAATCGCCGCGCGGCGCTGACGGCGGCAAGGTCGCCACCGTGACCGCCGGCGGCGTTGACAGCCGTAGGCTGCCGCTCGAACTCACCGATCCGCGGAGCATCCTGTCCAAGCGCAGCATTTACTTCGACTATGACAGATTTGACATCAAGCCCGAATACCGCGATCTGGTCGCCGCGCATGCCAAATTCCTGACCGGCAACCGCCAGTTCAGGATGCTGATCCAGGGCAACACCGACGAGCGTGGCAGCCGCGAATACAACCTCGCGCTCGGCCAGAAACGCGCCGACGCGGTCAAGAAGCAACTGGTTCTGCTCGGCGCGCGCGAGGAGCAGGTCGAATCGGTCAGTCTCGGCGAGGAAAAGCCGAAGAATCTCGGTCAGAGCGAAACCGCCTGGGCGGAAAACCGCCGTGACGACATGCTCTACAGCGGTGAGTTCTGAGATGTCGGCGCGCTGTTTTTTGCGTTGGCGTCCGGCCATTTCCGCGATCGTCCTGTTGCTGGCCGTGTTTGGCGCGCAACAGGCGTATGCGGGATTGTTCGACGACGATGAAGCCAGGCGGCAGGTCAACGATCTGACGATCAAGTTCAACGAACGCGTCGATACCCTGTCCAAAGCGCAGATCGAGCTGCTGAACCAGATTCAGTCATTGCGCGATGAAAACGCCAAGCTGCGCGGTCAGGCGGAAACGCTTCAGTACGAATTGGAATCGACCAAAAAACGCCAGCAGGATTTTTATATCGATCTCGACGGACGGATAAGAAAGCTCGAAACGGCGTCTTCGACAGAGCGGGAAGCGCAGCTGTCCGGCGAGGACGTGGCTGGCAGTGGCGTGGCGGGCGATCCAGCGGCTGAAACGCAAGAGTACGAGGCCGCGCTGAACCTCTTCAAGGCCAACAAAATCAAGGAATCGGCCAGCGCTTTCGAAGCCTTCACCAAGGCGTACCCCGATAACGCGCTGACGCCGAACGCCCATTACTGGCAAGGTAACGCGCTGACCGCCTCGCGCGACTGCAAACGCGCCATCGACGTTTATCGCGTGGTTGTCGCCAAGTGGCCGCAAAACCCGCGCGCGGCCGACGCGCTGATTGGCGTGGCTTCGTGCCAGCAGGAATTGGGCGACGCCAAGAGCGCGCGCGTTACGCTGGAAGCCGTGCTGATCAAATACCCGGACAGTTCAGCGGCGGCCACGGCCAGGCAGCGTCTGAAAAAATAGCCGCGTGGCGGACTCCCGAAAAAAACCCTCGCTGCGTGTCAGCGAGGTTTTTTATTCCTTGCAGGGCGAGGCTTCGCGCATCGGGTTGCCCACCGTTTTCGTCCGTCTGACCGGCTGTCCGTTGCGTTGCGTATGGTGCGACACCGCGCACGCCTACAGCGGTGGCCGGCGCATGAGTCTGGCAACGATTCTCGACACGGTTTCCGGGTACGGCGTACATCAGGTTTGCGTCACTGGCGGCGAACCGCTGGCGCAGAAAAACTGTCCGCCGCTGCTCGCCGCGCTCTGCGACGCGGGCTGCGAGGTCTCGCTCGAAACGTCCGGCGCGCTGGACATCGGCGGAGTCGACCCGCGCGTATCGCGCATCGTCGACCTGAAAGCGCCGGGATCGGGCGAATCGGCGCGCAACCACTGGCGCAACATGGCGTTGCTGACCGCGCGCGACGAACTCAAATTCGTGCTTGCCGACCGCGCCGACTACGAATGGGCCAGGCAGACTGTCGCCGAACACCGTCTGGAGCAGCGTTGCCCGATCGTCTTTTCTCCCGCGCTGGAAACACTCGCTCCCCAGGATCTGGCCGAATGGATTCTGGCCGACCGTCTGCCAGTACGCTTCCAGTTGCAGCTGCACAAGCTGCTTTGGGGTAATATGCGGGGCAAATGACTCTGCCGCCCAATGACCCCATGAACCAGGAACGCCGCAAATATTTCCGGATTACTTTCCACACTCCGGCGACGCTTACTTTTCCCGACCGCACCTTCGAGGTGGAAGTGCTTGATCTTTCGCTGAAGGGCGCGCTGGTCGTCCTGCCCGCCGAAATCACGGTGACGGATCAGGCGCTCTGCAAATTGAGCGTGCCACTCGACGAAACGCGGACTGGAATCACCATGAAGACGCGCGTCGTTCATCTGGAAGACCGCCGCGTCGGTCTGCGCTGCCTGAGCATCGACCTGGACAGCGTGACCCACCTGCGCCGTCTCGTCGAACTCAATCTGGGCGATCCGTCGTTGCTCGACCGCGAGTTATCGGAATTTCTCGTCGAATAATCACCGGTTTTTTCCCGCAAACACTGTCCCGGAATTTCATGGATACGTCATCCGTCGTCCCCTCTCGCCGCGCCGTCGTACTGCTCTCCGGCGGACTCGATTCGGCCACCACCCTGGCCATCGCCCGCGCCGCCGGATTCGACTGTTGCTGCCTGTCGCTCGACTACGGCCAACGCCATCGCGTCGAACTCGAAGCCGCCCGCCGCGTCGCGCGGGAGTTGGGCGCCAGTGAGCACCGACTCATCCGCCTCGATCTGGCCGCCTTCGGCGGTTCGGCGCTGACCGATCATGACATCGCCGTCCCGACCGGCGGCGTCGGCGGCGGCATTCCAATTACCTATGTTCCAGCGCGCAACACCATCATGCTTTCGCTGGCGCTCGCTTGGGCGGAAGTGCTGGAAAGCCGCGACATTTTCATCGGCGCCAACGCCGTGGACTATTCGGGCTATCCCGACTGCCGGCCGGAATTTATCGCCGCTTTTGAACGGCTCGCCAATCTCGCCACCAAAGCCGGAGTGGAAGGCCAGCACATGACCATGCACGCGCCGCTGATCGACTCGACCAAGGCTGAAATCATCCGTCAAGGCCGCGCGCTGGGCGTCGATTACGCCATCACCGTTTCCTGCTATCAGCCAGATCCGCAAGGCCGCGCCTGCGGTATCTGCGACTCTTGCCGGCTGCGCCGCGCTGGATTCCAGGCGGTCGGCGTGACTGACCCGGCTCCCTACGCCGAGGCGTGTTGAGCCGGTGCCAAGCGCGTCCGGCCGCGAGTCCAAAACCATAAAACCGGATGCTTCCAAAAACTCGTGAAGCTTTCTGTGAATATGCAAAGGAATAATCGAGAACGCTCCAACGCGCAAAATCGTCTGCTTTTTCAGTGTAAAATTCCTGATTTTCGAGAGAAAGATAGATAACCATGAACCCCAAGGCAGAAAAATTTTCAGCCATGCTGACCGAAAACAAAATCGGAGTTTTTGAAATTTCCGAGGTCAAGGATGAGCTTCAGTCGGTCGTATACCGTTCGGCAATGGAAGTCGGCGGACAACGTTTGCCAGTCGTGGTCATCATCGATCAAAGCATCTTCGTGATCGTCAGAACCATCGTCGCGAGCAATTACCAGGACAACGAAAAGACACGCGCCGAGCTTGAGCGCCATCTCAATGAATTGAACGGTCAGTTCAAAATTTTCAAGTACTACACCAAGGAAAACAATCTGATTCTGGATATGTGCCTGCCGGCTTCGGACGCCAGTTTCGATCCGAACATCATCCGGGTAGTGCTCGATCTGGCGATCAAACATTTGACGGAAGTTTTCCCGGCGCTGATGGAAATCATCTGGGGCAAAAAACAGGAAGCGGTAAATCCCCCCCCCGCATCGGCGCAGACCGGGCAGAGGTGAATTTTGACGCCTCCAATCGTGAGTCCCACGCTGCCAATGACCAAAAACGCGACGAAAATCAATGAACCGCCGAAAAAGCCGGATTTCGGCCATGCGCGGAAATGACGATGGAATTTGCAGACCGGGTTGGTTTCATCAGCCCGGCATTTCCACTGGAAATTTTCGACACTCACCAGCGTTCGAGCGGGTGCGTTCGAGTGGGGCTTGCCGGTAAAAACGGCTGAGTAAAGCGTACAGCGCCGGGTATTCCAGGTAGAGAACATCCGGCGTTTCAAAAAAAGTTTCACTGAGCACGGCAAAAAACTCGCCGTGGTTTTCCGCCGCGTAAGGGTCGATCGCCAGCGCTTCCCAAGCGGAATCGTCCCGTTTTTCGGCGCGAGCTTCGGCGGCGTCGACGCGAGAGCAAAAGTCGTCATGAGCGGAAAAAAGCGTGCCTTCCCATTCGCTCCGGGGGATGCTGGCCGGCAGCGGCGGAACGCCGTCGGCCTCGCCGCCAAGCATGTCGAGTTTGTGGGCGAACTCGTGGATCACCACGTTGTAACCGTTGCCGGCCATTTGCGCGTCGCGCCACGAAATCAGCAGCGGGCCGCCTTCCCAGGCTTCGCCGGCGGCGATGTCGTCGTATTCATGCACCACTCCGAACTCGTCCTCGATGACGCGCGGAATGACGAACTCGTCGGGATAAACGACGATGCCAACCCAGCCGCGGTAACAGCGCAGTCCGAGATTGAGGATCGGCAGACAGCCCTGGACGGCGATCGAGGCGCACATGGCGTCGGTGAGTTCGAGTCCGCCCGCCGTCGCGAACTCTTTCCTGGCCAGAAAGCGTTCGCTGAGTTCCCTGAGCCTCGATAATTCATCGGCGTTCAGACCGGCGAGAAATGGCAGACTGGCGACCGTTTCCCGCCACAGTGCGTCGGGCAGGACATTGCGCCGTGACGCGCCATCGATCCAACCGCGTACCATGTCGAACAGTTTGCCGATGGTCATGATTTTGAGTTTATTGTGAAAGCGGGCGAACACGGACGCTCGGCGAAAAGCGCCCATTATCCTGGAAACCGTGGTTTCCAGGACGATACTATCTCCTTTAACTTCTTTACCCGCTATGCGGCGAGACAGTGTCGCCGAGGAGATGGCGAGACCCGCGGATTAAAAACTCGTGACAGGGGACGCCCAGAGAAGAAATCGCATTGACAAAATTTCCAGAAGACGGAGAAAGCGGTCTTCAGATCGCCAGTCCCAGTTGATCGAGCACTTCGCGCCGCCGGCCGGTGAGCTTCGGGTCGTCGCGATGGCGCGGGTAGGGGCTGTCGATGGTAATTTCGGTGACGATTTTCGCTGGACGCGGGCTGAAGATCACCACCCGCTGCGCCAGAAACAGCGCTTCTTCGACATCGTGGGTGACGAGCAATACCGAGAAACCGTTCTTCTGCCACAGCGACACCAGCTCGCCCTGCATCTCGATGCGCGTCAGCGAATCGAGCTTGCCGAGCGGTTCGTCGAGGATCAGCAGTTTCGGGTCGTTAACCAGCGCCCGCGCCAGCGCCGCGCGCTGCGCCATGCCGCCGGAGAGTTGATGCGGCCAGGATTTGGCGAAACCTTCCAGCCCCACTTTTTGTAGGGCGGCGTCCACCCGGGCCTTGCCCTGTTTGAGGGTGCCCTGCGCCTGCGGACCGAGCGCCACGTTATCCCACACCGTGCGCCAGGGAAACAGCGTCGGATCCTGGAATACCACGATGCGCGAGGGATCTGGACGCACGATGGGCGCGCCGTCCTGCGTGATCGTGCCCTGCGTGGCCGGTTCCAGACCAGCCACCAGACGCAGCAGCGTCGACTTGCCGCAGCCGCTGGGGCCGAGCAGGGCGACAAATTCACCGGGCGCGATGTCGAGGGTGACATCCTCCAGCACGGGCAGGAAGCCGCCTTCGGGCGTGTCGAACCCGTGGCTCACGTGCTCGACGTGGATGCGCGAGGCCCGGCCTGGCGCGGACGCGCTTTCCGGCGGAATCGCCGATGAGGCCGGGGCCGGTGCTACCACTTGACGATTCCCTTCTGCCACACGAGCAGGCGGTCGCGCACGGCGAAGAGCAGGGAAATCAGGCTGGAAAAAATGATCGTCATCAGGATCAGCGCCCCGTACATATTGGCGTAGGAGGCGTAGCCCTGCGCCCAGGTGAGATACCAGCCCAGCCCGGACTTGACGCCCATCATCTCGGCCACGATCAGCACCACGAAGGAACCGCCGAGGCCCATGAACAGGCCGACGAACACTTGCGGCAAGGCGGCGGGAATGGCTACGCGAAAAATCAGGAACCATTCGGAAGCGCCCATCGTGCGCGCCACGTCGTAATACGCCTTGTTGACGCCGGCGATGCCCGACCAGGACAGGATCGCCACCGGGAAGCCGGTAGCCAGCGCGATCAGGAACACCGAGGCCGAGTGGCTCGACGGGAAGAAGAAGAACGAGATCGGCAGTAGCGCGGTGGGCGGCAAGGGGCCGACAAAGCGCAGGATCGGATGCACCCAATAGTTGATCGCGCGCGACCAGCCAATCGACACTCCGGTGATGAAGCCGATGAGCGCGCCCCAGACCACGCCTTCGAGCAGCAGCTTGACCGAATTGAAGGTACTGTCGGCGAGGCGCGGATAATCGCTGGTATATACGTCGATGAGGCTCGACGGCGGGGCGAAGAAGGGCGGCGGCAAGACGCCCGTTTTGGCGGTGAGGATTTCCCAACCCGTCAGGCACAGCGCCGAAACGATCAGCCACGGCGCGCCGTAGCGGAAGGCGCCAAGAACGCGCGGCAGGAAAGCTGCGTTGGCGCTCGCCGCCAGCGTGAGCAGCGCCCACAGCGCGGCGACGATGGCGGCGGCGATGCCCAATTCGGTGGTGAAAGCCCATTCCTCGAACCCGGCGGGCTTGTTCGGCCAGACCAGCGTGACCGCCGCCAGCGCAGCCCAAGCCAGCACTGCGGCCAGCCCCAGCCAGTAAGGACGCCAGGCGGGCGAGGAGATGGATTCAGCCGGGGTGATTCGCCCAAAGGCAGGGATGGTTTCCACCACGGCGGTCGCGCTCAAACTCATGATGACTCCTGTTCAACCTGGTTTCTTCGCGCGCCGGAAGCGGGGCGACGCGGGCGGGAATCCAAAATTCCATACTGACCGATCCGAACTCCGGATTCTCGCCGTGCCTGGCATGGTCGAATCAAGGTTTATCGGCTCAAAGCACTTTCTCGAATATGTGATTGGCATACTTCACCGGATCGGTGCTTGCCTTGAGTACGCCCAGCGCCTTGAAATCCTTGGCGTAACCGATGAGCTCGTCGCGCAGATCGGTACCCAATGCGTGACGGTGCAGGTTGAGCGTCGCATAAAGCTCCTTGAGTTCCTCGAACGTGATGTTCGTGGTGTATTTGAGGAAAATCCGGGCGCTCTCGTCGATGTTTTTGGCCGTCCAGTCGTAAGCCTCGACCAGCGAACGCGCCAGCGCCGCAACCACCGGTTTGTTCTCGCGCAGCAACTTGCCGCCCACGCCGACCACACAGCACGTGCGGTCGTGGTATTCGCCGCTGGCGTTGGTCGCCAGTTCGGTGAACCCGGCCTTGCTGTCGCGCTCGATCTTGTACAGCAGCGGGTCGGTATCGGCGATGGCCTGGATTTCGCCCTTTTCGGCGGCCAGCCCCAGCAAATCGCGCTGGTAAACGCGCCATGTCACCTCTTTTTCCGGGTCGATGCCGTGTTTGTGGATGAACACCTTGAAGAAATGCGTCGACGGCGCGCCGAGATCGGGGACGCCGATGGTCTTGCCGCGCAGTTCCTCGACCTTGGTGATGCCGGTGGGCTTGTACGCCGTCAAGCGCATGCAGCCGCCGTGCAGACCCACCACCACCTTGACGTCAAAACCGGCTTCCAGCGGCTTCAGCCAGCGGTAGATCATCCCCACCGCCGCGTCGGACTTGCCGGTGGCGATGGCTTCCAGCAACTGATCGGTAGAACCGGAATAGTTGACCAGGTTCACGTCCAGCCCGTTCTTCTCGAAGATTCCCGTCTCCTTGGCGACGGCGACCGGAGTCAGACAGAAAGAGGTTTGGTTCCAGGCGAACGAAAACGGTGTGAGTTTGCGCGGCGCGGCGGCCTGCGCGAAGGTCGTCCCGCCGACTCCGAACAGGGGTACGGCCAGCACCGCCGGAGCGGCGGCCAGCAACGCGCGGCGCCTGGGATTGACCAGACTGGATGAAGCGGCAATATTTTTTTGTGACATGACACGATCCTCAATAAAAAAAGAAAACCAGTCTAGCAGTTCGCCTTATGACGGATCAGAATAAAAATTCATGTGAATAGAAATAAATCGACATAAGCCGAAACGGCGAAACCACGGAGCGCGGCTTTACCTGAATGCCAGTCTGCCTGCCGACAGACAGGACGGCAGCCCGCCTTTCGGACTATTCCGCCGATTCGATCAGCAGGCTGAAACACGTTTCGCCGTCGACCGAGGAAACCGCGACGCCGCCGCCGTGCGCCTCGGTGATCGACTTGACGATAGCCAAGCCAAGACCCGAATGCGAGCCGTCGCCGGCGCGCGACGCGCCAACCCGATAAAAGCGGTCGAACAGCCTCGGCAGATGCGCCTCGGCGATGGCATTCCCGGTATTGACCACGTCGATCGCCACCCTCCCCGGTTCCACGCGGCGGATCGAGACGGTGACGCGCCCGCCCGGCGGCGTGTGGCGGATGGCGTTGGACAGGAGGTTGCTGACGGCCCGCCGGATCATCAGCGGATCGCCGCGAATCACGCCCTCGCCCTCGCTCTCGACGGCAACGCCTTTTTCGTCGGCCGCCAGCCGGTGAAATTCAACGAGATCGCCGATCAGCGGCGCGAGTTCGAGCCGTTCCCGCGTCGGCACGATTCGCCCTTCGTCGGCCTTGGCGATGAACAGCATGTCGGCGACCATGCGCGAGAGCCGCTCGTATTCCTCGATGTTCGACGCGAGCACCTCGTGATATTCACCAGGGGCGCGCGGCTTCGACAGCGTGACTTGCGTCTGGGTCATCAGGTTGTTGATCGGCGTGCGGAATTCGTGCGCGAGATCGGAAGAGAAATCCGAAAGACGGCGGAACGATTCTTCCAGGCGGGCCAGCATCTCGTTCAGCGTCGCCGCCAGGTCGGCCAGTTCGTCCGGTACGGCATCGACCGCCAGACGCGCGTCGAGGCGTCGCGCGGTGATGCTCTCGGCCTTGTGCTTCATCGCCTTCAAGGGCGCCAGCCCGCGCCGCGCGGCCAGCCAGCCGAAGACCCCCGAGAGCAGCGCGGCGACGGCCATGAAGGACCACAGCGTGACGCGGAATCCGGCCATGTAGTGCTCGTGGTGAGAGATGTCCGTCGCCACGCCGACCACCACCGGCGGCGCGCCGGCGACGCCGGTCGGCACGCGCGCCGAAATGCCGCGCATCGGGATTCCGCCGCCGGTTCGCCAGACAAACGGGTGCGCGGTGTCGGCCATCGTCTGGCGGGTGAGCAGCGCCTCCGGGAATCCCGCGCCGCTGGTGGCGAACAACAGGCGGCCATCGGGTGCCACCACGGCGACCGCCAGTCCCTGCTGCCCGATCAGCGCATCGTCAAGCTGTTGCGGGACGGCGATCAGATCGTCTTCCGTTTTCACCTTTTCGAGGATGCGCCGTGCCAGGTCGAGCTTGCCGGCCAGCACTCCGATGTCCTGTTCGACGAAATGCTGTTCGACGGTGCCGCCGATCAGGGTGCCGAGTCCGAGCAGGACCACGGCCGACACCAGGGCAAACAGCGCCGTCAGCCGATGTGTGATCGAAGCGCGGAGGTTCAGGCGCACGCCGCCGCCTCCAGAACGTAGCCCATGCCGCGCACGGTACGCACCAGTTTAGGTTCGAAGGCGTCGTCGATCTTCGCGCGCAGGCGGCGCACGGCGACATCGACGACGTTGGTGTCGCTGTCGAAATTCATGTCCCACACCTGCGAGGCGATCAGGGAACGCGGCAGGACTTCGCCCTGACGCCGCAACAGCAGTTCGAGCAGCGCGAATTCCTTGGCCGTCAGGTCGATGCGTTGACCGGCGCGGGTGACGCGCCGACGCGGCAGATCGAGTTCCAGGTCGGCGGCGCGCAGCACGTCGGCCTCCTTGACCTTCGTCCCGCGCCGCAACAGGGTACGCACGCGGGCCAGCAATTCGGCGAAGGCAAAAGGCTTCACCAGATAATCGTCGGCCCCAAGCTCCAGACCGCGCACCCGGTCGTCGATTTCATCGCGCGCGCTGAGGAACAGCACCGGAAGTTCCCGCCCCGCCCCGCGCATCCCCCGCAAGACCTGCCAGCCGTCGAGGCCGGGCAGCATCACGTCGAGCACGGCGAGGTCATAACTTTCGTTCAGCGCCAGATGCAGTCCGTCCAGACCATCGCGCGCCAGATCGACCACGAAACCGGCCTCGCTCAAGCCTTGCCGGAGATAGTCGCCGGTTTTGGCCTCGTCTTCCACGATCAGGATTTTCAAATTCGTTACTCTTTCAGCCTTCAATAGGCAATCGGTAAATCAATCTTGGCTAATCTGACCAAGGCTGACTCCCTTGCTTTGGTGGATGCCAAAGTATATGGCGGTGGCAAAGAGTCAGGCGACTGCATTGGTGTCGCGGTGCAACTCTGTCCGTCTCATCTCGACCACCTCCTTGGCGTCATGATGAATCCGGACAGATCATCTGCTACACACCAAGACAGATTACTTGCTCCCTACACAGCGCCCTGGACGATCTGCTCGACCGGCGGCGACAACTGGTCGAAAATTGCGTTCAGGAAAAACTTCGGCTTGGAACGGCGGTCTCGAAAAAGGTGCAAAAGAGTCTGAAAGAGCACATCGCCTGGCTGGAGAAACGCATTGCCGCGACCGACAGCG
>JAITNL010000239.1 GCA_031290495.1 Accumulibacter sp.
CCCCGCGCCCCCCCCCCACGACACACCACACTCGGGCCCCCCCGCGTCAGGCGGCCCCCCCCCACCTCAACTTGCACGCCGCCTTTTGTACTACAACTATGACATTGCATACTTTGTAGACAGTTTTCGGCATGGCCGTCGGGTTTTTTTCGGAGAAAAGACAATCGTTGAAACCCACCCGCCGCAAAAACTTTTAACTGAAAAACGCGGTTCTTTTATTGTCCTGACAGGCATTTATACAGAACCCGCGAAGTCACAAGTAGAAGCGCGGTTGAAAGAAATGGGATTTGCTTCGGAAACGGATTATTTGATAATTTCCGTCCAGGCGTTGGAGCGAGAGATTGGCGGCATTTCAAGATTTGAAATTTCCTGGATACCTGGAGACGAGCAGGACGAAAGAGGCAATCGCCTTGTGATTGGCGATAAATGCGTGCTGGCTGGTTTTGTCGAGTATCAGGGAGAAAACAATACCGTAAAAATCGGAAACGCGGTCGATATAGGAAATTTGCATATTACGATAAAGGGGAACAATTGTCTTGTTCAAATAGACGATCATGTTCGCACCTGTACGCCTGGTGGTGTTATGTCAATCTACGCCGATCGTCAAGGAACTCTGAAAATAGGCAAATCGACTACGTTTTACGGAAATACCCAATTTTCAATAGTTTCGGATACGATCATTGGGGAAAAATGTATGTTCGCGAGAGAAGTGTTCGTCGGCAGCCTGGATTTTCACTCAATATACGATTTACACAGCGGAGAGAAAATTTCGCGCAAAAAAAACATTCATATAAATGACCGTGTCTGGGTGGGACAGGGAGCGAAAATATTGGGTAATGCCCAGGTCGGAGCAAATTCAATCATTGGGTCGTATGCCGTGGTTGCGCGCGCTTATCCGAACAACTGCGCAATTGCCGGCAATCCAGCCAAAATCGTTCGCAAGGATATTGTATGGCACAGCCTTGATCCGTTGGCGTCTCCTCAGAACATCGAGGACTTTCCCATCGAGCGGATGATTCAGTCCGACGATATGAAAATGACGACGCCGGTGAATTTATAGAAGCCTGGTTATCCCCTGGTCAGAGAATTGGAATGGAAACCATCTGCCTTTGCCGGGGACACCCGATAACCCACCGCTTTCGGGCACCGCTAACCACCCTGCCCCTGCCGGGGCACCCCTCCACAGGAGGGGAATTAAAACCGAAGCGCTCCTGGTTTCAGGCCCCTCCGCTGGCGGGGGGCCCGGGCTGGGGCAGGGGGGTTGCGGCGGCCGGGGTACCGCAAATGGGCGGGCGGGCAGCGGTGGCAGTGGTTAATTTCCCCGCCGGAGAAAAAACGGCCGCAAAGGCCGGAATTCCGGTTGCCGTTCCTTTACTTTGAGAAAAAAACGTTCATACGATGGCCCTGGGCATCGTCGATAGTCCGCGCGGGATTTCAGTACAATCTGCTTTTCAATTTTCCTGCCGCGCCGCCCGTGGTTCGCCGAACTCCGGACGCCGGCCCCGGTCGAAACGACACGATCCTGATTTCGACAGCCCCATGTCCTTTACCGACCACATCGTCTTCGATGAAGCGCTGATCCGACGCTTCGACATCAGTGGGCCGCGCTATACCTCGTATCCGACGGCCGATCGCTTCAGCGCCGATTTCGACGCCGCCGCTTACCGCGACCGGCTCTTGCGGCGGCGGGACGACGCGCGCGAGTGGAAGCCGTTTTCGTTGTATTTTCACCTGCCGTTCTGCTCCTCGATCTGTTACTACTGCGCGTGCAACAAGATCGTCACCAGGGATCACGGGCGTTCGGCCAAGTACCTGAAATATCTGGGGCGGGAACTCGCCTTGCAGACCGGTTTTCTGCACCCGGACGATAACGCGGTCGAGCAGCTGCATTGGGGCGGCGGCACGCCGACCTTTCTGTCGCACGACGAGATGCGCCAGTTGATGTCGATCACGCGCCGGCATTTCCGCTTGCTCGATGGCGGCGAGTATTCGATCGAGGTCGATCCGCGCCAGGTCGACCGCGCCACTGTCGATCTGCTCGCGGAACTGGGGTTCAACCGCATCAGCGTCGGCGTGCAGGATTTCGACGCGCGGGTGCAGCGGGCGGTCAACCGCGTGCAGAGCGAGGAGGAGACTTTCGCGGTGATGGACGCGGCGCGCGCCAGTGGTTTCAAGTCAATCAGCGTCGATCTGATCTACGGGCTGCCGAAGCAGTCGGCGGCCAGTTTCGACCGGATGCTTGATCGCGTGCTGGCAGGCAGCCCGGATCGGCTGTCGATCTACCACTATGCGCACCTGCCGGCGCTGTTCAAGCCGCAGCGGCGCATCTTCGACGTCGATTTGCCGACGCCGGACGAGCGCCTGCGGATTCTGTCGCTGACCGTCGACAAGCTGACCGCCGCCGGTTACGTGTTCATCGGCATGGACCATTTCGCCAAGCCGGACGACGAGCTGGCCGTCGCGCAGCGCGCCGGGCGGCTGCATCGCAATTTCCAGGGCTATTCGACGCACGCCGACCGCGATATGTTGTCCTTCGGCATCACCTCGATCGGCAAGGTCGGAACCAGTTACAGCCAGAACGTCAGGACGCTGGACGAGTATTACGCGCGTCTCGACGGCGGCGTTCTGCCGGTCTTCCGTGGCCTGGGTCTGACGCCGGATGACGTGCTGCGGCGGGCGGTCATCCAGGCGCTGATGTGCCATTTCGCCTTGCCGTTCGCGGCATTCGAGAAAGAATACGGCATCGACTTCGCGAACCATTTCTCGGTCGAACTCGCCGAACTCGGCGAAATGGAGCGGGCCGGGCTGTTGTGCGTCGAGCCGGGACAGATCGTCGTTTTGCCGCCCGGACGCCTGCTGGTGCGCGTCATCGCCATGGTCTTCGACGCGCGTCTGCGCGCCAACCGGCCGCAAAACCGCTATTCAAAGGTAATCTGACCCATGCCTTTCTCCATTCAGACCCCCACGCGTCTCGATCTTCCCATCAGCGGCATGACCTGCGCCGCGTGCGCCGCGCGCATCGAAAAAGTGCTCAACCGTCTGCCGGGCGTGACGGCCAGCGTCAATCTGGCGTCGGAACGCGCCAGCGTCGCGCTGGCGTCGTCCGAAACATCGCCGGGGCAAGTGGTCGCCGCGATCGAGCAGGCCGGATTCAGCGTGCCGCCGCAAACGCTGGAATTGGGCATCATGGGCATGACCTGCGCCGCGTGCGCCGCGCGGCTGGAAAAAGTGCTCAACCGCATCGAGGGCGTCGAAGCGACCGTCAACCTGGCGTCGGAACGGGCGCGCGTGCGTTACCGTCCGGGGATCGCCAGCGTCGATTCCTTGCTCGTCGCCGTGACCAAGGCCGGTTTTTCGGGCCGCCCGCTGGATGCGACTTCGCGCGAGGAAGAAAAGGCGGAGAAACTCGCGGCGTACCGCGCCGAACTCCGGCGCTTCTGGATTGCCGCAGCGCTGACGCTGCCGCTGGTCGCGCAGATGGCGGCGATGTTCAGTGCCGATGCGCTGCATGGCGATCACGCCGATCTGCTGCCGCGCTGGCTGCAACTCGTGCTGGCGACCCCGGTACAGTTCTGGATCGGCTGGCGTTTTTACAACGGCGGCTGGAAATCGCTGCGCGGCGGCGGAGCGAACATGGACGTGCTGGTCGCGCTGGGCACCAGCGCCGCCTATCTTTTCAGCCTGGCGGTGACGTTCGGCGGCCTGCATGAGCTGCCGGTTTACTTCGAAGCTTCGGCGGCGGTGATCACGCTGGTGTTACTCGGCAAGCTGCTCGAATCGCGCGCCAAGGCGCGCACCACGGCGGCGATCGAAACGCTGGCACGCTTGCAGCCGAAGACGGCGCGTGTCGAACGCGGCGGGCAGTTGGTGGAAATCGACGCCGCGTTGCTGATGCCCGGCGACGTGTTCGTCATCCGGCCAGGCGAAAACATTCCGGTCGACGGCGAAGTGCTCGATGGCGCGTCGAGCGTCAACGAGGCGATGCTGACCGGCGAGAGCATGCCGGTCGCCAAGCGTCCGGGCGAGCGCGTTTTCGCGGCGACCGCCAACAATGAAGGCATGTTGCGCTGCCGCGCGACCGGCATCGGCGAACATACCTTGCTGGCGGGCATCATCCG
>JAITNL010000073.1 GCA_031290495.1 Accumulibacter sp.
GCTGGCGTCGATGCGCCTGTGCCCCAACGTTCCCGGCCAATACGGCATCCAGACGGCGCTGGGCGGCTATCAGAGCATCGACGATCTGGTGGCTCCGGCGGGCCGCCTGTGCCGCCAGCGCGACCTGGCGTATGAACTGATTTCCGCGCTTCCCGGCGTGAGCTGCGTCAAGCCGAAAGCCTCGCTGTACATGTTTCCCAAGCTCGATCCGGCAGTTTATCCGATCGCCGACGACCAGCTTTTCATTACCGATCTCCTGCGCGAAGAACACGTTCTGCTGGTTCAGGGAACCGGCTTCAACTGGCCGCATCCGGATCATTTCCGGGTGGTCTTCCTGCCGCACGAGGACCAGCTCAGAGAGGCGATCAGCCGCATCGCCCGTTTTCTGGAAAATTACCGCAAGCGGCATGGAGCCTGAGATGAAGATCATTGCAGTGACCGACGACCAGGGAGTGGTCAGCGAAGCGGAGTGGCTGGCGAACGCGGAGCGCGTGCATCGGCAATTGCGTCCGCAACTGCCGGTGGATTATGTGGCGCGTCTGCGCGAGGTCTTCGCGGCGGGCGGGCGAATGGCGGTGGTGGCCGATGACGGGAACGTGGTTTCCGTCGCCGTGTGGCGGCTCGTCGAAAACACCTACGAAGGCCGTCGGCTGTATATCGACGATCTGGTGAGCGACGCCGCCCGGCGGTCGTGCGGCGCCGGACGGCTGTTGCTCGGCTGGATCGAAGCGAAGGCCAGAAGCCTGGGCTGTGACGTGCTGGCGCTCGATTCCGGGGTTCAACGCCACGATGCGCATCGTTTCTATTTTCGCGAACGCCTGCTTATCTCGTCGTACTGCTTCAAAAAGGTATTGAAATGAAACCAATCAAGGTGGGACTTCTCGGCATCGGCACCGTCGGCGGCGGTACTTATGCCGTGCTGGAACGCAACGCCGATGAAATTGCCCGGCGAGCCGGACGGCCAATCCTGATCGACGTGGTGGCCGATACGAATCTCGATCTCGCCAAAAAAGTGACCGGCGGGCGTTGCCGGTTGACCGGCGATGCCTTCGCCGTGGTCAGCGATCCGGACATCGACATCGTGGTCGAGTTGATCGGCGGGTGCGGCGTCGCCAGGGAGCTGATGCTCAAAGCCATCGAGCATGGCAAGCACGTGGTGACGGCCAACAAGGCGCTGCTGGCCAACCACGGCAACGCGATATTCGCCGCCGCGCAGCAACGGGGCGTGACCGTGGCCTTCGAGGCGGCGGTGGCCGGCGGCATCCCGATCATCAAGGCTTTGCGCGAGGGGCTGACGGCCAATCGGATCGAATGGATCGTGGGGATCATCAACGGGACGACGAATTTCATCCTCTCCGAGATGCGCGGCAAGGGATTGCCCTTCGCCGAGGTGCTGGCCGAGGCGCAGCGTCTGGGCTACGCCGAGGCCGATCCGACCTTCGACATTGAAGGCATCGACGCGGCGCACAAAGTGACGATCATGAGCGCCATCGCTTTCGGCAACTCGATGAAGTTCAGCGACGTTTATATCGAAGGCATCAGCCAGCTCGATTCAGCCGACATCAAATACGCCGAGCAGTTCGGTTATCGCATCAAGCTGCTGGGCATCACCCGGCGCAGACCGGAAGGCATCGAGCTGCGCGTACATCCAACGCTGATTCCGGCCAAGAGGCTGATCGCCAACGTCGAGGGCGCGATGAACGCGGTGCTGGTCAAGGGCGACGCGGTCGGCGCGACGCTCTATTACGGCAAGGGCGCCGGCGCGGAACCAACGGCGTCGGCGGTGATCGCCGATCTGGTCGACGTGGCGCGCGTGTTGACGGCTGATCCGGAGCATCGCGTGCCGCACCTCGCGTTTCAGCCGGACGCCATCGTCGAGTTGCCCATCCTGCCGATTTCGGAAATCATCAGCAGCTACTATCTGCGCATGCGCGTCGAGGACCGGCCAGGCGTGCTGGCCGACATCACGCGCATTCTCGCCGACCATCGGATTTCGATCGAGGCCATGATTCAGCGTGAGCCGGACGAAGGCGAGGAGCAGACCGACATCATCATGCTGACGCATCAGACGCGCGAGAAGAACGTCGACGACGCCATCGCGCGGATCGAAAAATTGCCGGTGATTACCGGCGGCGTCACGCGCATCCGTCTTGAAGGATTGCTGTAAACATGCCGATGTTGATGACAACGCGGCGCGGGAGCGGGATATGACATATCAGGTATTGGCGCGCAAATGGCGCCCACGCACCTTCGAGACCCTGGTCGGGCAGGAGCATGTGGTGCGCGCGCTGACGCATGCCTTGACCGGCGGCAGACTGCATCACGCCTACCTTTTTACCGGCACGCGCGGCGTCGGCAAAACGACGCTGGCGCGGATTCTGGCCAAATCGCTCAACTGTGAATCGGGCGTCACGGCGACGCCGTGCGGCGTCTGTTCCGCCTGTACCGAAATCGACGCCGGGCGCTTCGTCGACCTGCTCGAAGTCGACGCGGCGACCAACACCCAGGTCGACGAAATGCGCCAGTTGCTGGAAAACGCCGTCTATGCGCCAACGCGCGGGCGTTTCAAGGTCTACGTCATCGACGAAGTGCACATGCTTTCCAAATCGGCCTTCAACGCCATGCTGAAGACCCTGGAGGAACCTCCCGATCACGTCAAGTTCATTCTGGCGACGACCGATCCGCAAAAAATCCCGGTGACCGTGCTCTCGCGCTGCCTGCAGTTCAATCTCAAGCAGATGACGCCGCCGCTGATCGCCGCGCATCTCGCGCGACTCCTCGAAGCCGAAGCGATCAGCGCCGAACCGGCGGCGCTCAACCTGCTGGCGCGCTCGGCGGCGGGCAGCATGCGCGACGCCCTGTCGCTGCTCGATCAGGCGATCGCGCACGGCGCGGGCAAGGTCGAAGAAGCGCTGGTGCGCGACATGCTGGGGACGGTCGACCTCGATTATCTGTTTTCCATCCTCGACGCCCTGCTGGCGGACGACGTGACCGGCATGTTGCGCGTCGCCGGGGACATGGCCGCGCGCAGCCTGTCGTTCTCCGCCGCCTTGCAGGAACTCGCCAGCCTGATGACGCGCCTGCAAGTCGCGCAATTCGCGCCGCGGGCGGTGGCCGAGGATTTACCCGAACGGGCGCGTCTGCTCGATCTGGCTGAACGTCTCGATCCGGAATACGTCCAGTTGGCTTACCAGATCGCCGTCACCGGGCGCAACGAACTGCATCTGGCGCCCGACGAGCAGGACGGTTTCACGATGACCCTGCTGCGCCTGTACGCCTTCCGTCCGGCGGCGACGGGCGAGGCGCAGCCGCGCGGATCGTCCGCGCCGGCGGGAAAAGGTAATCGCACCGGACAAAGCGGCGGTGCGCCTTCCTTACCCCCCCCTGCGGCGGCGTATCAGGCCACGGTCAGTGACGCTGTTTTGCCGCCCCACGTCGCGGAGCCGACTGCGCAGACGAAAGTGCCGCCGCCGGTCGATGCGGAGGCGAAATCGAGCGCCGCCACGGCGCGGCCAGTCCAGCTCTCACCGGCCAGCGCCGAAAAATCTCCCGATTGGCATACTCTGCTCGCCGCGTTGAAGTTGGGCGGCATGGCGCGTGAGCTGGGCCAGCATTGCGAACTGAGATCGCTGACTGGCGATCGCGTCGTTCTGTGTCTTTCGCCGACGCATCGCCACTTGCAGATCAAGGCCGCCCAGGACAAGCTGCAACAAGCGCTATCGGAGCATTTGGGGTGCCCCACGCGATTGTCGATCGAACTGGACGAGGTTTCCGGCGAAACCCCGGCGGACACCGCCCAGCGGCAGCGTCAGGAGCGTCAGGAACACGCCGTGGAAGTCATTGAACAGGACCCTTTCGTGCGCGCGGCGATCGACATGTTCGACGCCACGCTGATCGAGTCGTCGATCCAACCCGTTTAATCAACCTTGTCGAGGCAAAACACCATGATGAAAGGCGGAATCTCCGGCCTGATGAAGCAGGCGCAAGCGATGCAGGAAAACATGAAAAAAGCGCAGGAGCAGCTGGCACGGATCGAGGTTGAAGGGCAGTCCGGGGCGGGCATGGTCAAAGTGACCATGACCTGCGGCCACGACGCGCGGCGCGTGTCGATCGACGCGTCGGTGATGGACGACAAGGAAATGCTCGAAGACCTGCTCGCGGCGGCCTTCAACGACGCCGTGCGCCGCGCCGAGGAAGTGACTCAGGAACGCATGTCGGGGATAACGGCGGGATTGAATCTGCCGGCGGGCATGAAGCTGCCGTTCTGATGGCTACGCCATCGAGTCTCGAAAACCTGATCGAGGCATTGCGCTGTCTGCCGGGCGTTGGCCCGAAATCGGCGCAGCGCATGGCGTATCACCTGCTGCAGCGCGACCGTCCGGGAGCGCAGCGCCTGATGGACGCCTTGCAACAAGCTCTGCGGGTACTGCGGCACTGTCAGCGTTGCAACACCTTCACCGAAACCGAAGTCTGCGAGCGCTGCCTGTCGCCGAAACGCGATTCGAGTCTGCTGTGCGTCGTCGAAACGACCATCGACCTGAACATGATGGAACAGACGCAAGCGTATTCCGGCCTGTACTACGTTCTGATGGGGCGGATGTCGCCGCTCGACGGCATCGGGCCGCGCGAACTGCGTCTGGACCGATTGCTGGCGCGAGCAGCCGACGGCGTGGTGCGCGAAGTCATCCTGGCGACCAATTTCACCAACGAAGGCGAGGTGACGGCGCATACCCTGGGAGAGATGTTGAAAAGCCGGGGGCTTCGGGTATCGCGGATCGCGCGCGGCGTGCCGGTCGGCGGCGAGCTTGAATACATCGATTCCGGCACATTGGCACAGGCCATGCGCGAGCGAAAATCGGTTTCAGATTAAGGACTTACCGGAATATCACGGCGCGCGCCAGCGTCTGCTGGCGGGAATCGACGATTACGCCAAGGCGCGCGGAGCAACGCGCTCCGGTTTTCTGGCCGAAGCGGCGCGGTTCGCCTTTTTGCTGTTGCGGATAGTGGGCCGAAGGAAGGACAGCGCTTAACCGGAGCGCGGCGCGGCGCTTCTCCCTTACCCCGTCATTCCTGCGCAAGCAGGAATCCAGCCTTTCAGGGTTTCCTGATGACCGCGCGGATTCCCGCTTGCGCGGGAATGACGGGCAAAACAGAGGCGGCAGGTGAATGTCCCGTAGATACTGTGATCGCCAGTCAACCCCCCAGATGCAATTCTGGTCTGAAAGGTACCCCGGACTTGAGGACGCCGAAGGCGACGTGGATGAGTTTTCGCATCATGGCGCCGATGATG
>JAITNL010000200.1 GCA_031290495.1 Accumulibacter sp.
GGAAAGGAGGTGACGCCAGAGGCGGCTCTGAAGTAGGCCGTCCGAGCGACAAAAAACGGTTCGCCGCCCTCTGCCAACGGCTTACGGGCTACGCCCTACAGCCGTTGGCAGAGGGCACACAAAAGCGGACAATTCAAAAACTATGAAAGCGGACAAGTCTAAAAACTCGTGACATGCGCTTGTGTTGCGCGCACGAGTTTTTGTCTTTTTCGTTGTCCGGTTCAGTCATCGAGCTGCCCCCCAATTTTTAACGACGCGACGATGTTATGGCTGGCACCTCGGAATCTTCACAATAAACTGTTCCCCTTCCACATCGTTGATAAATTCGATATTGGGCTGGTTTTCCAGAGCGCGTTTCAGGCCGGAACCCAGGCCGCTGTAAGGCAGCGTATGGGTGCTGAAAGCGGCGATGAGGCTGTTGCGAGTGACGGGGTTGCCGTATTTTATTTCCTCCACGGTCAGACTGTTCGGCAGCTTTCCGGGACTGATGATTTCCAGGCGGTCGTCAAAAACAAGGAGCCGTACCGGGGCGTTTTTATAATACTCGCGGTGAATGAGAGCGTTTTGAAGCACTTCTTCAAGGGCGATCAGCGATATTTCCGGGCTGCCAATTGAATTAAAACCCTGCCCCTGCTGCAAATATCGCAAATTGCTTTTTATATACATCATTGCCTGTTTGAAAAGTTCCGGGACGGTTCCCGTGAGATATTCAGGCTTGCTGCGATAGGCTGTCCCCGCCATATCATTGCCAAAGTAGGATACGGCTTTTATCGTAAACGACGGCTTGAAGGCCTGAGGATCTCTGCCGAAAAACAAAAGGCCGGCCAGGGTAAGTTTTCCGTTCCTTAAAATCCGTTTTACCCTGAGGGCGTCCTCAAAGCTTAAATGTTTTTCCTCATAGGTCTGACCAAAGAGAGTTCTGAAATAGGCCGCGAACAAACGCTCATCCGCATCATCGATATTTGTTCCGGCGACTTCCATTTCATCGGCGTACAATCTGCCGCTCTGCTGGAAAAGGCGGGCTATTTCGTCGTTGTCGGTCAGTCTTCTTTTATCGGCGCCCTGCTTCATCCAGATTGCGCCATTGCGATCCTTGTATGGTTTATTCCCACCTTCTCCAATACTGACAATAAGGACTTTCTTTTTACCGGTTTCCTCGTCAACCAGAATCGCCTCGGTGATGATGAATAGCGGCGGTTTTACCGATTCATTGGCAATGGTCGATAATTTATTGTTGAGCGTTTGCAAGGCCGTAAAGTCCAAGCCGGTTATTTCGCCGGTCTTGTCCTTTACACCGAATATCAACACTCCGCCTCTGGCGTTGGCAAAAGCGATCAGCTCTGCGGCAATGGAATCCGGACTGTCCAGAATTTCCTTGAATTGCACCTTGCTGTTTTCGCCGAGGCCGATGAGCTCTTTTAATTCCTCAGCAGTCATATTTTCCTGCCCTCCCAATCTGCTGCTTCTCGATGAACTCGCGGCAAGTGTGCCAACTGAAAAACGCCGGGAGACCACGGTGGCGTCCCGGCGTTTGCTCGTTGCGCTTGCGGCGATTTATTCGACCTTGGCGCTGGCGCGCAGCTTATCGACCATGGCGTTGAGCTGTTGTTGCTGCATCTGTTGCAGGACGCGCGGCTTGATTTCCTCGAACGGTGGGAAGACCAACGGACGGGTGTCTTCAAGCAGGATCACATGGTAGCCAAACTGCGAATGAACCGGGATTTCGGTGAACCTGCCTTTTTCCAGCATGATCAGCGCGTCGGAGAACGGCTTGACGTAGTTGCCTGGTGGTCCCCAGCCGAGATCGCCGCCGTTGTCCTTGGAACCTGGATCGGTCGACTGTTTGGCGAGTTCACCGAACTTGTTGGCGTCTTTCTTCAACTCGGCGACGATGGCTTTCGCCTCGGACTCTTCCTTGACCAGAATGTGCCGGGTCTTGTATTCGGTATTGCCGACCTGCGTCTTGATCCTGTTGTATTCGGCCTGCAACTGTTCGTCCTTGATCGGATTTTTCTCGATGTATTGCTGCACATAGCCACGGATCAGAACCTCCTGTTTGGCCGCTTCGACCTGCGCCGCGACATCGCTTCTCTTGTCGAGTCCGGCGTTCTTCGCCTGTTGCGCCAGCAACTCGCGGCGGATCAGTTCCTCGCGCACCGCGCTGCGCAGCTCGGGCGAATCCGGCGCGCCCCTGGATATTTGTCCGGAAATGAAAGTGTCGGCAAGATTTTGCGGGATCGAAACGCCGTTGACCTTGACGAATATCTTTTCGGGCGTCCTGGCGGGCGCGGCACTGACTGGCGGCTTGGCGAGCGGTTTGGCTGGCGCTTTGGCGGGTGCGCTGGCGGCGAAAGCGGAAAGAGACAGCGATGCGCCGACCAGCAGCGCGGCGGCAATTTGCGTAAATTTGTACATGTAACTTGTTCCTTGTAAATTTGTACAGGTTTGTGTAAGTCTGACCAGAGTGACTGTGGCCGGGTATCGTTGGGCGGTGCATTTTACTACATATCAGTCTTCTCCTCGATGTATTTCGACAGCATCACCCCTTGCAGCAGCGCGAACACGAGCATCAGACCGATGCCGCCGAACAGTTTGAAATTGACCCATGTTTCGGTCGATAGATTGAAGGCGAAGGCCACCGCCAGATTGGCGAAGCCCATGCAAACAAAGAAGCATATCCACGCCAGATTGAGCCGCCGCCAGACGAAATCCGGCGCGTCGATCTGCCCGGCCAGCAGGCTGTGGATCAGGTTTTTGCGGAAGAACAGCGTACTGCCGCCGAGGCTGGCGGCGAAAGCCCAATACAGCACCGTCGGCTTCCATTTGATGAAAGTCTCGTCGTGGAACAGCAAGGTCAGACCGCCGGTGACGACGATGATCGCCAGACCGATCCAGAGCATTTTGTCGACCTTGCGTCCCCGCGCCAACAGCCACCCGATCTGGACAAAGGCCGCGGCGATGGCGACGCCGGTGGCGGCAAAGATGCCGCTGAACTTGAAAGCGATGAAGAAAAGGACGACGGAAAATATGTCAAAGAGGAATTTCATGATAAAGCCAATTCGGTTTGAAACCTTGCCTCTGCCTGAACGCGGCGCGAAGCGCCGCTGATTTCTTGCTGAATGTCTGGCGCGTAAAGCCACCGCGCTCCACGCGGAAATGATGGTTATTCATGGGATCGCCATACACGAACCGACTGGGCGGCAATCGGCGTTTGTGGGCCGGGCTGCCAAACCCGGCATTCACACGGTAAAGCTCCGCCCAATCGCGCGCTCATTCAATCACGCAGAGCGCCGCGCCCTTGGCGACCGTATCGCCGCTCTTGAAGCCGATGGCCTTGATCACGCCGTCGCACGGGGCAACCAGGGCGTTTTCCATTTTCATCGCTTCGAGCACGACCACGGCTTCGCCCTTGGCGACCTTGTCGCCGACGTTTTTGACGTAGCGAATGATCAACCCAGGCATCGGCGCGGCGAGCTTGGTGCCGCCGACATCGGCGACGGGCGCTGGCGCTGCCGCCGGAGCTGGAGCCACCTTGGGCGCGGCGGGCACGGGAACCGCGGCGGAAACATGGACGGGAGCGGCAACAACAGGCGCGGCCACGAAGACCGACGCGTCGCCAGTCGGGTCGACTTCGACGGTGAAGTATTCGTTGTCGACGAACACATTGAAGGCACGCAGACGCTCCGATTTGACCGGCGCGTCGGTTTTCTTCTCGACCAGTTCGCCGGCCTTGGCTTTCTTGACCAGCGCGTCGGTTTTCTTCACTTGTTCCAGGGTGATCGGCTTGACGCTGGCCGGCGCTTCGGCGCGGCCGTATTTCCATTCGAGGAATTTCCTGCCGGTTACCGGGAACAGCGTGTAGGTCAACAGATCGTCGGTGTCGGCCGCCAGATCGCCGATGTCCTTGCCGGCCTTTTCCAGTTCAGGCTCAAGCACTTCGGCTGGACGGCAGGTGATCGGCTGTTCGCCGCGCGGATAGCCCTTGAGCGCCTTTTTCTGCACTTCCGGGTCGATCGGGATGGCGGTCTTGCCGTACAGGCCGTAGCACAGATCCTTGACCTGCGCGGTGATCATCTTGTAGCGCTCGTCCGGCGTGTCGTAGAGCACGTTGTTCACCGTCTGCACGCCGACGATCTGGCTGGTCGGCGTGACCAGCGGAACCTGGCCGAGTTCCTTGCGCACGCGCGGCAGCTGCCTGTAAACATCGTCGATCTTGTCGAGCGAATCCATTTCGCGCAACTGGTTGACCAGGTTGGAGAGCATTCCGCCCGGAGTCTGGTGCAACAGCACGTTGATGTCGATGACCGAAATCTTCGAGTCGTCGAGCAGATGCTTGTACTTCGGCAGAATCTGCTTTTCCAGCACTTCGTTGATCGCGGCCAGTTTGCGGATGTCGAAGCCGGTGTCGCGGTTGGTGCCGAGCAGCGTCATCACCAGCGGTTCGATGGCCGGATGCGAGGTGCGGTAGGCGTAGGGCGTCATGCAGGTGTCGAGAATGTCGACGCCGGCCTCGATCGCCTTCAATTGGCTCATCGACGCCATGCCGGAAGTGAAGTGGCTGTGCAGATGGATCGGTGCCTTGACCGCGGCCTTCAACGCCTTGACCAGGTTGTAGGTGTCATACGGAGCGAGCAACCCGGCCATGTCCTTGACGCAGATCGAATCGGCGCCCAGGGCTTCGAGTTCCTTGGCCTTGCCGACGTAGTAGTCGAGGTTGTACACCTCACCGCCCATGCGCGGTTCGGTCATGCTGTAACACATGCAGCCTTGGAAATGCTTGCCGTTCTTCTTGATCTGATCGACCACGGTCTCGAAGTTGCGGAAGTCGTTGAGCGCGTCGAAAGTGCGGAAAATGTCCATCCCGTTGGCTACCGCGCGGTCGACGAAAGCGCGCGCCACGTCGTTGGCGTAGTTGCGATACCCCACCAGGTTCTGCGCGCGCAGCAACATGCTGAACGGCGTTTTCCTGAAATAGCGCTTGAGTGTGCGCAAACGCTCCCAGGGGTCTTCGTTGAGAAAACGGTGCATCGTGTCGAAAGTCGCGCCGCCCCAGGTTTCCACGGCCCAAAAGCCGATTTCGTCCATCATCTCGGCGACCGGAATCATGTCCTCGGTGCGTCCGCGCGTGGCGAACAGCGACTGGTGCCCGTCGCGCAGCGACAAATCCTGAATCTTCACGGGATTGGCCGCCTTGGGACGGTCGGCGCTGTAGTTCATCTCGGTCATTACTACATGGTCAGTCATGTCTTGGCTCCGCAATGGTTACAAAATGGTTACAAAAATAATTACATGAAAATACGCTGAAGTTCAGCGCGCGCGCGCAAAGGCGTGCAATTGCATCAGGCGGCGCATGTTCATCGCGTCGAGACGTCCGGCTTGCGCCCAAACTCCTGGCTCGGCGGCGGCCCGTGGCGCAAACGCCGCCGCCCGTGCCGCCAGCGCCGCCGCTTCCTCTTCCCGCAGGTACAGATCGACGGCTGCCAGCGCCGCCGCCACCCGCTTCTGTCCGATGGTCATTCTTGGCTCCTCTCCGGGCGCGTCACAGCGGAATGTTCCCGTGTTTCTTGGTGGGATTCGTGTCGCGCTTGTCGCGCGTCAAGACCAGCGCCTTGACGATGCGCGCGCGCGTGTTTGCCGGAACGATGATGTCGTCGATGTAACCGCGCTCGGCCGCGACGTAGGGGTTGGAGACGGCCTCGTGATATTCCTCCTCTTTTTCCGCCAGAAAGGCTTTTGCGTCGCCGGCGTCCCTGGCCTGACGGCTGTACAGGATTTCGACCGCGCCGCGCGAACCCATCACCGCCACCTCGGCGCTCGGCCAGGCGTAGTTGATGTCGCCGCGCAGATGCTTGGACGACATCACGCAATACGCGCCGCCATACGCCTTGCGCGTAATCACCGTGATCTTGGGCACCGTCGCCTCGGCGAAGGCGTACAGAATTTTCGCGCCGTTGCGGATCACGCCGCCGTATTCCTGCACCGTGCCGGGCAGGAAACCGGGAACGTCGACGAAAGTGACCAGCGGGATATTGAAGCAGTCGCAGAAACGCACGAAGCGCGCGCCCTTGATCGACGAATCGATGTCCAATACCCCGGAGAGGTAGGCCGGCTGATTGGCGACGATGCCGACGCTGACGCCGTTGTAGCGGGCGAAACCGACGATCAGGTTGGGCGCGAATTGTTCCTTGACCTCGAAGAAGTCGCCGTTATCGACCGTTTCCAGGATCACCTGTTTCATGTCGTAGGCCGTGTTCGCGTTGTCGGGAACGAGCGTCCGCAGCACGTCGGACGCGCGTTCGACCGGGTCGGAACACGGCAGCACCGGCGCGGTTTCGAGGTTGTTCTGCGGCAGGAAGGTGAGCAGGCGCTTGATGTAGGCAATGGCGTCGGCGGTCGACTCCGCCGCGTAGTCGGACACGCCGCTGCGCGAGGAGTGCATGTCGGCGCCGCCGAGTTCCTCGATGGTCACGTCTTCGTGGCACACCGATTTCACCACCTTGGGGCCGGTCAGGAACATGTACGAATTTTTCCGTTCCATGACGATGAAATCGGTCAGCGCCGGTGAATACACCGCGCCGCCAGCGCAAGGCCCGAGAATTGCCGAAATCTGCGGCACCACGCCAGAGGCCATCACGTTGCGCAGGAAAATATCCGAGTATCCCGCCAGGCTTTCAATGCCTTCCTGGATACGCGCGCCGCCCGAATCGTTGAGGCCGACCACCGGCGCGCCGTTTTTCAGTGACAGATCCAGAATCTTGCAGATTTTTTCGGCCACCGTCTCGGACAACGAGCCGCCGAGCACCGTGAAATCCTGCGCGTAAACATAGACGATCCGCTCACCGACCGTGCCGTGCCCGGTGACGACGCCGTCGCCCGGATACATCGTCTTTTCCATGCCGAAAATATGGCAACGGTGCGTCTTGAACATGTCAAATTCTTCAAACGACCCCGGATCGAGCAACAAATCGATCCGCTCCCGCGCCGTCAAACGGCCCTGAGCGTGCTGCTTGTCGATCTTGTCCTGCCCCCCGCCCAGACGCGCTTCCGCCCGCCGTTCCAGCAAGTGTTCCAGTTGCTTTTGAGTATTCATGCTTGTTTCCAGAGTGATAAAAAAACCGTCTCCAACAGAAGACCCGCGCCTCGATCCTGTACCTCGACCCGATCGGAAATCGGCATCCTGGTCTGGCCCGATACACGAGTCCTGCAATTCAAGTCGCAGGAATCCAGAAAGCTGATAATTTTATACTGTAATGGCGCTGTTTTCCGTAATCGGGATAAATACGCAGGGCAATCGCATGAAATTTGCTGGTCATTCATTGATGGTTGAAACGTGACATGGTTTAAGTTGCTTTAATCGGGTACGCGCACCCACATATTCTTCTGTAAGGGCGGGGTTCGCCCGCCCTTTGCGGCTGTTCCCCATTTGTTTCCTGTGCTTGCCGCAAGGGGCGGGCAAACCCCGTCCTTACATGCCGACCGTGAAGCCCGCCATATATTGATATCTGGCGTTTACCCCGGTAGGCTTGCGCTTGACGGAACAAAACCTTTTGGCGTGTGTCCGCAAGCGGACAATTTCAAAGCAAAGCTCATCATGGCGAAACCATCACTCAGATACCTGCAACTCCTGTCGGAAAAATACCCAACGATCCAGGCGGCCTCGACGGCGATCATCAATTTTTCGGCGTTGCTGCGCTTGCCCAAGGGCACGGAGCATTTCCTCTCCGACGAGCATGGCGAACACGAGGCGTTCAATCATGTGATCCGCAACGGCGCGGGAGCGATCTGGCGGCAAATCGAGGAAATGTTCGGCAACATCCTGTCAAAGTCCGAACGGCGAAATCTGGCGACGCTGATCTACTACCCCGAACTGAAGATTCCGCAGATGCTGGCGACGGTCGAGGACAAGGACGAATGGTGCCGCCTGAAACTGGTCCGGCTAATCAAGTTCTGCCGCAGTCTGACGGCCAAATACCGGCAGTCGACGGTGCGCGGCTTCCTGCCCGGCGATCTGGCGGAAACGGTCGAGGAACTGCTCTACGATCGGGAGGACGCCGAATTCAAGGTGGCGTCTTACCAGAGCCAGATCGACACCATCGTGTCAACCGGCAGCGCCACGGTGTTCATCACCGCGCTGGCCGAACTGATCCGGCGTCTGGCCGTCGAACGCCTGCACGTCATTGGCGACATCTACGACCGGGGTCCCGGCGCGCACATCATCATGGATCTGCTGATGGACTACCACGACGTGGACATCCAGTGGGGCAATCACGACGTTCTGTGGATGGGCGCGGCCGCCGGCAGCGAAGCCTGCATGGCCAACGTGATCCGCACCAGCCTGCGCTACGGCAACCTGGAAACGATGGAGAACGGCTACGGCATCAGCCTGATCCCGCTGGCCTCGTTCGCCCTGGAAACGTACAAGGACGATCCTTGCAAGCGTTTCGCTCCCAGGGTGTCGCCCGAGGACAATTTCACCGGACAGGAAATCCGGCTGATGGCACAGATGCAAAAGGCCATCGCCGTCATCCAGTTCAAACTGGAAAGCCAGATCATCAAGCGCCGCCCGCATTACGGCATGGACGACCGGCTGTTGCTCGACCGGGTCGACTATGCGCGCGGCGTGGTCAATATCGGCGGCACGGACTATCCCTTGCTCGATACGTGTTTTCCGACGATCGATCCCAAGCATCCCGACGTGCTGAACGATGAAGAGCACGTGGTCGTGGAAAAACTGAAGCTCTCGTTCGTCAATAGCAAGAAGCTGCAACAACACGTGCGCTTCCTGTACTCCAACGGCAGCATCTATCTGGCCCACGACGTCAACCTGCTCTACCACGGCTGCATCGCCCTGAACGACGACGGCGCGGTCCGCTCGTTCAACGTCGACGGTCAGTCGTTTGCCGGCAAGGCCTTCCTCGACCGTGTCGACCGTCTGGCGCGTCAAGGCTACTTCGCCACCGGCAATCCGGTGGTCAAGCTGTACGGTATGGACGCCATGTGGTTTCTGTGGTGCGCCCCGGATTCGCCGTTGTTCGGCAAGGAGAAAATGGCGACTTTCGAGCGTTATTTCCTGGCCGACAAGGCCACGCACGCGGAAAAGCGCAACCCCTAT
>JAITNL010000201.1 GCA_031290495.1 Accumulibacter sp.
GTAAAGACGGATGATGCCTTTGCGAATCTCGTATTGCTGTTCCGGACTTAACCGTACCGCGTTTGTTCTCAATTCATTTTCCATATCACCATTATGACATGTCTGGCAAAAAAATTGCAGAGTTTATTTGGTGTGTCAATATCGTGAGCGGTATTGGTTCAGATGAATGGTTTTGGAGCTGTGTTGTGATGGGCCGCGCAATCGTCGATGGGGGGCACTACGCTCACGCCAGCGTGACACTTGCCTCGCCATTCCACGATATGCGCAACTCGCATTTCTTTCTCCCATTTACGTCAAATTTTTCTTTGAAGTCGAGTGGTCTATTTAAGTTCATTTAAGAATAAAACACTACATTAGAGCATGAACTTCACCATCGGATGCACGCTCAGATCGCGGTAAAGCGCGTCGAGCTGCGCCCTTGATGTGGCGTTGATGGTGCAGGTGAGGCTGAGGTATTTTCCACCGGACGACGCGCGCGTCTCCATGCTCGCGCCGTCGAAATCCGGCGCGTGACGGCGCACGACTTCGAGCACGGTCAGTGCCAGCGCGTCACCGGCAAGTCCCATGATCTTCAGCGGAAAGGCGCAGGGAAAATCGAGCGGCGTGTCTTGCTGTTCAGCGTTGGCCATGGCGCATGACCTCGTCGCGGTAAGCGCAAAACCAGTCGTGCATCCGGCGCGTTACCGGTCCCGGCTTGCCGGCGTTTGCGCCTTGTCCAACCGGACGGCCATCGAGCGTGACGACGGCCAGGATTTCCTTGCCCGACGAAGTGAGCCAGAGTTCGTCTGCCATGCGCATTTCTTCCTCGCGGACGGGGCGGATTTCGAGCGGCGCGCGATGCGCGGCGGCGAGTTCCAGTACGACGTTGCTGGTGATACCGGGCAGAATCAGATGGTCTTGCGGCGGTGTCAGAATTACCCCGTCGCGCACGGCGAAAACGTTAGTCGATGAGCCTTCGGTGAGATAGCCGTCGCGCAGCATGATCGTCTCGGCGCAGCCGGCGTCGGCGGCGAGCTGGCGGGCGAGGACGTTGGCCAGCAGGGCGGTCGTCTTGAAGTCGCAGCGTCCCCAGCGAATATCCGGCGCGGTGATCGCGGCGACGCCGGTCTCGCGTTGTGCAACGGTGGGACGCACCAGCGGCGAGGTGAACAGGAACACCGTCGGCGGCACGCCGGGCGGAAAACATGGATCGCGCTGGTCGTCGGCGCCGCGCGTGATCTGGATATAGACCGCCTGATCCTCGAAGTCGGCGTCGGCGATCAGGCGTTCGACGATCGCTTTCCATTCCGCGTCGCTGTGCGGATCGGCCAGCCGGATGCCGTCCAGCGTATGGCGCAGACGGCGCAAGTGCTCGTCGACGCGGAACGCGTGGCGCGAATAGACCGGGATCATTTCATACGCGCCGTCGGCGTAGAGAAAACCCCGGTCGAGCGGCGAGACGCGCGCTTCGGCCAGCGGCAGGAAGCGGCCATTCAGGTAAGCCGCCCCTGTTTTCAGTTGAACCACAGCCGGATAGTATCGATCATGCGCCCGAAGATACCGGCGACCGACACGGTTTCGATCGCCACCGCCGGAAAATCGGCGTAAGGCTTGTCGTCGAGCGAAACCTTGAGCGTGCCGACGAACTGCCCGGCGGCGACCGGCGCCATCAACGGCTGCCGCGACAGCAACTCGGTTTTCAGGCGCGGCGCGAAGCCCTTCGGCACGGCAATGACAAAATCGTTCTGGAAACCAGCCTTGACCGTCGGCGACGACCCTTTCCACACTCTCAGGTTCGACACCGGCTGATCCTTGGTATACAGACGCACGGCTTCGTAGGATTGAAAGCCGTAGTTGAGCAGCTTGAGCGTTTCTTGTGTGCGCACGCTATCTGAGGCCGCGCCGAGGACGATAGCGAGCAAGCGGCGGTCGCCGCGCCTGGACGAGGCGATCAGGCAATAACCGGCTGCTTCGGTGTGGCCTGTCTTGATTCCGTCTACGGTCGGATCGAGATGGAGCAGACGGTTGCGATTGGGTTGAGCGATGTTGTTGTAGCGGAATGTCTTCATCGAGTAATACTTGGCGTACTCGTTCGGAAAGTCGCGGATCAACGCGATGGTCAGCGTCGCCAGATCGCGCGCCGTCGTGTAGTGCTGTGGATCGGGCATCCCCGATGCGTTGCCGAAACGGGTGTTCTTCAGCCCCAGGCGCTGTGCTTCCTGGTTCATCGTCCGCGCGAAATTATCCTCGCTGCCGGCGATGGCCTCGGCCAGCGCCACGCTGGCGTCGTTGCCTGACTGGACGATCAGGCCCTTGATCAGATCCTCCACCGCCACCTGGGTATTGACCTTGATGAACATCCGCGAACCCGGCATTCGCCACGCCCTTTCCGATACCAGTACGGTCTGGTTCAGCTTGATCTTGCCCTGCTGGATCGCGGCGAAGGTCAGATACGCGGTCATTATTTTGGTCAGCGAAGCCGGTTCAACACGCTCCTCGATGGCCTGAGCGGCCAGCGCTTGCCCGGAGGCGGCCTCCACCAGCAACCAGGTTCTGGCCGCCAACGCGGGCGGCGTCGGCATCGGCTGGGCGCCAGCCAGCAACGGGAAAAGCAACACAATCAGGAAAAATGGACGGCACGTAAGCATGGAAAATGCGACTCGGTAAAGGGTGGCGAAAATAAAATCATCCTGGAAACCACGACCGGAAACGAGCGGACAACCTCTGTTTCCAAGATTATAACAACTCTACTTTTGAAGACGCGTTGAGGCGAACAGGCAGGACGGACAAAACACATCACCTTGGCAAAGTTATCCGCCAAGGTGACGAAAAATCCTTGAAAATCAAGAAAATACTGCCGATTGAGCCGACCGGCTACCCCGCCGACTGCACCATCGTGACGCACGACGTGGCGACGATGTCCTCAACCGAGCAGCCACGTGACAGGTCGCTGATCGGCTTGGCGAAGCCTTGCAGGAACGGGCCGAACGCGTCGGCGCCGGCGAGCCGCTGCACGAGCTTGTAGCCGATGTTGCCCGCGCCAAGATCAGGGAACACCAGGGTATTGACCTTGCCAGTGATCGGGCTGCCAGGCGCTTTTCTCTCGGTGATGGCGGGAATCAGCGCGGCGTCGGCCTGAAATTCGCCATCGAGCCGCAGACCCGGCGCTTTTTCCCTGGCGATTCTGACGCCTTCCTGAACGCGGAGCACGTTTTCGTTGTCGCCGCCCGATCCTTTGGTCGAAAACGACAACATGGCAACCACGGGTTCCGCGCCTACCAGCGACTTGAACGTCGCGGCGCTGGCGATGGCGATGTCACTGAGCTGTTCGGCGGTTGGCACGGGAATCACGGCACAGTCCGAGAAAGACATCAGTCCGCCCGCGCCCCATTTTTCATTATGCGTGTCCATGATGAAACAGGAAGACGCCGTTTTGATGCCGCTCGCGGTGCCGATGATCATCAGCCCGGCCCGCAGCACGTCAGCGGTTGGGGAGAGCGCGCCCGAAACCAGCGCGTCCGCTTTTCCGAGCCGCACCATCATCGCGCCGAAGCGCAAAAAATGCCGAACGTCCTTGGCGGCCTGTACTTGAGTCATACCCTTGTGCTTGCGCAGCTGGTAGTACGCTTCGGCAAATTCCGGCAGCCATTCCGAAGTCGTGGGGTCGATGATGGTGATGCCGCTCAGGTCCGCGCCCTTGGCGTTTTTTACCACGTCGTCCCGCGCCGCCAGCAGCGTTACCTCTTTGGCGTAGCGCTGTTTGACCAGCTCGACCGCGGCCGCAATCGTGCGCTCCTCACTGCCTTCCGGCAACACGATCCGTTTTTGCAAATTTTTCGCTTTTTCTTTCATTGTGCGGGCAAAATCCATGATTTACTTCCTCCTTGAAATTGATTCTGTGATTAAGTGTAACACATAGAGGGTAAAGAAGTGGACAGGAAGCGGGGTGATCCACAGGGCTGGAGCATCGAATTACGGTTATCTTCAGGGCGATCCGATGGAAAGGGCGCCAAAAACTACCGGCACGAGTACGGGAAACAACGCCCAAGCCTTATGTTTTATACCCATTGGTTTTTCCCTTCTTTATACCAACCTTGGCTCACGCTCTATGCTTGCCGATGTCTGCGTTGTTTTTTGCTGCGCCCGTTATGTTCGCTGTGCTTATCCGCTTTTCCAAATTCAACAAACGGCGACGGGATACGACCCGAGCACTTTCAGGTAAGCGGCGCGGCGCGCGAGTTCGGTCAACGCGCGGGCCACCGCCGGATCGTCGCGGTGCCCTTCGACATCGACGTAAAACACATAGTCCCATAGCGTATGGCGCGCTGGCCGCGACTCCAGGCGCGTCATCGATACACCGGCGTCGGAGAACGGCGCGAGCAATTCGCCAAGCGAGCCGGTGCGATTGGGCGCGGACATGATCAGCGAGGTCTTGTCGCACCCAGACGGGCCGCTTTCCTGGCGTCCGAGCACGAGAAAGCGCGTCGTATTGTTCGGTTCGTCTTCCACATTGCTGGCCAGCACGATAAGGCCGTAGCGCTCTGCGGCGGCTTCTCCGGCCAGCGCCGCCGTCCCGGCTTCCGATGCGGCCAACTGCGCGGCCTGCGCGTTGCTGCCGACCGGGACGCGCCGCGCCCTGGGCAGCGAGCGGCCCAGCCATTCGTGGCACTGCGCCAGCGATTGCGCGTGCGAATACACCTGGGTGATTGCGTCGAGCGACGTTTCCTTGCTCATCAGATGCTGCTGGATACGCAGCGCGACTTCCCCGCCTATCTTGAGCGGTGAGGTCATCAAGAGGTCGAGCGTGCGCCCTATCGCGCCATCGGTCGAGTTTTCCACCGGCACGACGGCAAAATCGGCGCGGCCGGCTTCGACCTCGCGAAAAATTTCGTCGATCGACGCTTGTGATGAGAGGCGCGCGGCGTGGCCGAAATGCTTGGTCGCCGCGCTTTCCGAAAAGGTGCCGAGCGGTCCCAGGAAGGCCACGGACAGAGGACGTTCCAGCGACAGGCACGCGGACATCACCTCGCGGAAAAAACCGGTCACGCTCTCGTCCGGCAGCGGTCCGGCGTTTTTGTCCCTGATCCGCCGCAACACCTGCGCTTCGCGCTCGGGCCGGTAGGCGACCTCTCCTTCGCCGTGCCGCGCCTTGATCTCGCCGACCTTCTGCGCGCAACGCGCCCGGCGGTTCAGGAGATCGAGCAATTGCGCGTCGATGGCGTCGATTTCGCCACGTGCGTCGGCGAGTTCATTTTTCAGATCGTCAGTCATGATGCAACCCCATCCCGGTCAGATTTTCGCGCTGATTCCGGCTTGTCGAAGAATGGCGTTCCCGGTATGCCGGGAGACCAGCGTGACGGGGAGCGCCACGGCCAGACCGGCGTCATTTTTCCACTTTTGATGACTGCCGCGCTGTCCCGCCAGAGAAAAGCCGTGCGCGGCCAGAAGCGCCGCCACCTGGCGATACAGGCCGGCAGACATGGCGGCTCAGATGTGGGTAGCGTCGGCGGACGCTGGAAAGGGCGCGAAGCGTGGCGCGTCTTCCACCGAGAAGATCAGGCGCAGGCCCGCCGCCAGATCGACGCCGTAGTCCGGGGCCAGCCAGGGTGCCAATTCCCAGCACGAGGCGATGACCGCGTCGACGCTCGCCGCTTCGGTAAACACGCCGATTTCCGGGCAGGCGGCGCACCAGAGCGCGGCGTCCGGGTCATAGTGAATGGCCACGGCGAATTCGGAAGGACACAAGGCTTGCCCCATGAGGGTTCTCCCAGGACGGTTTTTACGGGTTCGATGCGGGGCATTCTGCCACAGATTGCCTGAAAGAAGGAATCCGGCTCTCCGCTTTGTATTCCAGTTGCCGACGAAACTCGAAGAAGCTCATATCGGCGATGGAACGGGATATATGACGATTCTTCGCCGTGCCGCGCCTTGATCTCGCCAACCTTCTGCGCGCAGCGCGCCCGGCGGTTCAGGAGATCGAGCAGCCGCGCGTCGATGGCGTCGATTCCACCGCATACCCCGGCGAGTTCTTTTTTCAGCGCGTCATTCATGGCAAGGCGGCCAGCACTATCGAATAAATTTTCCCTGGTTTGACGAAAAAATTCCGTTCAAGGCAATCGCATTACTCACCAGTCAGTAATTTAGTTTACAATAGAATAATGATAAGAGACATGGATTTTGGAGATCATGAAAAGAGACGGCAGAGGGTTGGCGCACAACACACTGGAAGAAATGCGGATGTTGGCGGCCAAGCGGATGGCGGAAGGCGATGCCCCGAAAAAGGTCGCTGCGTCGTTCGGGATGAGCCACACGTGGGCGTACAACATTCGAGCGCGGGTGCGCGGTCGTGGTCGAGGTATTCGGATGCTGCGTTCCAGCCAAGGAACGGGACGACCGCGGAAACTCGCGGCGGCGCAAGAGCGGCAGGTGTTTCGCTGGATCGATGGCAAGAACCCGAACCA
>JAITNL010000255.1 GCA_031290495.1 Accumulibacter sp.
AAAGCGTGCGGCTGGTTTTGCGTGCGATTTTGCGTGACCTCGTTCCAGCCCATGTGCGGCACTTTCAGCCGGACGCCTTCCGGCGTCGTCATTTTGTCCGCCGGGAAGCGGCGCACGCGTCCCGCGAAAACGCCAAGGCAGGGCACGTCGCCTTCCTCGCTGCGTTCGAACAACATTTGCAAGCCGATGCAGATACCGAGAAACGGCTTGTTTTTTGCCGCGTCGAGCACGGCCGGACGCAATCCCCGCGCGTCGAGTTCGCGCATACAGTCAGGCATCGCCCCCTGTCCTGGGAAAACCACCCGCTCGGCCCCCACTACCGCCGCCGGATCGGACGTCACCAGCACCTCGCGCCCGCCGGCGACACGCGCCAGCGCCTGCCACACCGAACGCAGATTGCCCATGCCGTAATCGACGACGGCGATCGTTCCCATCGGGGTTGCCATCAAAGCGCGCCCTTGGTCGAAGGCACGCTCCCCGCCGCGCGCGGGTCCGCCTCGACGGCCATGCGCAAAGCGCGCCCGAAAGCCTTGAACACCGTCTCCGCCTGGTGATGCGTGTTCTCGCCGCGCAGATTGTCGATGTGCAGGGTGATCGCCGCGTGGTTGCTCAGGCCCTGGAAAAATTCGCGCACCAGATCGACGTCGAACACGCCGACCGTCGAGCGTGTAAAGCTCACGTTGAAAACCAGTTCGGGACGCCCGGAAAGGTCGATGACCACACGCGAAAGCGCCTCGTCGAGCGGCACGTAGGCGTGCCCGTAACGGCGAATCCCCTGCTTGTCGCCCAGCGCGCGGCTCAACGCCTGCCCGAGCGTGATGCCGATGTCCTCGACAGTATGATGCGCGTCGATGTGCAGATCGCCGCGCGCCGCGATGTCGAGGTCGATCAGGCCGTGCCGCGCCACCTGTTCGAGCATGTGTTCAAGGAATGGAACGCCGGTGTCGAATTGGCGCTGTCCCGTGCCATCGAGGTTCAGACGCACGGTGACTTGGGTTTCCAGCGTATTTCGGGTTATCTCGGCCTGCCGCATGATCGTCGAATCGTCGTGGTTGTTCAGCGCGAATAGGGGCGCATGATACCATTGGATTCCCGATCCGCCCCATTCCGAACACTCCCAAACACTGCCAAATACCACCATGAGCCACTACTGGAGTCCTCTCGTTCACCGCCTGACCCCCTACACCCCCGGCGAACAGCCCAAGCTTTCCAACCTGGTCAAACTGAACACCAACGAGAATCCTTATCCGCCCTCGCCACGCGCCGTTGCCGCCATGCAACGGGAGATCGGGAACGACGGCGCCGCTTTGCGCCTGTATCCCGATCCCAACGCCGATCTCCTGAAACACGCCGTGGCCGAACATTTTGCCGAATTTGCGCTGACCCCGGATCACGTTTTCGTCGGCAACGGTTCGGACGAAGTTCTGGCGCACGCCTTCCTGGCGCTGCTCAAACACGAACAGCCGATCCTGTTGCCCGACATCACCTACAGCTTCTACCCCGTCTATTGCGGGCTGTACGGGATCGACAGCGTGACGATTCCGGTCGACGAGCGTTTCGCCATCCGGGTCGACGACTACGCGCGGGAAAACGGCGGCATCGTCATCGCCAACCCCAACGCGCCGACCGGACATCTGTTGCCGCTCGACGCCATCGAACGTCTCGCCGCCGCCAACCGGCAATCGGTCGTGTTGGTCGACGAAGCCTACGTCGACTTTGGCGGAGAGACCGCAATCGGGCTGGTGTGCCGTCTCCCTAACCTGCTGGTCGTGCGCACCCTGTCCAAATCGCACGCGCTGGCCGGGCTGCGCGTCGGCTACGCGGTCGGCGACCCGGCGCTGATCGAAGCGCTGGAGCGCATCAAGAACAGCTTCAATTCCTATCCGCTCGACCGCGTGGCGATCGCCGGCGCGGCGGCGGCGCTGGCCGACCGCGAGTACCTGGAAAAAACCCGGCGCGCCGTGATGCGCAGCCGGACGGCGCTGGTCGGCGATCTGCAAGGGCTGGGCTTCGACGTACTGCCCTCGGCGGCCAACTTCATCTTTACCCGCCATGCGCAACGCGACGCAGCGGAACTCGCCGCGCAACTGCGTCAGCGCAGCGTCATCGTTCGGCACTTCAAGCTGCCGCGCATCGACCAATATCTGCGTATCACCATCGGCAACGACGCGCAATGCGAGCGCCTCGTCGCCACCTTGAAAGAAATCCTCCAACCGTAAACCGAGCCGAAAATGAACACACCTACATCATTCGTCGATGACGTCATCCGCGCCCGCCGCTCGATTCGCCGCTACCTGCCCACGCCGGTAGCCGCCGACACCGTCAAGGAACTCCTGGACCTGGCGGCGCGCGCGCCGTCGGGCACCAACGTTCAGCCGTGGCGGGTCTATGCGCTCGCCGGAGCGGAAAAAGAAGCGCTGGGCCGGGCGATTACCGAAAAGTACCTGGCATCGGGGATCGAAGGAGCGGAGATCGACTACTATCCGAAACAATGGGCCGAGCCGTGGATTTCCCGCCGTCGCAAGGTCGGCGCCGATCTCTACGCCTTGCTCGGCATCGCCAATGGCGACAAGGAAAAAATGGCCCGCCAGTGGCTAAGCAATTACCGATTCTTCGACGCGCCGGTTGGGCTGATTTTTACCTTTGACCGCATTTTTGCGCCGGGAATGTTGCTCGATTACGGCATGTTCCTGGAGAACCTGATGCTCGCCGCGCGGGCGCGCGGACTCGATACCTGCCCGCAGTTGGCATTCGCCGATTTCCAGGACACCCTCCGGCAAACGCTCGGTTTGCCGGAAAACGAGCGGGTCATCGGCGGCATGGCGCTCGGTCACGCCGATCCCGACGCGCCGGAAAACCAGTTGCGCACCGAGCGTGTCGCCGCCGAAACATTTACGGATTTTCGCGGTTTCGCCTGAGCGTAAAACACCGCTTTGGCTGGAGGAATCACTCCAGATCGAAACTGACGCGTTCAAAGTCTGGGCCTGATTCGAGCACTTTTTTGAGCTTGGCGCATTTGGCGCTGTCGGTGTAGATGTCGATCACCAGTTCGGGCCGGAACCATCCCGACGGGAGCACCAGCGATTCTTCGGCTTCGGCGGTGGGCAGCGCGGGCAGCAGGAAGGCGCGCTGGTATTGTTTTTTCGGGCCGATTTCCGAAGCGGCGGACGAGCGCGCGCTGATGGCTTGCGGCAATCCGGGCAACACGCGGAGACCGGCGATCAGACCGCCATTGCTGGCCTGCATCAGCCAGGTCACTTGCGCCAGCAAGTAACGCGCGTTGTCTTGCGGACTCAAGGCGAGCAGCTGACCATGCGCTATTCTCCGGCCATCGACGTGGCGGATCAGGCGAAAGCCGTTGGCCGATTGATCGACCATTTCCCAAACGTCCGCTTTGTAGGACGCCGCGAGTTTCTCTTGCTGGAACTGCGGCGTTTGTTGCTGCGTTCCCTGAAAGCGCAAGGCAAATACATCGTCGAAGCTGCTGCCTGGAGACAGGCGCGGGTGTTCGGGCTGGCGAAATTCCTTGCCCGAGATGAAATAGTACATCTCCTCAAAGCCCGTGCTGATCCGTACCAGTCCCGAAGTCGCGTGGCGGCGAAACTTGCGCGCGGCGCGCGCTTGCGACCACTGGCGCGAGAGGAGGCTGAGCAGACTGGCGCATTGATGCCGCGTACAGTCTTCGCCAAGGCCGATCTGGGACGGCGGGATGCGTTGCCGCAGTTTTTGCCGTATCTGAACGATGTGGTCGGCCAGGAGCGTCGTATCGAGACGCCGGATCTGGTCGATGCGCATACATTCCTGCGACGAACGCAAGGCGACATCCTGCAACAAATCGATGACGAAGGCCGGCAGCGGTTGTCCAGCGGCGACAGCGTGCAAACCGATCGTCGGTGCCCAGTCGATGGCCCAGCGGCGAACCAGTTTCTGGTCGCGCAGGGAAAGACTGTAGCTTCCCGCCATTTCGCACAGAACGAAAGCGAGGTAGGCGGCGGCGCAATGCGTTTGTTCGGTGTGCTCTTCGAGGATGTTCGGGAGCGGCAGTTTGTCCACACGCTTTTCTTCCGCCGTCCGGTAATGGCTGTGCAGGTCGAGCCACAGACCCCACGGCACTTCCCGGCGCGCGCGATAATGTTCGATGATGGCCATGCCGGTAAAGTGGATGCAGCGGTACAGCAGGATGGCAAGGTGTTCGAGCCGGGAAGAATCTTCAAATTCCGGCATGCCCAATTCCACGCAACGCGTGTAGGCTTGCGCCATTTTTATCCAGAGCAGCTCGACCCTCTGGAAAAAAGCGTCTTCTTCTTCGTCGAGCGGAACCGGCTTGTTCAAATAGCACTTGGTCAATTTCTCGGTAACGAAGGTAATTGGCAAACAGAGACGTTCGAGCAGTTCGAAATACACTTGATGTTCAAGCGTGGCGGCCAGCAGACTGTCGAGAATCAGGTTGATCTCATTGGTCGCCGCGATCGGATCAGCCAGCGGAACACCGTCGATGAGTTCACTGCCGGTCTGAAAGTCGGGAATCTGGGTAATCTTGGGCAAGGAAGTATTCATGGCGGCGTAAGGTGGCGATAAAGTAATGGAAGAGCGGTCACGGTCGAAGGCAAGTGTTTTTTCGCGTGCAAAATTAGTCGCGTAGCGTATCAAATTATGGCCGGCCGGGGGAGTTCAATGAAAAACAGATGCCACGGGTTTTCAATCTGTCCGGTTTTGCGGCACGTAATCTGTCCGCTATTCACATTCACCTAAGGGGGGCGATGAGACGGACTGAGCTGTTACATGAGATACGGAAGATGAAATTTGAAGAAGCGTATGAATGTGGAGGGGCGGCTGACGCGGGAAGAAGCGGCGCGGCTGTTGAGCGTTGGCGAGCGGAGTTTTCGTCGGTACCTCTGGTGTGTTATGAAGCGGAATGTCTGGACGGGCCGATAGCCCATCGTCTGGAGCAAGTATCGAGTCGGAGAGCGCCCGTGGATGAAGTACTGAAGCTGACCGAAGGTTACCTGGAACGTCACCAGGGCTGGAACGCGCGGCACTTTCACGCCTGGTATCGGAAGGTTGACGGCACACGCGGCTGCGGCCGGGTCAAGAAAGAGCCGCGGGGCGTGGGGCTGAGTCAGAGCGGATGTCCAGGTGCATCGCGCCCAGGATGGAAGCGTGTCGATATTTTTGACTATCACCATAAAAAACTGGCGTCTCTTGCAGGGGCGCCCCCATGTGTGCGCCCTGGAACATCCACATTGCCCCGGCAAGGGCGGACACGCGGGTCTGCCCCTACGCTTTGTATACCGTCCCGCGTTACATTCCACGGTTCGCCTGGATAAAAAACTGGCGTTCGTGAAAGGACGCCAGTTTCTGGTTTCGGCTTCGGAAAACGGCAATGCTGGGCCGCCCGCCAACGCTTAAAACCTGAACCGTACCCCGATATTCACCGAGCCGCCTTCCCTGGCATCGCCCTTGTCGGGCGAAGAAAACCCGTGTTGATAGCGAACATCGCCAAAGACCGAAGTGGATTTGTTCGCCCAGCCCTGAATCCCGACGCCCAGCTCGCCCCAGGATTTGCCGTAGCGTTCGGAAACGGAGGTAGAAACCCCATCGTTGACGAAGGTAACGCGTTCGGGCTTGAAAAAGTCATGATGTACGTTGACCAGTCCGTATAGCTTCAAGGGTTTGTTTTCGGCGGTCGTCAGTTCTCTGACCAGCCGCGCGCCAATACGACCGCGCAGAGTGTCGGCGTCGTATTTGTCGACGTTGAACGTGTTGTCCTTGAAGCCTTGGTACTTCGTGTATTGGTAGCTCAACTGCGCCTGACCTTCGAGCAACCAGGCGTTGTCGATTTTCCACAGGGGAACACCGCCTTCAAGGGAGATGCCCGCGCGCCAGCCTTTTTGGGTGGCTTTGTCGCGGGAACTATCGCTCTTGATGGTGAAGTCGTTATGGAGTTTGGCGGCCTGGCCGACCACATTGACATACGCGCCGTTCGCTGCTGTGTGGGTGAAATAAGCGCCCAGCGCGTAGCTTTCTGCTTTCATCGAGCCGGTGTCGCGCTTGGTCGTCGAAATCGGCTTTGGTTTCGGCGTAGTCGAAGGAGAGAGCGGCACGGATGGTGCCGCCGTTTCCGGTGGCATGGGCAAGGAGTTCGCGGCCGATCTGTACGCCGGTAGTGTCCTGGTCGTAGCCGAAGAAACCGCGTTTGCCGTCTTCGGAACCTTGGCTGCGATACGTTCTGGCCCAGGATTGTGGTTCCAGCGGCAGATTACGGTGTTCGCCGACGCGCTGTCCCAGATTGGCGAGTTGCAGGAAGCCGGTCTCGGCGTTGACTCTTTGTCCGCCGACGGAGTCGGCGCAGATGGAGCTGCAACCGCTATAGACGAGATACCAGTTGTTCGCTTCGTTCATCCCGGCGGCGAGGCCGTTGAGTACCAGATACCGGGAAGCGCCGACGTCAAGACCGCCAGTGAAGGTGTACATCGATTCGCTGTATCCCGTTTTTTGCGCAACCATCAGCGGGGATTCTTTGCCGGTGGGGGCCGCGCCCAGGTTGGTGAGGAGCAGGCGATGTGTGCCTGTCACGTCACCAACGACGATTTTGTCGCTGTTGCCGAGGTCTCCGGCGATGTTGACGTCCATCCTGACCGTGCCATTGCCGTCGAGGAGGTCAGTGACGGTCAGGGTTCTGCCGAGGTTGACGAAATCGACGAGGCCGTTGTTGGTGAGCTTGGTGACGGTTTGGTCGTAACCGCCCATCGAGAAGGTCGCGCCCGAATCGACTGTGACGGAACTGCTGGCTGCGATGGCGTTTTCTATGCCGGCTCGCAGTGTGCCGGCGGAAATGATGGTCGCGCCGGTGTAGGTAACGTAATCGAGGGTGAGGACGCCGCTGCCGGATTGGGTCAGTGAACCGGAACCGGAGATGCCGCTGTAGGTGATGGCGTCGGAACGGTTGAAGATCAGCGCGGCGTCGTTGTTGATGTTGCCGGTAACGCTGCCCGTGACGCCGCCGTTGCCGATTTGCAGTGTGCCTTCGGAAATGGTGGTGCCGCCGCCGCAGCTGTTGTTTCCGCTGAGAATCAAGGTGCCGGAACCGGATTTGAGCAAGGAACCGTCGCCGGAAATCGTTCCTTCAAACACTCCGTGCCCGTCGCGGAGAGTATCGCCGGTCACGCCGACGGAAAGCACACTGCCCAAACCGAGAAGCAGCGAAGTGCCCGCCTCTCCGTTCAACGCGCCGACGGTCTGACTGTTTTTCTGGAAATCGACGGCAGCGCCATTCACCAGCGAAAGCGAAGATGTATGCCCGAAGATGTTGTCGATATTATTTGCCGTGAGGGTTAGCGTATCGACTATCGTCGCCCCGGAATAATCGCTTCCCGTGTTTCCGACTTTGGCATCCTTTGAGCCGGAGAACACAAAACTTCCCGCGCCGGTCAATTTGGCGCTCAACAAAGGAACGCTTGCGTTAGCGCTGCTGCTATCCAACGTGACGGAATTGTTGGCGTAGGATTCAATCTCCTTCAAGCCAAAGCCGAGATAAAGCCCAGGGGGGGACGTCTCATCGCCAATGATCGTCGCCACATAATCGAATTTGGCCTTGCCGACGACATTGTTGGTAGAAGCATCGTGAATATCACGAACCTGCTCCGTCTCTAACGCGGGATTGCCATTCTCATCGATCAATTCCAAACTCAACTGCTGCCCCTGCGCGTCATCCGCTACGGTAGTGGCCTTGACGAGATATTCCTGATAGTTGGACGCGAGGCTGGCGTAATCGAAAAAGTTGAGACGAGCAACATCATCATCATCAGGTACGTTTATACGGATAGGGGAGATACGGGAGAAGTCGATCTTGACGGTACTGACGCTGGAACCCGCCGCGTCGAGGGTGGTGACCAACAGGTTGTTCGGGTCGAGATCGTCGTCATCGAAGGCCAATAAGCTCAGCGTTCCGCCGTTGAAGCGCAATCCATGAATCGTTACGTCGGTGGGCGTATTTACGTCGCCGATCAGATAGGCTTCACTGGAAGCGGATAACTGAAGCGTTGCCGCCGTCAGCACTGTTTCGACATAGTCGTCGTTGAGGTCGAGTTTGGCGTTGATCAATTCGATAGTCCCCATAAAAGGGGAGTCGACAAAAATGCTGCTGTCGTCGTCAAAGTCGAAGGTGAGTTTGTTATTTAAGCTGCCGAGATCGAAGGCGAGGGTGCCGGTTCCGGCACCGAGCATATTGCTGAACACCAAATCATCGTTTTTGAACAATTTCAACGTACCGGCGTCGGGCGAATAACTCCCGGTATAGTCACTGAAATTGTCGTAAAGGGTCAGGCTGCCGTCGCCGGTTTTGATCAGCTTGCCGTCGCCGAAGAATTGGATGGTCAGCAAATCGCTGCCACTACGCTCGATAGTGAGGCTGCCGCCGCTGTCAAGCGTGAGCGCGCTACCCGTAATTATTCCGCCATCGGCGACGAAGGAAGACCCGCCGATCATCGCGGTGGAATGAGCGGCGTAAAGGACTCCGCCGGAGGAGACGGTGGTGTCGTTGGCGATTCCGCCCGAGAGGACTTCCTGGCGTCCGCCGGCGAAAACGGTGGTGGCGGCGGCGATTCCATCGGCGAGGACATATTGGTTCCCGCCGGCGAAGAGGGTGGCAGCGGCGGCGATTCCGCCGGAGGAGACATCCTGGAACCCGCCGGAGGAGACGGTGGTGGCGGAGGCGACTCCACCGTCGAAGACCGTTTGGAATCCACCGGCGAAGATGGTGGTGGATGTGGCGATTCCGCCAGCGGAGACATGTTGGAAGCCGCCGGAATAGAGAATGAAATGAGTGGCACTGCCGTTTGACAGGGAAAAAGCGCTGCCGGAAGCGGAAGCGTGGTTCCCGCTGATCACGGTTGCGGCAAACGCGCCGCTGCCTACAGTGGTAATGATATTACCGCCGACTTCCTGGATGACATTGACCGCCGAACCGCCGGCTTCAACATATTGGTTTCCGCCGGAGGCGACGGTGGTGGATATAGCGGTTCCGCCAGAGGAGACATATTGGTTCCCGCCGACGGAGAGGATGGCAGCGGCGGCGATTCCGCCGGCGGAGACAATTTGGTTCCCACCGGCGGAGATGGTGGTGTCGTTGGCGGTTCCGCCCGCGAGGACTTCTTGGCGTCCGTCGGCGAAGACGGTAGTGGCGGCGGCGATTCCATCGGAGCGGACATATTGGTTCCCGCCGGCGGAGAGGATGGCAGCGGCGGCGCTTCCGCCGGCGGAGACATCCTGGAACCCGCCGGAGGAGACGGTGGTGGCGGAGGCGACTCCACCGGAGAAGACCGTTTGGAACCCACCGGCAGAGATGGTGGTGTCGTTGGCGCTTCCGCCGGAGAGAACATATTGGAACCCGTCGGCGGCGACGGTGGTGTTGGAGGCGATACCGCCGGAGACATATTGGCGTCCGCTGGCGGCGACGGTGGTGGCGGCGGCGATTCCGCCGGCGAAGACATATTGATTTCCACCAGAGGAGACGGTGGTGGCGTTGGCGGTTCCGTCGGAGAGGACTTCCTGGCGTCCGCCGGAGGAGACGATGGCGGAGATGGCGATACCGCCGGCGGAGACATATTGGTTCCCACCGGAGGAGAGGGTGGTAGCGACGGCGCTTCCGCCGGAGGAGACATCCTGGAACCCGCCGGCGAAGACGGTGGTGGCGGAGGCGATTCCGCTGTCGAAGACAGTTTGGAACCCGCCGCCGCCGGCGACGGTGGTGTCGGAGGCGCTTCCGCCAGCGTAGACTCGTTGCGCCCCGCCGGCAGAGACGGTGGTGGAGGTGGCGGTTCCGCCGGAGGAGACATATTGTCGCCCGCCGGTGGAGAGGGTGGTGGCGGAGGTGATTCCGCCGTCATAAAGCGTTTGTGACCCGCCCGAACTGACGATATTGCCGATAGTCGACCCGTTTGAAAAGACATATTGTTTCCCGCTGACCACAATCGTCGCGCTGGTCAATATGCCGCCACTGCTGATGAACTGCGCCCCATCGACATTCCCATCGCTTGTGCCATCCACGCTGGTACTAACCGGCGTAGTAAACGCCATGACCGTCGGCGCCAGCGTCGTCTGCAAGGTCGTAAGCAACGACACCGCGACAAGGAATTTACGTCCGCCGTCCCCGCGTCCGAGTTTTTCCAGCAGTGACGCCTCGAACAGTGCCGACGACCCGCCGCTGTGCTGATACGCCTCGCGCACGGCCTGGAAGATGACCGAAGACCCGCCGCTGTTGGGGCAAATCTCCCGCACCGCCTTCTCGATCGAAACCGCCGACCCACCCGACGCGTGGCAAAGAGAAAAGAGAGAATCGAAGTGGTTAGTCATGGCAAATGCTCCAGTTCAGAAACGAGAAATGAGAGGCGAGAAACGAGAGGCGTAAGAATTTCAGAAACGGGGCGGAATTTCGATACAATGCGGAACATGTAAAATGTTCGGAAACAAGAGGGTGGGTATGAACGAGATCATGACTGTCTCCGCCAAGGGGCAAATCACCATTCCGGCGGCTGTGCGGGAAAAATACGGTATCCAGGCCGGGGACAAGATCGTTGGCGAAACGCGGAGAGAAGGATTCGTTCTCCGAAAACCGCTGAATTTTTTGACGCTGAAAGGCGTCCTTACCGACGTCCAGGCGGTTCCCGATAACGAAGAAGAACTGCTGACGGAAGACGTGGGCAGACGCTTGCTGGAGCGTTGGTAAGCATTCAACCGCGCCCATTTCAAAAAGACCGGCGCTGCGCTGTATCCGTTTCTCTGAATAACCGTCATTCAAATAACCGTCATTCCCGCGAAAGCGGGAATCCAGGTTTTCAGGCATCCACCGAGGACGGTTATTTGCGGAAACCGCTGCAAAACGTTTCACCGTCTTTCCCCCCGCTCTTTCGGCGCGACGATCCCGCGATCCTTCAGCAGCCGCTCGACATGCCCGATCACCTGTTTTCCGGTAATCAGGCGCGAACACTCGTATTGGCGCTCGGTGCCTTTTTGGCGCGGGCACCAGAAGAAATCGCGATGATCGAAATTCAAGGTAATGTCGTCCCAGCAACCGTTGCAGCCGTGCGGAGAAAACACCCGGTACGGCGTGTTGAACTCGCAAACAGGTAACGTAAAACCGCTGATCAACACCACCGGCACGCGACACGCCCAGGCCAGCCACGAAAGACCGCTCGACAGGCCGATAAAAAAGTCGGCGTGACGCAGCAGCGCGATACGCTCGGTCAGCGCAAGATGGCCGGTAAAATCCTCGGCCTCGTGCGGAATCTGATTCCAGGTAAAACTCATCCCGACCGTCGCCTCGCGATCGATCGCCAGCACGCGATAGCCCAGCGCGCGCAAATACGCGACCACCGCGTTCCAACCGTGCCCGTTGTTCCAGAATTTGGCCTGACACGACGACTTGGTGGCGATACAGACATACGACTCGACAATCCGGCGCGGAATGTCGAGCGCCAGACGCGGCGGTTCTTCCGCCGGATCGACGCCAAGAATGTGCCCCGCCGTCCGGTGCAATCCGACCATCCGGAAATCGACCGGCTGATCGTTCTTGTTGCCGCCAAAAAACAGTCCGATTCGAAAAGACGCATAAGGCGCGAGCGTCCGCACCTCCTGCGGAACCGACAGGCGCATGGCTGGATATTGAGCGGAAAAAATATCGACCAACTCGCGTCCGAGCGCGCACTCGAGCACGCAGCCGTGCTTCGCCAAAAATTTTTCGGCGTAAGGAAACCAGCCGATCAGATCGCCGAGCGTGCCGACGGGAAACTTGATCAGCACGGGACGATCGCGAAGATTCATCACGTGATCGACAATCGGCGCCGTGTCGCCGCGCACCCAGATTTTGATCGCGAAAAGCACAAAGAACTTCTTGGAACTGACCACCCACCCTTCGTCGGCGTCGCACGCGAACAAAATATTTCCAGACTCGAAATCCTCGATCTGGACGTGCCACGAACCACGCGGCAGCCAGACGCGCGCGCCGTCGTTGAAGTCGAAACGAACGCCCAGCGGGCCAATCTGCGTCGGCAGGTCGGGCGGCTTGATGAAAAACGGATCCTCGACAACGGCGGGTCCGGCAGCCAACCCAGCCGGTGATGGAACGCCCTCGTTCTGGGTCGCGGCGGACAAGGCCGGTTCCTCGCCAAACGCGGGAGCGGAAGACACCGGAGCGGATGCTGGAGACGACGAAGCCGGCGAAGAAGACGAAGCAGACGTCATGACGCAGCTCCGGTGAAGGAGACACGCCAAAAACCGCGCACGGTCGTCAGCGCCATGTTTCGGCTATGGGTGAAAAAGACGAACGCGGAAAAAGCGAAGCGGGGAAGTGACTGGCGTCCGTCGAACCGAAGCGCGCGTCCATC
>JAITNL010000032.1 GCA_031290495.1 Accumulibacter sp.
TCGATGCCTTTACTCGCGCCCATAATCAACAAGCGACTCCATTCGAATGGACAAAGTCTGTTGTCTATCAAAAAATCCCAAAAAATACAGTTAGTGATTTATGCAACTAGGTACTAGTGGATAATCCGGGTTTATTCGTGTTCATTCGTGGTTCCCAAAAGGGCAAATCCCGGCGTTGGTTTATCGGAGTAATGGCTTGATCCTGCTTTTTCGCTTGCTGAACCGCTTGCCGCTGGCCTGGCTGCACCGCCTCGGCGCGCTGGCCGGCTGGCTGTCGTGGTTCTGTTCGCCGACCTACCGCCGCAACATGCGCGAAAACATGCGCTTGGCGCTGGGGGAAAGCGGCGCGCGGCGGGCGCGCGCGGCGGCCATCGCGCACGCCGGGCGACAATCCCTTGAATTGCCGAAGATATGGCTGCGCCCGCTCGACGAAGTGGCGGGCCGCGTCGTCGCGGTCTCCGGCTGGGAACTGGTTGAGGCGGCGACGCGCGCGGGTCGGGGTATCCTGTATCTCACGCCGCATCTGGGCTGTTTTGAAATCACCGCGCAATATTTATCGACCCGCGCGCCGATTACCGTGCTTTATCGTCCGCCCAAACAAGCGTGGCTACAAACCATGATCGAGGCGGGACGCGCGCGCGGGCAACTCGCTATCGCCCCGGCCGATCTTTCCGGCGTGCGCGCGCTGTTCAAGGCATTGAAGCGCGGCGAAGCGGTGGGGATGTTGCCGGATCAAGCGCCGAAACGCGGGGAAGGACGCTGGCTGGATTTTTTCGGCAAACCGGCCTATACGATGACCCTGGCCGCGCGGCTCAGCGAAAGCGGCGCGGCGGTGCTGATGATCTGGGCCGAACGGCTGCCCGGCGGCGCGGGTTATCATGTGCACCTGCGCACGCCTGCGCCGCCGGTCGAGGAGACGCTCGAAGCGCGCGCCCGGCGCATCAACGAGGAGATCGAAAGTTTGATTCTGCAATGTCCCGAACAATACCTGTGGGGTTATAACCGTTACAAACGCCCGCGCGGCGCCGACGCGCCCCCGGAAGAAAACTGATGCAACTGGCCTTTTGCCTCTACAAATATTTCCCGTTCGGCGGGCTGCAGCGCGATTTTCTGCGCATCGCGCTGGCCTGCCAGTCGCGCGGCCACGCGATCCGGGTTTACACGCTCGAATGGACGGGCGATGTCCCGGACGGATTCGAGCTTCTCGTCGTGCCGGTGACGGCGTTCAGCAACGCGCGCCGTTACGCCCGTTTCAACGATTGGGTGGCGCGCGATCTCGACCGGCGTCCGGTCGCGCGGGTGGTCGGCTTCAACAAAATGCCGGGGCTGGACGTCTATTTTGCCGCCGATCCTTGTTATGAGGAAAAGGTGCGCACTTTGCGCAATCCGCTGTACCGGTTCTCCGGGCGCTATCGCCACTTCGCGGCCTGCGAGCGCGCCGTGTTCGCGCCGGAAAGCCGCACTGAAATCCTGATGATCTCGCGGGTTCAGCAAGTCTTTTTCGAGCGGCACTACGGCACGCCGGAGCAACGTTTCCATTTGCTGCCGCCCGGCGTTTCCCGCGATCGTTGCGCGCCGGCCAACGCCGCCGAAATCCGCGCGGAGTTCCGCCGCGAGTTCGCCCTGGGCGAGGACGATCTGCTGCTCCTGCAGATCGGTTCGGGCTTCAAGACCAAAGGGCTGGACCGCAGTCTGAAGGCACTGGCCCGTCTGCCGGAAGCGCTGCGCGCGCGCGCGCGGCTGATCGCCATCGGTGAGGACGACCCGGCGTCGTTTCTGCGTCTGGCGCGTTCACTGGGCATCACCGAAAACGTCGCCATCCTGCCGGGACGCGGCGACATCGCGCGTTTCCTGCTTGGCGCGGATCTACTGATTCACCCGGCGTACAACGAAAACACCGGCACCGTCTTGCTCGAAGCGCTGGTCGCCGGTCTGCCGGTGCTGACGACCGCGGTCTGCGGTTATGCGCATTACGTCGATGAGGCCGACGGCGGCCAGGTCATTGCCGAACCGTTCGCGCAAGAAGCGCTGAACGCCGCGCTGGAACGAATGCTGTCCGACCCGGCGGCGCGCAGCCGCTGGCAGGCCAACGCGCTGCGTTTCGCCGAAACGGCGGACATCTACAGCAATGCCGAACGCGCCGCCGATTTGATTCTGGGGGATGCCGCGTGAGCGATTCGGCGCCGATCCTCGACGAGCCGTTCCGCTCGTTGTGGGCCGGGCGCGATCCTTTCGCCGCCGTCGAAGCGCTGCATGGCGAGGTATTCCGCGAACTCGAAGCGCGCCGCACCTTGCGTACCGAAGTCGCCGGACGAAGCTACTTCGTCAAGATTCATCGCGGCGTCGGTTGGGCCGAGATCGTCAAGAACCTGCTCTGCCTGCGCTTGCCGATTCTCGGCGCGAGCAACGAATGGCGGGCGATGGCGCGGCTTGGGCCGCTTGGCGTCGAGACCCTGCACGGCGTCGCCTTCGGACAGCGCGGGCGCAATCCGGCGACACGACATTCCTTCCTGGTCACCGAGGAGCTGACGCCGACGATCAGCCTGGAGGATTTCTGCCGCGACTGGCCGGTCAATCCGCCGCCGCCGGCGCTGAAACGCGCGCTGCTCCGGCGCGTCGCCGGGATGGCGCGGCGCATGCACGCGGGCGGCGTCAATCATCGTGATTTCTATCTCTGTCATTTTCTGCTGCATCTCGATCCCGCGCCCACGCCGGAACGCCTGAAACTGTCGCTGATCGACCTGCATCGCGCGCAGATTCGCCACAGCACGCCGCGACGCTGGCGCGACAAGGATCTCGCCGCGTTGTACTTCTCGGCGCTGGACATCGGGTTGACCTGCCGCGATCTGTTGCGTTTCCTGCAAGGCTATTTCGAGCGTCCGCTGCGCGACATCCTGCGCGACGAACGGACGTTGCTGGAAAAACTGGCCGGCGAGGCGGAACGTTTGCGCGAACGTTATCTGCGCAAGCACGCCGAGGGAATGACGTGAAGTTCTGGTGGTTCGATCCGGAACTCAACGGCGGCGTCGCCGGACGCGCGTTCGCCAGCCTGGAACAGATATTCGCGCTGACCGGCGAACGGATCACCCAAGCCCCGCTCAGCGAAATGCTGCGCGTCGAGCGCGAGGGCCGGAGTTACTACGTCAAGCGTTACGCCGGCAACGGCAAGAACGCGGTCAGGCGTTGGTTCGGCTTGCGCCAATGGTTCTCGCCGCCACGAGTGAAAGCGGAATGGCGGAACCTGTTGGCCTTCCGGGAATGGGGAATCCCGACCGCGCGGCTGTTGGCTTACGGCATCGAACGCCGCTACGGTGGTTTCAGGCGCGGCGCGCTGGTTACCGGGGAAATCCGCGATACGTCCGATCTGGCGCGGCTGGCGCAAGAGAACGACGCGCGGCTGCGCGACCGGCGTTGGCTCTCCCAGGTGTCGGCGCAGATGGCGCGTATTGCCCGGCGGATGCACGACGCCGGTTTCGTACACAACGACCTGAAATGGCGCAATCTCCTGGTCAGCGAGGGGCAAACGCCCGTCGTTTATGTGATCGATTGCCCGACCGGCGGATTCTGGTGGGGGCCGTTCCTGCGCTACCGCATCGTCAAGGATCTCGCCTGCCTGGACAAGCTGGCCAAATACCATTTGACGCGCACCCGGCGTCTGCGTTTTTATCTCGATTATGCGGGGCACTCCCGGTTGAACGCGGATGACAAGCGGCGTATTCGCCGCATCGTCGATTTTTTCGCGGGGCGGGAATGACAGCCGTCGCGCGCCTGTCGACCGGCGAACTGTGCCGCGCCGGGCGCGAACCGGTCACGCCTTTCCAGGTACGCGATGCCGACGGAGAAAGCATCGCCGTATCGCGCTTGCTGCGTGTGCTGCCGGGCAAGCGTCTGGTTGGCGACGCGCGCTGGCGCGGGCAACGCGTGCTGGTCAAATTGTTCATCGACCGGTGCGGCAAGCGTCATTGGGCGCGCGAGCGGCAGGGGCTGACCCGGCTGCACGACGCCGGCCTGCCCACGCCGGACGTGGTCGGCGCGGGAGCGCTCGACGGCGACGGGTATTTCCTGCTGACCGGATTTCTCGAAAATTCGCGCACGCTGGCCGAGCGCTGGGCTACGGAAAACCCGACGCCGGACGACGCGCGGGCGGAGGACCTGCTGCGTCCGGCCTTCGCGCTGCTTGGACGGTTGCACGCGGCGGGACTGATTCAGACCGATCCGCATTTCGGCAATTTTCTTGAACCCCATGGGCGCGATGAATCGCGCCCCTACATCCATGCGGGCGCGTTGTTGCTCATTGACGGCGACGGTGTCGAGCGACTGCGCGGCGACCCGATGAACAACCTGGCGCTGTTGGCCGCCCAACTGCCGTCGGCTTGGGATTCCCGCGTCGACGTTCTGTTGGACGCCTACACGTCTGAACAGACGCGCTGGCGTCCCGAACGCGACGCCCTGCTGAGCATGATCGAACGGGCGCGAAAACGACGCCTCGCGGATTTTCTCGGCAAGACCTTGCGCGATTGCAGCCAGTTCGCCGTGCGCCATACGGCCCGCCTGTTTTTGTCGGTCGTCCGCGAGCAACATGAAGCGCTGGCGGCGCTGCTCGACGACCCGGACGCGGCAATCGCGCGCGGCGCGCCGTTCAAGGATGGCGGCACCTGCACCGTCGCCCGTGTCGAGGTGGACGGACGGGCGCGGGTGATCAAACGCTACAACCTGAAAAACCCGTATCACGCCCTGTCGCGCTGCTGGCGTCCGAGTCGGGCGTGGCATTCCTGGCTGGCCGGACATCGGCTGACGTTCCACGGCATCGCGACGCCCGCGCCGCTGGCGCTGATCGAGGAACGCGCCGGGCCGCTGCGGCGGCGCGCCTACCTGCTCAGCGAATTTTGTCCGGGGGAAAATCTCCTGCAACACCTGTCACCAGAACGCGAACCGGACGCCGCCGAAGCGAAGGCGATCACCACGTTTTTCAGCCTGCTTTTTCGCCTGCGCATCACACATGGCGACCTCAAGGCAACAAACCTTTTATGGCATGACCAGCGCCTCGTGCTGATCGACCTCGACGCCTTGGTCCAGCATCGAAGCGATATCGCCTTCGCGCGCGGCTGGCGGCGCGACCGCGCGCGCTTGCTGCGTAACTGGCCGGCGGATTCGGTGCTCTGCCGCTGGCTCGACGCTCATCTGCCGGAGGCGCGATGACGCGCGCACTGGAAACCTTGGAACACGAAGATTACCTGGCGCTGAAAGCCGACGCCGAAGTCATCGAAGCCGATTCGTATGGCGAAAAAGTGCTGCTTCTCACCGATGGCCGCATTCTCAAGCTGTTCCGGCGCAAGCGGCTGATCAGCTCGGCGGCGTGGTATCCGTATGCCCGGCGTTTCGTGGATAACGCCGAAGCGCTGGCCTTGCGCGGGATTCCCGTCCCGTGCGTGGTCGCCGCGTGGCGCGCGCCGACGGTACAGCGGGACGCGGTACTCTATTGGCCGCTCGCAGGGACGACCCTGCGCGCGCTGGTCCGGCAGGGGCTGGACATTGAAGACGAACGCCGGATCAAACGCCTGTTCACCGCTTTCATCATCCGCCTGCATTCGCTTGGCATTTATTTTCGTTCGCTGCATCTGGGCAACGTCGTCCTGACGCCCGCCGGCGAACTCGGCCTGATCGACTTCTCCGACCTGCGCATCCATCGCCGTCCACTGCCGGTCTTCATGCGCCGCCGCAATATCCGGCGAATGCTGGAACTTGCCGATGAACGCGGCTGGATCGACCGTGAAGCGATTCTCAAGACGCAACCGGTGAATTAGTGCTTATCCGAAAATAATAGTATAATATCTCCGTAATTGAAATGGTGTGCGGCAGAAACAGTGATAACGGAGGATTAGCGAATGGCCAGGACACATCCTTGGGAGATTTCCGACGAGTTTTGGGCGTTAGTGGAACCGTTGCTGCCGGCGACCCGGCGTGACGCGGAGCGCACCTACAAGCGCAAACCGGGTGGCGGGAGGAAGCCGAAGTACAGCGACCGGCT
>JAITNL010000070.1 GCA_031290495.1 Accumulibacter sp.
AACAGCGCCGGCCAGGTCGATCCGAGCTACCGCGACATCGAAACGATGTACACCCTGTCGTACCTGCGCTATTCGGTGCGCGCGCGCATCAGTCAGAAGTTCCCGCGTTACAAGCTGGCCAACGACGGCACCAATTTCGCTCCCGGTCAGGCCATCGTCACCCCGCGCGTGATCCGCGCCGAACTGATCGCCCTGTTCCGCGATTGGGAGGATGTCGGCCTGGTCGAGGATATTGACCAGTTCCAGGCCGATCTGATCGTGTCCCGGAATCCGACCGACGTCAACCGGGTGGATGTCCTGCTGCCGCCAAACATCGTCAACCAGTTCCGCGTCTTTGCCGCACCGGTGCAATTCCGGCTGTAAAAACACGACCGTAGGGGCGCGATTCATCGCGCCCGATACCGCCGACGCACCATCCGGCGCGTCCGATTGAGTACCGCGCGGGGTTCGGGCGCGATGAATCGCGCCCCTACAACACCTGCCCCGTCATTCCCGCGCAAGCGGAAATCCAGGGTTTCATGGGTTTCCCGGTAGTCGCATGGATTCCCGCTTGCGCGGGAATGACGGGGAGAAACAGGAATGACGGGAAAAACAGCAAGGTTTCGTAGGCTATGAGCCGCGCCTGTCTGCCCTGTCTGCCGACAGGCGGGGCAGTTTCGCAGACTATAAGCCGCTCGAGCGGCGTCATCCGACACCGTTTTTCCCCGCGCCAGCGGCGCTGATCAAAGACCGCGTCAAAACCCGACGACTCATCGCCGCGTCATCGGATAGCTGTCGGAATCAACGCCCCGGTATGACATGAACATTCACGCGATCAGCCTGGGCAAAGCCATTTTTACCGCTGGCCGCCTGACGCGATCCGGTATAATCGCGCGTCTTCTCCACCCCGCTTTTTCACCTTTATCGCGCATCCGATCCCATGGAACTCGCCAAGAGCTTTGAACCGGCCGACATCGAGCGGCGCTGGTACCCCGAATGGGAGGCCAAGGGCTATTTCGCCGTCGGTCTCGACGCGAACAAGACCGAGGCTTTCTGCATCCTGCTGCCCCCGCCCAACGTCACCGGCGCGCTGCACATGGGCCACGGTTTCAACCAGTCGATCATGGACGCGCTGACCCGTTACCACCGGATGCGCGGCGATAACACACTGTGGCAGCCGGGCACCGACCACGCGGGGATTGCCACGCAGATCGTGGTCGAACGCCAACTCGACGCGCAGGGGATTTCGCGCCGCGAGCTGGGCCGCGAAAAATTCCTGGAAAAAGTCTGGGAGTGGAAAAAATACTCCGGCGGCGCGATCACCCGTCAGATGCGCCGCCTCGGCACGTCGCCGGACTGGACGCGCGAGCGCTTCACGATGGACGCCGGTCTTTCGCGCGCCGTCAGCGAAACTTTCGTCCGCCTCTACAACGAGGGGCTGATCTATCGCGGCAAGCGGCTGGTGAACTGGGACCCGGTGCTGCGCACCGCCGTCTCCGACCTGGAAGTCGTCAGCGAGGAGGAAGACGGGTTCATGTGGCATATCCGCTATCCGCTCGCCGACGGTTCCGGATCGCTGACCGTCGCCACCACCCGTCCGGAAACCATGCTCGGCGATACGGCGGTGATGGTGCACCCGGAGGACGAGCGTTACCGGCATCTGCTCGGCAAGACGGTGAAGCTGCCGCTCACCGCGCGCGAAATTCCGATCATTGCCGATACTTACGTTGATCGTGCCTTCGGTACGGGCGTCGTGAAAGTCACGCCGGCGCACGATTTCAATGACTATGCGGTCGGCCAGCGACACCATCTGCCGATCATTTCGATCCTGACGCTCGACGCCAGGATCGACGAGAACGCGCCCGAAAAATATCGCGGCATGGACCGCTTCGACGCGCGCAAGGCGGTTGTCGATGATCTGGAAACCGCGCATCTGCTGGAAAAAGTCGAACCTCACAAACTCAAGGTGCCGCGCGGCGACCGCAGCGGCGTGGTCATCGAGCCGATGCTCACCGATCAGTGGTTCGTCGCCATGTCGAAGCCCGGCGCCGATGGCACGAGCATCGTCGGCAAGGCGCTCGAATGCGTTGCCTCGGGCGAAATCCGCTTCGTGCCGGAAAACTGGGTGAACACCTATAACCAGTGGCTGAACAATATCCAGGACTGGTGCATCTCGCGCCAACTCTGGTGGGGGCATCGGATTCCGGCGTGGTACGACGCGCAGGGACAGGTCTACGTCGCGCACGACGAAGAGGAAGCCAGGGCGCAGGCCGCCGCCGCGGGCTACGGCGGCGAACTGACCCGCGACCCGGACGTGCTCGACACCTGGTACTCGTCTGCGCTGTGGCCGTTTTCCACGCTCGACTGGACGCCCGATTACCCGCAAAAATCCAATCCGGCGCTGGATTTGTATCTGCCCTCCACGGTGCTCGTCACTGGTTTCGACATCATCTTTTTCTGGGTGGCGCGCATGGTGATGATGACCAAACACCTCACCGGCAAAATTCCGTTCAAGGATGTTTACGTGCATGGCCTGATCCGCGACGCGGAAGGCCAGAAGATGAGCAAGTCCAAGGGCAATGTGCTCGACCCGATCGACCTGATCGACAGCATCGGCGTCGACGCGCTGGTGCAAAAGCGCATCACCGGCCTGATGAATCCCAGGGACGCGTCGAAGATCGAAAAGCGCACGCGCAAGGAATTCCCGGACGGCATTGCCGCTTTCGGTACCGACGCGCTGCGCTTCACTTTCCTGTCGCTGGCCAGTCCCGGCCGCGACATCAAGTTCGACCTGCATCGCTGCGAGGGCTACCGCAACTTCTGCAACAAATTGTGGAACGCCACGCGCTTCGTGCTGATGAATTGCGAGGGGCAGGATTGCGGCCTCGATTCCGCGCCGGCAGCCGCCGATTTCTCGTTCGCCGACCGCTGGATCGTCAGCCAACTACAACGTACCGAAGCCGAAATCGCGCGGTATTTCGCCGATTACCGCTTCGACCTGCTCGCCCGCGCCATCTACGAATTTGTCTGGGACGAATTTTGCGATTGGTATCTCGAACTCGCCAAAGTGCAAATCCAGGCCAATTTGCCGGAACAAGCCCGCGCCACGCGGCGCACGCTGCTGACGGTGCTGGAAACCGTGTTGCGTCTGGCGCATCCGTTGATTCCGTTCATCACCGAGGAGTTGTGGCAGGCCGTCGCGCCGCTGGCGGGCCGCAAAACGCATGACTCGATCATGCTGGCCGCCTACCCCAAGACCGATCCGTTGCAGCCCGATGAAGTCAGCGAAGGAGAAGTGCGGCAGCTCAAGGAACTGGCCTACGCCTGCCGCAATCTGCGCGGTGAGATGGGTATTTCTCCCGCCCAGAAAGTGCCCTTGATCGCCAGCGGCGACGCCGTGGCGCTGGAACTCCACGCGCCGTATCTGAAGGCGCTGGCCAAGCTCGCCGAGGTGCAAATCGTCGAGCGTCTGCCGGAAGACGCCGACGCGCCGATCGCGGTGCTTGGCGAAATCCGCCTGATGCTCAAGATCGAGATCGACGTCGCCGCCGAAACCGAGCGCCTGGCCAAGGAAATCGCCCGGCTCGACGCCGAGATCGGCAAAGCCGCCGCCAAGCTCGCCAATGAAAGTTTCGTCGCGCGCGCGCCGGCGCAGGTCGTCGAGCAGGAGAAGAAACGCCTCGCCGATTTCACCGCCACGGTCGAAAAGCTCAGGCCGCAGCTCGAACGGCTGCGGCGCGGCTGATTGAACGGATTTTTCCCGAAAGAGAACAGATCGATGCATCGCCATCCCTTTCTCCGTCTTCTCTGGTGCATGTTCGGAATTGCCGTCGGCATCGCGCTGGCGCTCGCCGTTTCCGAACTGCCGCGCTCTCCGTTACTCCTCGCCTCGCTCGGCGGTACCGCTGTTTTCCTGTTCGCGTTCACCCGCGCGCCCGCCGCCCAGCCCCGCGCGCTGCTGGGCGGACATTGCATCGGCGCGCTGGCCGGAATAGCCTGTTACCAGCTTTTCGGGGAGGCGCTCTGGGTCTATGTTCTGGCCCAATCCCTGACGCTGGCGCTGATGCTGGTCACGCGTACGGTGCACCCGCCCGCCGGCGCCAACCCGATCCTGACGATCCACGCTCACGCCAACTGGTCGGTGCTGTTCGAGCCGGTGCTGCCGGGCGTCGGCGCGCTGTTGCTGGTCGTCATCGTCTGGAGCCGCCTGTATCCCGGTCTTTCCCGTTACCCCGTCGATCCCTGGGCGCCGTCGCCAGCGCATCTCGCTTGGGGCGGCTGGGAAGATTGACAGCCCCGATCCGGAAATCGCGCGTGTCCGCCGTTTACATCAAAACCATCCGCGTCGAAGGCGATTCGATTGACGTTCATGGGCACGTCAACAATCAGGAATACTTGCGCTGGATGCAGGAAGCCGCCATCGAACACTCGGCGCGGCAGACCTGGCCGATGGAGCGTTATCTGGAACTGGGCGCTTCGTGGTATGTGCGCTCCCATTTCATCGAGTACCTGACGCCCGCCCGGCTGGCGGATGAAATTCTGGCGTGTACCTGGATCGCGGACATGGGCAGCCGCCGCTGTACGCGCAAAACAATCTTTCTGCGCCGGGCTGATCGGCACAGACTGGCGCGCGCCGAAACCCGATGGCTCTTCGTCAATCTGACCTCGGAACGCCCGCAAACGATCCCCGCCGTCTTGCGCGCGGCCTTTGCGACAATCGACTCCGAAAACGCGGCGCTCGAGGATATTGGCCGCCAGCTTTGAGGCATGGCGGTTCCACTTCGCGCGATGCGAGAGAAATCCTTGTTAAATTTGTTGTTCAGGATAACGGACTTCACGTAAGGCAATCGCATAAAGTGTTCATGCGATTGTCCAGCCCGCCGCCCTTGCCTGACCACGGTATTTCCGTTAACTTACGCCGCCTTGGGGGTGCGCGCCGGTTACGGCGTCGCTGAGACAGTCCCTTTGAACCTGTACGGGTAATGCCGGCGTAGGGAAAGAAGACCATCGCGCCATCGCATTCTTTTGCTCCTGCCTCGTCATCCCTTGCGTGTGATTCGATTTCGGCGTGTCCATTCCTGGAACGCCGTTTTGCAAGGAGACATCATGAACGCCAATGAAAAATTCACGGCGGCCACGGCTTGCGTGGACGCGGCGGCGATCCAGCCGCTGCCCAATTCGCGCCGGATTTACGTCGCTGGCAGCCGTCCCGATATCCGCGTGCCGATGCGCGAGATCGCGCAGGCCGATACGCCGGCGGCTTTCGGTGGGGAACAAAATCCACCGATCTTCGTTTACGACTGTTCCGGCCCGTATGGCGATCCGCAAGCGGTGATCGATATCCGGCAAGGGCTGCCCGCGCTGCGCGCCGGCTGGATCGCCGAGCGCGGCGATAGCGAGGAACTGGCGGAGCTGACATCGGCGTATGGCCGCGAAAGGATCGGCAAGGCCGCCGCCGATGAATCGCTCGGCGAACTGCGCTTTCCCGGTCTGCGGCGAAAACCGCGCCGCGCCAAGTCCGGGCGCAATGTCTCGCAGATCCATTACGCGCGGCAGGGCATCGTTACGCCGGAGATGGAATTTATCGCCATCCGCGAGAACAACAACCGCCGCGCCTATCTCGAAGCGCTGAAAAACAGCGGCCCGCAAGGCGCAAAACTGGCGGCGCTGATGACCCGGCAACATTCCGGCCAGCCTTTTGGCGCTCGCATTCCCGATGAAATCACGCCGGGATTCGTGCGCTCGGAAGTCGCGCGCGGCCGCGCCGTGATTCCGGCCAACATCAACCATCCGGAAGCCGAGCCGATGATTATCGGGCGCAATTTTCTGGTCAAGATCAACGCCAACATCGGCAATTCGGCGCTCGTCTCGTCGATTCGGGAAGAGGTCGAAAAGATGGCCTGGTCGATTCGCTGGGGCGGCGATACGGTGATGGATCTGTCGACCGGCAAGCACATCCACGAGACGCGCGAGTGGATCGTGCGCAATTCGCCGGTGCCGATCGGCACCGTGCCGATCTATCAGGCGCTCGAAAAGGTCGCTGGCCGCGCCGAGGAACTGACCTGGGAAATCTTCCGCGATACGCTGATCGAACAGGCCGAGCAGGGCGTCGACTATTTCACCATTCACGCCGGTGTGCGGCTGCCTTACATTCCGCTGACGGTGGGCCGGCTGACCGGCATCGTCTCGCGCGGCGGTTCGATCATGGCCAAGTGGTGCCTCGCCCATCACCGGGAGAGTTTTCTATACACGCACTTTGAAGAAATGTGCGCGATCATGCAGGCTTACGATGCCGGCTTCAGTCTGGGCGACGGCTTGCGTCCAGGCTCGATCTTCGACGCCAACGACGAGGCGCAGATCAGCGAACTGAAGACGCTCGGCGAACTCACCGATATCGCCTGGCAACACGATTGTCAGGTGTTCATCGAAGGTCCCGGCCATGTGCCGATGCAACTCATCGAGGAGAACATGGATTTGCAGCTTCGCTACTGCAAGGAAGCGCCGTTCTATACGCTGGGCCCCTTGACCACCGACATCGCGCCGGGCTACGACCACATCACCAGTGGCATCGGCGCGGCGATGATTGGCTGGTACGGCGCGGCCATGCTCTGCTACGTCACGCCGAAAGAACACCTCGGCCTGCCGGACAAGGACGATGTCAAGGAAGGGATCATCACCTACAAGCTGGCCGCGCACGCCGCCGACCTGGCCAAGGGTCATCCCGGCGCGCAGATCCGCGACAACGCGATGAGCAAGGCGCGCTTCGAGTTCCGCTGGGACGACCAGTTCAACATCGGCCTCGACCCGGACAAGGCGCGTGAATTCCACGACGAAACGCTGCCCAGGGAATCGGCCAAGGCCGCGCACTTTTGCTCGATGTGCGGCCCGCATTTTTGCGCCATGAAGATCACCCAGGA
>JAITNL010000110.1 GCA_031290495.1 Accumulibacter sp.
CGATGGCGGCGGCGATGACGCCCGCCAGCACCACAAACGGATACCACTTGGCCTCGGCCTGGATTTTCAGGGTTTCGGCCATCAGTTTCATCGTCATGGCGTTGATTTGCGCCATTTCCGCTTCAAATTTTTGCGCGTTGATCGAAGGTTCCATTGGATTCTCCAGCCCCTGTCCCCGAGGCGCGGCGGAAAGAATACTCATTGTGCCACACAAATTCATCCGTCGGCGCGCGAAAAATAACGCCCCGGCGCTTGACATCCGCGCCCGCCGGGGTATCATGCCGTTGCCCCCGCCAAAAACGGGGGCCGGGTCTCAGAAGCCCGGAAAGACGGCGGACGAACCGCCGAGCGCCCTTGAGCGCCATGCGGTTTTTTCTTGTCCGTGGCCTCGGCATGGTCTTTTTATGGCGGGCCGTGCGGGAGGGCGCAAGCCCTGCCGGTGTCCGTCTCCGGTCTTCTGACCCGCACGGTCCGCCTCCCCATTCAGAAGCGGGGAAGCGGAAAACACAACCGCTTTTGACGGAGATTTACCATGAACGCCAACCCTGCCCTGATCCTGCCATCGTCCCGTTCGCTGTCCGAACGCTTATCCGACATCATGTCCGCCGTCGACGCCTCCCACGCGGTCGCCGAAGCCGCGCGCTACGCGAGCGAAACGACCTTAAGCCTCAACCTCGGCCCAGTCCAAAAACACCACCTGACGGAAGGCGTCGCCAGCGCGATCGCCCGCCTGCTGGCCCCGCTTGTTGATGAACTGCTGGACTGCATTGAAGCCGTCGACACGCTTGAAAAAGGAGAAACCGCATGAGTGAAACCATTGAAGGCATGGAACGCCTGGACCACACGCTGGACAGCCTGGCCGCCGCGCTATCCCCGGCCGGCCGGCGCAAGCTCGGCCTCAAAATAGGCCAACAGATACGCCGGACGAATGTCGCGCGCATCGGCAAGAATATCGCGCCGGACGGCACGCCATTCACGCCGCGCATCAAACAAAAGCCCAAGGGCTACCATTTCAAATACAAGTCGATACGCGGTGGCGGCATCGAAAAAACCGTTGCCATCAAAAGCATCGTCGAACAGGACAAGCGCTATCTGGTCGCGGAAGGCGGCAAGCATCCGTGGCGCTTCCTCAAGGAGCGCATGACGACCCGGATCAAGCCGATTACCGGCGGGAAAAAGCTCCGCAAGAAGATGTTCGCCAAGCTCAAGGCAACGCAGCACATGCGCCTCGTCCGCACTGCGGACGAAATCACGCTCACCTTCAAAAGTCGTACTGGGCGCATCGCCGCTATCCATCATTTCGGTCTGCGCGACCAGGTCGGCAAGAACCGCTCGGCCCAATACGCCGCGCGCCCGCTGCTCGGTTTTTCAAAGGCCGACCGGGACGCGATCGATGATTTACTCCTGGCGCATGTGGCGGAAGGGATTCGGTAGGGGCACGATTCATCGTGCCCAAACCACGGAAAAACCCGCTGTGCGCGCGGAACATCCGGCCCAAGGGCGCGATAAATCGCGCCCCTACGCGCGCGGCGGCGGAAGGGATTCGGTAACGGGAGGGACCGCCTTCCCCGTGCGGGCGGAAGGCGGGTACGGCTAGGGAGCTACCAACACTTGCGTGGCCAGAGCAAAATCATTATGATGATCGCCATAACGACTGCTTTGAGCAAGCGTTGAAGTCCGCGTGCATGGACTCGTTTCACCTCAGTCACCTCCCGATTTTGCCAAACGCAGGGGGGTTGATTGGCAAAAAAGCCCCGTTGCAAGCGGGGCTTTTTTGTTGCCCCCGCGCCGGAGTATAGCCGGTTTTCGTTGTCCCTCCCCGCGTTACAACGCCTTTCCCTCGCGCCCGCGCGGCGACTCCGCCATGATGCGCGGATGGAATCCAAGTCCAATCTTTCCCCCGACCTGAGCCGGCGTCTCGAATCCTTGATTCGCCTGGGTACGATCGTTGCCGTCGACTACGCCGCCGCGCTCTGCCGGGTGGAGTCCGGCGGGCTGACCACCGATTGGCTGCAATGGTGCGAACGCCGCGCCGCGCCGAATGGCGAAGGAACGCGCGACTGGAATCCGCCGACGGTCGGCGAACGCTGCCTGATTCTCTCCCCGTCCGGCGAAACCGGCGCGGGAGTCGCCATTACCGGGCTGTATTGTGACGCCGCGACGCCGCCCTCGAACGACCCCAACAAAGAGGTGCGGGAATGGAAGGACGGCGCGCGCTGGCACTACGACCACGCGACGCACGAAGCCCGGCTGTCCGTACCGGACGGCGGAAAAATCATCCTGACCATCGGCGCGACGACGCTGGAGTTGCGCGGCGACGGTACGACGCTGACGACGCCGAAATTCCAGGGGGTCCAGTGATGAGCTACGGGATCGCCGTTTATGGCCTCGATGCCGCCGGGGGCACGCAACTCAACGGCGGTCAGGATTTTTTCAAGGTCGAGGGCCAGAACGTGGTGCTGCTCGGCGATCCCGTCACGCCGCACGGCCTGCCGCCACACGCCGCGCCCGTCATGGCGCAAGGCTCGAGCTGGATGACGCTCAACGGGATTCCCGTCTGCCGCGAGGGGCACGCCGCGAGCTGCGGACACACCTCGTCCGGGCGCGCGTGGTTTCTTCTTCCGGACTAGGAAACGCCATGTATCAAGGGATGGACGCCAGCACAGGCCGGACGAAAACGGACATCGAGCATATCCGTCAATCGATCCAGAAAATCTTGACCACGCCGATCGGAACGCGCGTGATGCGGCGCAATTTCGGCAGCATTGTCCCGGACCTGATCGACGCGCCGATCAACGCCCGCACCCGTTTGCGGGTGATGGCCGCGACCGCCACCGCCGTGATCAAATGGGAGCCGCGTATAAAACCCGCGAAAATCACGATGCTCATGGATACGTCGGCGCTGACCGTCGAGTTGACCGGCGTCCTCAAAAATGGCCCCAACGCCGGGCAATCGGCGACTATGAACCTGGGCTTGCGATGACCCGCGCCCCTGCGTCCGGCGCGCCCATTTTTCCCCACGTAGGGGCGCGATTTATCGCGCCCTTGGGTTGGGTTCCGGGCACGATAAATTGTGCGCCGACAGAATCGGGCGCGATAAAGGGTCTTTAACGCCATGAGCATGATGTGCCTCGGTCAATTCGTCTTCGCGCTCGACACAGCGCCGTATCAATCGTTTCAGCATCAAATGGGCTGGCGGCATCCGTCGAATTCGCGCGTCGGACTGCGCCCGGCGCGGCAGTTCATCGGTCCGGACGATGAAAGCGTCACGCTGGCCGGCGTCCTGTACCCCGAAATTTCCGGCGATCCGGGCTGGCTGGAAGTCCTCTACGCGATGGCCGATACCGGCAAGGCTTACGTGCTGATCGACGGCAACGGGACGCTCTACGGCCTGTTCGTCATTGAGTCGCTCGAAGAGACCGGAACGGTGTTTTTCCAGGACGGCACCCCCAGAAAAACCGAATTTACCTTATCGCTCAAACGCATCGACGATGACGACGTGGGGCAATTGTCCGACGATCGAACCGACGACGCAATGGGGTGTTGATGGCCGCCTACCCCCGCCCCCTTTGGCGCCTGACGCTCGCCAGCGCCGACCTGAACACCCGCCTCGCACCGCGCCTGATGCAGCTCTCGCTGACCGACAACCGGGGCATGGAGGCGGACCAGCTCGACATCACGCTATCCGACGCCGATGGCCTGCTCGACCTCCCCAAGCGCGGCGTCGAGGTGCACCTTTGGCTCGGCTGGTCGGATACCGGCCTGGTCGACAAAGGCACCTACACCGTCGACGAGGTCGAGCATTCCGGCGCGCCGGATCAATTGACGATCCGCGCCCGTAGCGCCGACCTGCGCGAAGGGCTATCCAACAAAAAAGAGCGCTCCTGGCATCAAACCACCGTCGGCGCGATCGTGCAAACCATCGCGGAAGAAAACGGACTGGAAGCCGCCGTCTCGCCGGAATTGGCGGGCGAAGTCATTGAACACCTGGACCAGACCGACGAATCCGACGCCAGCTTTCTCACCCGCCTCGCGGAACGGTACGACGCGATCGCCAATATCAAATCCGGAAAGCTGCTGTTTTTCAAGATCGGGCGCGGAAAAACCCTCTCCGGAGAGACGCTCGAAACGGTAAAGATTACCCGACAGTCCGGCGACCGGCACCGCTTCACCGTCGCCGACCGCGACGGCGCGAATGCCGTTAAAGCCACCTGGTACGACCGCCAATCAGGGAAAAAGGGCGAAGTCATTGTCCGAGTCGAGCCGGAAAAAGGGCAAGAGAAAGTTTCCGAAAGCGCGACCGAAAACATCAAAACCCTGCGCCACTGCTACGCCAGCCAAGGCAACGCTCAATGTGGCGCGAAAGCGGCGCTGGCCAAACTGGAGCGCGCCGTATCCACCTTCGCGCTCTCGCTCGCCCGTGGCCGGCCGGACATTTTTCCGGATTTGCCCGCCCATGTTTCCGGCTGGAAACCCGCCATCGACGGGACGGACTGGTGGATTGCCAAAGTCTCGCATAAATTATCCGACGCCGGGCTGACGACCGATATAGACCTCGAACTGAAGATCGACGACGATGGAAACGACGACGATGGAAACGACGGCGAACCGTAGGGGCGCGATTCATCGCGCCCGCGTCGGGTTTCCGTGGGGCCGGCTTCCAGCCGGCTGGGAATTGGCCGGCGGGAAGCCGGCCCCACAATGAACCCGGGCGCGATGAATCGCGCCCCTACATTTGGACGATAACAATGAATGAAACAACGATAACCGCCTTTACCTTCGGCGACCCCGAACCGGTCATTGCCGGGCGCGGCCTGCTCGATTATCTCGAATGCGCGCGCATGTTCAAATGGTACGAAACGCCGATCAGCCTGGACGGCCTGGCCCGCGCCGTGCGCGCTTCGGTCTTTCACGCCTCGGCGATGCTGGTCAAACGCAACGTGCTGACCGCCGCGTTCATTCCGCATAAAATACTGTCCCGTTCGGCGTTCGAGCGCTTCTGTTGGGAATTCATCGTTTTCGGCAACGCCTATCTGGAGAAGAAAAGCAACCGCCTGGGCCAGGCGCTGACGCTGGAAACGCCGCTCGCCAAATACGTGCGCCGCGCGCTTGACCTCACCCGCTATTATTTCGTTCCGGCCTACGAGAACGAATACGAATTTCCCAAGGGCGCGATTTTTCACTTGCTGGAACCCGATCTGCATCAAGAGGTTTACGGCCTGCCGCAATACCTCGCCGCGCTCAATTCCGCCTTTCTGAATGAATCCGCGACGCTTTTCCGCCGGCGCTATTTCAACAACGGCAGCCATGCCGGATTCATTCTCTATATGACCGACGCCGCGCACAGCCAGGGCGATGTCGACAACCTGCGCCAAGCCCTGAAAGATAGTAAAGGACCCGGCAATTTCCGCAACCTCTTCATGTACGCGCCGAATGGCAAGAAAGACGGCATCCAGCTCATTCCCATTTCCGAAGTCGCCGCGAAGGACGATTTCCTGAACATCAAGAACGCCACGCGCGACGATCAATTGGCCGCGCACCGCGTGCCGCCGCAATTGATGGGCATCATCCCCAACAATACCGGCGGATTCGGCGACGCCGAGAAAGCGGCGGCGGTCTTCTGGGTCAATGAGATTTTGCCTTTGAAAGCACGCTTCGCCGAGGTCAATGACTGGATCGGCGAAGAGGTGGTGCGTTTCAACGGGTATGAATTATTGCCGCCCGTATCCGCCGCGCCGTAACGTCGTAGGGGCGCGATTTATCGCGCCCATGGGCCGGATGTTTCATGCGTGCGTATCTGGTTTTGGGCGCGATAAATCGCGCCCCTACGCGCCCTCGCCCTGCGTTGTTGTGTTATCCCAAATGACAACACAATCCGCTTTCATTCTCTCCGCGCCCGCGTAAAACTGGGGGCTGTCGGGGGCTGGGGCGCTTTCCTCCCGCCATTCCTTCCCGCCCCGGTTTCCCGACGCTGAATTTACTATTGGAGAAAATTAAATGCCATCCGATTATCATCATGGCGTCAGAGTCATCGAAATCAACGATGGCGTGCGCCCGATCCGCACCGTGGCCACGGCGATCATCGGCCTGGTTGCCACCGCCGACGACGCCGACGCGGACTTTTTCCCGCTCGACACGCCCACGCTCGTGACCAACGTCAATACCGCCATTGGCATGGCCGGCAGCACCGGCACGCTGCGCTTTGCGCTCGACGCGATTGCCGATCAAGCCTCGCCGATCGTCGTCGTGGTGCGCGTCGACGAAGATGAAAGCGCCGCGGCGATGACCAGCAACGTCATCGGCGGCGTCGATCCCAACGGCAAATACACCGGCATGCAAGCCCTTTTGGCCGCCGAAGCGCAACTCGGCGTCAAGCCGCGCATCCTCGGCTGTCCCGGCCTCGACAACGCCAATGTCGCGGCGGAACTGGCCGGCATCGCGCAGAAACTGCGCGCCTTCGCTTACGTCTCCGCCTGGGATTGCGCTACCAAGGAAACCGCCGTCGCCTACCGCGAAAATTTCGGCCAGCGCGAACTGATGTTGATCTGGGGCGATTTCGTCAAATGGAATACCGACACCTCACAGCGCGAGACGTCGTGGGCGGTAGCCAACGCGCTCGGCCTGCGCTCGAAGCTCGACGAGGAAATCGGCTGGCATAAAACGCTGTCGAACATCGCGGTCAATTCGGTCACGGGATTGACCCAGGACATTTATTGGGATTTGCAGAACCCCAACACCGACGCCGATTATCTCAACGAGCACGAAGTGACCTGCCTGATCCAGCGCGACGGCTACCGCTTCTGGGGCGACCGCACCACCTCCGACGATCCGCTGTTCGCCTTCGAGAACTACACCCGCACCGCGCAAGTACTCGCCGATACCATTGCCGAAGCGCACCTGTGGGCGGTCGACAAGCCGATCACCCCGACGCTGATCAAGGACATCATCGAAGGCATCAACATGAAGTTCCGCGAGCTGCGCTCGCTGGGCTACATCGTCGACGCCAACGCCTGGTATGACGAAGAGATCAACACCACGGCGACGCTGAAGGACGGCAAGCTGTACATCGATTACGACTACACCCCGGTGCCGCCGCTGGAAAACCTGATGTTCCGGCAACGCATTACCGATCAATACCTCTTGGAATATTCCGAGAAGATCAAGGCCGCGTAATGGACACGTCGCCGTCCATCCACCGGTCCGTAGATACTGTGATCGCCAGTCAACCCCCCAGATGCAATTCTGGTCTGAAAGGTACCCCGGACTTGAGGACGCCGAAGGCGACGTGGATGAGTTTTCGCATCATGGCGCCGATGATG
>JAITNL010000150.1 GCA_031290495.1 Accumulibacter sp.
GCTTGCTTGGCTTCCGGCAAGGTCTTGATCTTGGCATACAGGTCGCCCAGACCCAGGTTCGGGTTAACGCCAAGCTGTTTGAATGTCTCGGCATGTTTGCTGAAAACTTCCTCGAAAAAGACCGAGACGGCGTGACCGAACAGCACCGGGTCGGACACCTTCATCATCGTCGCCTTCAGGTGCAAGGACAGCAGCAATCCTTCCTGCCTGGCTTTCTCGATCTGCTCGGCATAGAACTTGCGTAGCGCCTCCTTGCTCATGAAGGTGCCATCGACGATCTCGCCAGCGGCGACTTTCAGCGTGTCCTTGAGCAGCTTGACGCTTCCATCGGAACTCACCAGTTCGATCTTGAGCTGGTCGGCCGCTTTCATGACGACAGATTTTTCGTTGCCATAAAAATCGCCTTCGGACATGAAAGCGACGCGCGCCTTGGAATCCGCCGACCAGGGGCCGAGCCTGTGCGGATTTTTCCTGGCGAAATTCTTCACCGAGAGCGGCGCGCGACGGTCCGAATTGCCTTCGCGCAGCACCGGGTTGACCGCCGAACCGAGCACCCTGGAATAGCGCGCGTTGATTTCCTTTTCTGCCTCGGTTTGTGGATTCTCCGAATAATCGGGCAAGTCATAGCCCTTGCCCCGCAACTCCTTGATGGCTTCCTTCAACTGCGGCAGCGAAGCGCTGATGTTCGGCAGCTTGATGATGTTGGCTTCGGGACGCAGCGTCAGTTCGCCGAGCCGGGTCAGATTGTCCGCAACGCACTGCGCTTCGGTCAAACGTTCCGGGAAATTGGCGATGATGCGCCCGGCCAGCGAAATATCCCGTGTTTCGACCTCGACCCCATTCCCCTTGATAAACGCCTGAACGATCGGCAGGAACGAGTAAGTCGCCAGCGCGGGCGCCTCATCGGTCTTTGTCCAGACGATTCTGGATGATTGTGTAGTCATGCTTTCATTTCTCCTTGAAATATCGGAACACACGATTATTCCCTGCCGGCCTTCCCTGCCGGTCTCAGCACTCATTCTTGCAGTGTTTTGTTCCGGTCACAAACAATGAATCGACACATGATTTTGCGTTTTTGGAATCAACTCGTCATGACTCCCAGAGCGCTTGCATGAATGTGCACCGGCGCGAAGCACTGCCAACCTTCTCTTTCCTCTTGCGAGAGAGTGACAGGTAATGAAACCACCGAAAACGCCACCGCTATTGCGCGAGGCCAGGTACGCGCTGCCCGTCGCGTTCTGACAACCGCGCCCGCCTTTTGGGGTGGCTTTGGCGCGGGACGTTTCTGTCCTGGTGGTGAATTTGCTTTCGAGTATGACGGTCTGGACAATGGCATTGACATACGCGCCATTCGCCGTGGTGTGGGCAATGCGGCGCGGATGGCGCCGTTCTCTCCCGTGGACTGTCGCGAGTTTTCAGGCTTGTCCGCTTTTGCGCGCGCGCCAAACGATGGTCGTCTGCTTAACCACATTGTTGTACTGGCGCATTGCCTGGTGGGCTTCCTCCTTGCCCAGTTCACCGGACGACAGCTTGGCTTGCCAGACTGGGGCGAGCGTATGTTCAACCGATTCGATCTCGAAGTCGACGCCAAGGATCAGTCCAAGCGGCGTATTGGCCGCGTCGAGATTCGCACATTCGCGGTTGAACCGCTGGCTGAACAAGTTCAGCGTCGGGCCGGTCACCGGACGAACGTGCGTCGGATCGCCGAGGCAATTTCGATACGCGCTCCGTCGCGGCAGATGCGATACATCTCCTTGATGATCGACAGGAATACATCGGTCTGCTGTCCGAGATGTTCGAGCACGTGGATCAGCCTGATTTCGTCGACGCTGTCGTCCGCCCACGGCCACGGTGCCTGTTCCAGGTCGACGACCTGGTCGGGATGACACGCCGCGGCACAGTCGATGTTGACAAAACCGATCAGCTTGCGGTTGCCGCAGCCGAGATTGAGCTTCAACGCCGGTGACCGTGGAGGCGGAACGGCTTACGTGGCAACCGGCGCGTCTTTTATAACCCACGCCGACAAGGCTTCAACAACCTGCGCGACAACGGAATCCCAGTCGCCGAAAGACGTCTGCCGAAAGACGCGCATCGTCGGATACCACGGGCTGTCGTCACGGTCGAGCAGCCAGCGCCAGTCGGTATCGAAACGGTTGAGCAGCCACACGGGTTTGCCCAGCGCTCCGGCCAGATGCGCCACCGAGGTGTCAACGCTGATTATCAGGTCCAGATTGGCGGCAATCGCCGCCGTGTCGGCGAAATCCTCAACCTCCTCCATCGGATTGAAAATTCTGCCGGAGTAACCCTGTTCGGCGATTTGCCCGGCCACGGCACCCTTTTGCAGTGAAATCCATTGGATTTCCGGTATCTCCAGCAAGGGCGCAAGCTGCGCAAGGCGCAACGAGCGAAACGTGTCGTAGATGAAAATATCCTGACCCGACCACACCACGCCGACTTTCTTTCCAGGCAATCCGGGCAATCGCGGTTCCCATTTTTCGATCAGCCCGGCGGATGGTTCAAGGTAAGGCACGTCCGCCGGGACGGTGGCGAGCGTCGTCCCGACGATCCACGGAATCGACAGCAGGGCAATATGGTAATCAATCGGCGGGATGTCCGCCCCCTGCACCGACAGCAAGGAGACGGCGCAGCTCGCCGCGTAATCCGCAAACAGTCTGAGCAATGGAGGCCAGCACGCATAATAAAGACGCGCCGTCGGGTAACGCTCGCGCAACACGCGCAGATAGCGAATGAACTGCACATTGTCGCCCAGCCCTTGTTCGGCATAAATCAGCAGGGTTTTATCGGCGAGTGGCTCGCCGGCCCATTCGGGTTGTGCGAAACTTGGCCGTTTCGCCGCGTTTTCCGGCTTTTCCCAGCGCTTCTCGTGACGCCGCAACCCTTCCGCGAAGTCGCCGCGCAGCAGCAGAAGCGTTCCCAGATTGAGATCGGCGACAACGCAATCGGGCTGGAGCGCCAGCGCTTTCCGGTAAGCGCCCTCGGCCGCGTCGAGACGCTGCATACGTTGGCACGTGTCGCCCAGATTGCGTAGATTTTCGACGCATTCCGGGTCAAGCTCAGCCACCTTCCGATAGCACGCCAGAGCCGCTTCCATCCGTCCTTTTTCCCACCACTTTCGCAGATGGCAGCTGCCCATGTTGGTATGCGCCGCCACGAGGTGCGGATCGATCGACAGCGCCCTGGCGAACTCGGCTTCAGCGCCATCGTCGTCGTCAAATTCCCGCAGTACCAGACCGAGGTTATTGTGCGCCTCGGCAAAATCCGGATTGGCCGCGATGGCTTTATGGAAATAGTCGGCGGCTTCATTGAATTGCCGCTTGCCTTGCGCCACATTTCCCAGGTAAAAATTGACGCTCGCGCTGTCCGGATCGACGACTCCCGCTCTGGCGAGAATGGGATACGCCTCGTCGCAACGCCCAGCCTCGCTCAAGGCCAGCCCCAGACACATCAGTATTGCCGGGCTTTCCAGACCGAGTTCGAGCGCCTTCGACAAGACCGCCGCCGCTTCTTCATGGCGCCCGGCCGAGCGCAGCAGTTCGCCGCGCAGGAGATATTGATCGGCGAAATCAGGCGCTTTTTCGGACAATTCGTCGAGTCTTGCCAAGGCTTCGTCCAGCCTTCCCTGCCGCGACAAGGCCAGTGCCAGATTGAAGCGCGCAACGATTCCGGCAGGTTCCAGCGCCAGCGACATCCGGTAAGCCGCCTCGGCCTCCGGCCAGCGTTCCAGCGCCGCCAGCATCGCGCCGTAGTCGTTGTGATAGCCCGCCCGCATCGGATTCAGATCCAGCAAATCCCGCATCAAGGCAAGGGCTTCGCCGCCTCGTCCCAGACGATTGACGGTTTGCGCCAGCAGGTGGAGCGCTTCTTCATCTCCCGCGTCCGCCTGGAACAGCCGCCGCGCCGCCTGTTCCGCCTCTGGAAAGTCTCCAGCGGTAAAACAGCTGACGATCCGGGCCCGCGCCGCGTTTCGTTCGGCGTTTATTTCAACACGCTCGTTCACGTTTGTTTCTCTTCACAGGTTCATCGTACCCAGAATTTTGCTCCACTCTCACGCGCGACACGCGCGCTGTCGTTTTGACAGCCGATACGCCGAATTTTCCTGGCTCTACCCCCGAAGTAGTGGATAGATGGTGGAATGGTTTGGAAACAGCAAGCTCCAGTTTCCCGGCCTTGTTTGGATTGCTTCGGACTTGTAACTGGCGGAGAGGGAGGGATTCGATATGCCTTAACAGCAATGGATTTCGTGTCAATTTTTCAAAAATGCCTACAAAAATGCTCACATCTACGCTGGCCAATTGATACCAGCTTTTCGTAGAGTTGATACGCGCCAGCCCTTGATTTTCCGGCTCATGGAAACATCAGGAGCTGGAAGTTTACCCGATTTCATCCAACGGCGCACAGCTTCAGCGCCAACGCGCATGATTTCTTCAAGGTCACGCCTCCAGATAATGCGGTCAACTTCTGCGTTCATGTTCATTTTGTACTCCAATCCACCAACAGAATCCATCTGTTTGATTGACGAATGGACGCTCAAGCCGCCACCGGCGACGCTACCGCCGCGCGGGAGCAGTTAGCCAACGAACTGGCCGACCAGGTGCCGCTGGCATCGGCGGCTGGAACGGCGGCGGGAACGTTTCTAGCCAATCGCTTCTTCGGCATGGACGCGTCGGCGGCAACGCTGGCGGGAACGGCCACCGGGCATGGCGAAAAAATGACCTTGCGCGAATTGGGCAAACGCACCGCCGCCGATACCGCCGAAGAAATGATTCAGGGAGTACCGGAGGATTATATCCAGCATTCGGCAACGGTTCAGGCCGATCCAACAGAGAAGTTCGACCTTGGCAACACACTTGTATCCAACGCCGCCGCGGGTCTCGCCATGGGCGGCGGCGGACACGGTATCGGATTCATCAACTCGCGTTTAGGCAAAAACACAGAGACAAACGGAACCGCACCGAATCCAAACGAAGCACCCCAGAATCAAAACGTAACCGCCCCTGATTCCAACGCGCCGGCGGAAAACGCATCGCCTATTCCCGACGCGGCAAACGTTCCCGACACGGCAAACGCGCCAGAAGCGGCAAACGTTCTGCCCGCGATTCCGCTGTCACGTCAGCTTGGACTGGATCCGGACGCCGGTTCGTTGTCGGCGGCGGCGGCGCTGGCAGTCGATAGCGGCGCTTCACCCGCCGTCACTTCGCGGCAAGCGGCGTCTGAAGGCGAGACACAAGCGCCAGCGGTACGCGATCCGATGCGCAACGCCTCGGACGCCTGGGGACAAATGACCGGCGCGCAACGCCGGGAAGCGGCGCGCGCGGCGGGATTGCAAGGCTTGATGATACATGCGGCGGCAACCAACAACGATTTTTCACGTTTCAATCCACAACTTCGCGCGGCGATGGCCGGGATCGTCAACGATTCCGTGCGCGATGAATCGCGCCCCTACGACGGGCAAATCAACCCGGAAGGAAGACAGGCTTATGCGCAAACCACAGAAACCGAGCAAGCGGGAACGCAACGAGCGGCGGAAACAGAAACAGGAACTGTCGCGCGAACCGGATCAGGACGCCACACAGCGGGTGGCGGCGTGTCTGGCGCGACAAGATCGGGCGGCGGAACAGGTAACGTCGGCACGAAATTAAGCCGGCTTGGATCCGCCGCGCGGTCATCTGGCGTATCCATTCCCTCCGGTAATACTTCAATTCCATCAAGTAATACCCTGCCAAGTTTCGGCAGTGTGGAGAATGCGCGCCAGGCAATCGCGCAAGCATCGGCTGTGCTGGACACCCCGAAGGCGAGTGTCCCGGCGAAGGCGCGGGCGCGTAAAACCATCGAAACGGCGACGCGGGCATTAAATGAGGAAAAGGACGTAGGGGCGCAATTCATTGCGCCCGATCCCACCGGCGCACGAAACACCACGTCCGGCGCACAATCCGCCGCCGCGTCCAATCGTCTGCCGGCGCAGACATTCTCAGAGGCGGCGATTGACGCGGCAGCGCAGTCAGGAACAGTCGCCCCGGCCAAACCTGCCAAGCCGGTTGTTCAGAACCGTTCGCGCGCGAATCCAGCGTCGATTCAGCAAATGCAAAGCATCGCTGGGAATCCGGACTACGGGCGGCTATCTTCGTCGCGCGATTTTACGAACGGCGCGCCGGTAGTCACCGGAGGATTTGACAGCATCGCGCTTGGGCGCAAGGACTATTCAGTCACATCGAGCGGCAGAAGGATAGCAACGCAATACGCGATTGTTGACGCCTCAGAAGTCCAAACATCCAATTTTGCCGATGGTTCGCCGAACGCGAATTATGGACAAGGCGGGAAACAGGCCGTCGCCGGGAACGGCAGAATCGCCGGACTGATTGAAGCGCACAAGCGCGGAACGGCGAGAAACTACCAGGCTGAACTGATGGAAGACTTGGCGATTCTCGGAATCGATCCAGCCGAAGTCGAGCAAGTCAAAAACCCGATACTTGTCCGCGTCATGCCGGATTCGGAAGTCACCGCCAACATCGGCGACGAAAGCAATAGCACCGGAACGTTGCAACTTTCGGCAGTCGAACAGGCGCGCAACGATTCACAGCGTCTTGACCTGAACGACCTCGAATTTAACGAGGATGGCAATCCGTCGAACAAGGCAGTGCGTGAGTTTGTCCAGGGGATGCCACAGGCCGAACAAGGCAACCTGATAGATACGCATGGACAACCTTCCAGGAGAGTGTTTACGTAAATATAGACAAAGCTGTTTGTTGAAGAGTCATGAACTGATCGGTGGTAGTAATGGCGTGCCAGATGCGCAAAGTCAGGTCGACCATGGAGGCCTTGCGTGAG
>JAITNL010000190.1 GCA_031290495.1 Accumulibacter sp.
ATCCAAACCAATGCGTGTAATCTTCATCTCGACGCCTCCTTCTCCGTGATTGGGTTAACAACACTTCCAGTCTGGCACACCGATGCCGTTGGGGGAACAGGAGGCGTCCATTCCATTGACCTACGAAACCGTCTGCATTTGCCGGGGGCATCTGCTACCCGTCGCTTTCGGGCACCACTAACCACCCCGCCCCTGCCGGGGCACCCCTCCAGAGGAGGGGAATTAAACCCGTCGGCCTTTGCCGGGGGCCGGGCCAAAGATACTGTCCGATCTTGCTTCGGAAAAAAGAGCGGCGGCCGCAATATCTACAGAACGGGTTCAAGACCCAAGGGGCGGATCGGCATCCCGCCGCTCCGTCTCAAGAAAATCTACTTCCTTGAGACGGAAACATCATACAAGGGGCGGATGAGGAGGGTGCCACGCAAGAGCGCTTATTTATTCCGTGCTTCCAAAACCGCCTGGTGGATGGCCACCGTTACCATATCTTGTCATCGGGTTTTCTACCATTATTTTGACTATCACCACGATTATTGGTGGGAACCGCTGCCTCTGTTTTTAATTATTCCAGACTATTCCAGAAGCATCCCGATCCGGACCCACAGCGTCTGCTCCTGCGATTCGGCGAGCTGCGCGAGTTCGGCGAGCGCGGTCAGGCAGTCCCGCAATTCGTCAGGATCGGCGTTTTCTTTCTCGTAGACTTCGGTCGCGGCGAGTTCGCTGGCCACGGTTTCCAGGGACTCCTCGTCAAGCAGCGCCAATTCTTCCAGCAACTCGCCGCTGACGCGCAGCACGATGACGTCCTCGCCGGCACCGGTCACCAGCGCCGGTTCGTAGAGATCGAGCGCTGTCTGCAAGGAATCGCCGGTCAGCAGCGCGTGCAGCGCGGCCAGCTTGACGGTGTCCAGTCCAGGCGCCTCGACGCCGCTCCAGATTTTCAGCGGCGAGGCGGTTTCGGCGACTTCGGTCAGTTCGTCTTCGTCGGCGGCGACGATGTGAGTGACGAGTTTCATGTTTCAGCCCTCGTCATTTGAGCGAAAAACGGGCGCGGCGCCCCGATTCGCCTTCGCTGGCCGTCATCACCTTGATCGGCAGCAAAAATATCCGTTCGGCCGCCACTTCACGCGTGACCAGCCAGTCGCGCACCGCCTTGGCGCGGCGGTCGCCGAGATTCTTCACATCGTCCTCGCCGATTATCGTGTGCGCGAGGATCAGTTTTTCCATTTCCTCGACCGGCAAACTCTTCTCCAGGCCGATCATGTTGCGCGGTTTCGGGAAGTTTTCCGCGCTGTAAACGCGTTCCAGCAAGGCGGGATACTCCTGTTCCGACAACGCCGCCAGGCGGCTCGACGAATCGTCTTCATCGCTTTGCTCCGCCGCGTCCCCGCGCTTCAGCGCCCTGATTTTGCGTTCGAGGCGCGCGTGTTTCAAGCCCTCGGCGTCTTGCTCCGGGTTGGCCTGTCCCTCGATCTCGAATCTGAGCGCGGGCCGTTCGATCAGCGCCCTGGCCAGATTTTCCAGACGCTTGACGGCGTCCTCCGTGAGCGCGGCGCGACCGGGGGCGAACTCGACGTCGGCAAGTTCCTCGCCGCCGCCGAACATCGATCCGATCAGCGCGAACGGCGAGGTCGCGGCTTTCACCAGCAGATTGACGATCATCTTGACGACCAGGCCGCCGACGGAAAATTGCGGATCGTTGAGCGAACCCGAAATCGGCAGATCGATGTCGATCTCGCCGTTGCGATTTTTGAGCAGGGCAACGGCCAGACGTACCGGCAGCGCGGTGGCGTCCGGGCTGGCCACCGCGTCGCCGAAGGTCAACTGATCGAGGAAAACCCGGTTTTCGGCCTCCAGAAGATCGTTTTCGATCTTGTATTTGACGGACAGCGACAGCTTGCCTTTTTCGATGGCGTAACCTGCGTATTTCCCTGAATACGCCGACAGCGACGTCAGGTCGATGTCTTTCACGCCGGCCTGCAAATCCAGGTAGGGCTTGGCCGACAAGGGGTTGATCCGCGCCGAGACGGTCAGCGGCGCGACTTTGTCGTACCTGCCGCGCAGTTCCAGCCGCGCCTGGGTTCCGGGGCTGGAAGACAGACCGGTGACACTGCCGCCGATGGCTCTCAGATCAGCCGTGTAATTGGGCTTGATGAAGTTGTCGGTAAAGCGGACGCTGCCGCCTTGCAGGGTGATCTTGCCGACGGTGACCGGCAGCGTCAGCCCGCCGCCGACGGCGACCGGCGCGCTCGCCGTGCCGTCGGGCGATTCCGGGGCGGCCGGGGGCGCTTGGGGAGGGGGGGCGTCCTGGCGCGCGATTTCGAGCAGGTTGAGCTTTCCGTCCCGGCTGACGACGACGCGGGCAAAAAAATCGGCCAGCGCGATTTCGCCTATCGTTACCGATTCAGGGCCAAGGCGCGCGTCGACCTTGCTGAAGTGAAGCGATTTCCAACGCAAAAACTCGCCCGCGTTGACCTTGTCGACCGCCTGAAAATCGCCGACCGTCAGCTGCCCGGCGAAGCCTCCCGTCAGCGCGCCGGATTCTCCCGCGCCGTCTTTTTGCGCGAGCTGGCGCAGACTCACCTTGCCGTCGGCGGTGACGTGACCGCGCGTAACGTCGGCGTTCAGCTTGCCGGCAAAATACTGGCGCAGCGGCAGCAGTTCGACGGTTTTGGCGCTCACCTTCAGCTCGGCGTCGAGCGGTTCCAGCCCCAGCTTGCCGTCGACCGCCGCCTCGCCCTTGCGGTTGAACCTGAACTCCGCCTTCACGCCGGCAGTCCGCCCCGGTTCGCTCGACACGTTCGCCAGTTCGAAGCGCAAGCCTTCGATACTCTGTACCGCCTTGGGCGATAGCGTGGCATCCTCGAAGCGAATATCTACCCCTTCTCCGACGGATTGGGCAATCTCCACCGTCCACGGCGGCGCTGTGTTTTTCTGTGCGGACGCGGCAAGGCGCAAGGCGGGCGGCGCGATCCATTCGATCCGTCCGTCGGCCAAACGCGCAATCGACGCCCGCGCGCCCTTGAGATGAACGCCGCCGATCCAGATTCGCTGCCGCGCCAGATCCAGTTTGCCGTCGTGGACGGCGATCTCGTCGACCTTCAGGCGTTCTCCGCCATCGACCGTCCACGCCGCCTCAAATTCCGCCACCGAACCCTGACCGTCGAGATTTTTCACGCGCGCGTCGATGGCCTTGATGTCGGCCTGGAACGCTCTGGGATTCGATGCGTCGTCCCAACGCAGCGCGCCGCCGGCGATTTCCAGCTCGCCGAGCGACCATGCAAACGGCGCGGGCGGCGGCGCTCCGGTCTGGCCGGAACCGGCAGCCGCCTCGGCTTGCTCCGGCAGCATGTCCAGCCAGTCGATCGTCCCCTCACGGCTGACTCGCACGACGATCTCCGGGGAATCCAGCGCTGCCCGGCCGATTGCCAGACGCCCTCCGAACACGTCCGCCGAAACGACGGCGACGTCGAGCCGCTTGCAAGCCGCCAAGGCTTGCCCTTCCGGTCCGGTCGCCTTCAGATCGTCTATCGACGCCGTTCCCGAAACCACCAGACGCGGCATTTTTCCCGGTTGCTGACCGAAAACCAGCGTCAGATCCGCGTTCAAAACGCCCGTTTCCAGCGTCATCGGCAGCTTGACTGGCGAATAATCGAAGTATTTCGGCAGCTGTACCCCGTTCAGCGACAACTGAAATTCGCTCTCCATGGTTTCGGCGAATGGCTTGCCCTTGCCTTTGAGGTCGAGCGGAGCGCCGTCGATGAGCGCCGAAAAACGCGGTTCGACCAGGATTCCCGTGGCGTAGTTCATGCTCGAAACGAAAGGCAGCGCCAGCGCGATATTTTCGACTGCGTGTTTCTCGCCGGTTACGCGGTCTTCAAATTCGACCGTGCCGCCTGAAATCTGGATGTTGTTCAGCGAAAACGCCGTGGTCGGCTCGTTTTCATGTTCTTTCAATTCGGCCATGAACTCGTCGAACAGATCCGAAAAGTTGTAATGATCCACGGTCAGGCGCACGGCGTGGAACTTCGGTTCAACCAGCCTGATCTCATCGATCACCAGCCCCCAGCGCAACAGAGAACTGGCTTGCACATTCAGGAACAGACTCTCGAAAGCGGCGAAGGTCGCGCCGCCTTCGCGCTCTTCGATGTTGAGGCCATCGACGGTGAGCGTCAGCGCATATGGATTGACGCTGACCTTGCGGATAGTCACCGGCCGATGCAGCGCCTCGCTCAATTTATCGGTCGCGACGTGTTTGACGAGGGGGGGCAGCGCCAGGAAACCCAGCGCCCCGAACAAAACGAAAAGTCCAACGCCCCAAAGTCCGTATCTCAAAATCCTGGACGATTGCAACGCCGTCCGAAATGTCGTCTTGTCGGTCATGATAGCCAACCGTAATCGTAAACAGGGGGTTCAATTTATCACGATTGCGCATCGGCGGTTTCAGGAGTGTGGCGCGATTTTGCTGGAATAAAGCGGGGCAGGGCGCTGGAGTGGATCGCCTTTTGCGGGATGGCGTCATGGAAGGTTTTTTTCAACCGCGTCGAGGATTCCGCGCAGGATGTTGATTTCGTCGCGTTCGAGCGCGGCCCGCGCGTAAAGACGGCGGATTTTCGGCAGCAGACGTTTGGGCTGGGTCGGGTCGAGAAATCCGGTACTGACCATGACCCGCTCCAGGTGCGCGTAAAAACGCTCGAGGTCGTCGCTGTCGGCGGGCGGAGAGCTGAAAGGAACGGTTTTCGTCGCCTCCGGGGGGCGTCCCGCGCAGGCCGCCAGTCTCAATTCGTAGCACAGCAGCTGCACGGCGGCGCCGAGATTGAGCGACGTGTAGTCAGCGTTCGCCGGAATGAAGACGGTGCGCTGGCAACGCTGAACCTCATCGTTCGACAGGCCGGCGGTTTCATTGCCGAACACCAGCGCCACGTCGCCTGAACCGGCCATTTCCAGGATCAACGGCGCGGCGTCCCGCGCTTGCAGGTGTTCAGGCCCCAGATTGCGGCGCCGGGCGGACAGCGCCGCCGCGAACACCGTGCCGGAAAGCGCTTCGTCGAGCGTCGCGCAAATAACCGCCCGCGCGAGCACGCCGCCGCCGCCAGCCGCCCGCGCGACGGCGTCGGGATCGGGAAATTTTTTTGGGCGCACCAGATAGAGGCGAGACAGGCACATGGTTTTCATCGCCCGCGCGGCCGCGCCAATGTTGCCCGGATGACTGGGATTCGACAGCACGATCCGCACCCTGGACAACGCTTCCCGTGGAGTCAAAGAGGTCATCGGTAAAGCAATCGTAGTAGAATTAAAATGGACTTTGAAGGAGGCCGCACAATGGAAACTCATACTGAAGTTCTTGATTTTACGCCGCAAGGCGCGAGGCGTTTTGCCAAATTCATGGCCGCGAGCGCGCCTCAATTGAAACCGGAAACCTGCGCGCGGGAAGCCTTGGGCGCGTTGGAAAATTGTCTCAATACCGAAGACCCGTTGATCTGGGGTCTGCCGGTCAGCAAGACGGAAGTCCGGTTTGAGGCGGAACAGGATGATCTGGCGATAAATGTCGAGGCGATATAAGCCGTGAAGCACGACGCGCGACAGCCGCTTACGGCGAAAGAGCTTTTGGAACGTCGGGAAGCAGTCGATTTTGCCCGTGCGAATGTGGAGCTTGAAGGATTCAAGGCTGCCCCGGAATTTGAGGTGCTGACTGAACGTTATGCTTCTGGCGAAATTGACCTTGAGGAGTACCGTGTTTTAGCTGGATTGCCGCCCGGGAAACGTCTGATCTGAGATGACCTTGCGATGAATACCGAAGAGCACAAGGAAATTGAAACCCAAGGTCCACGGGTACGCATTGCGGAGTTGCAAGCGGCACCGATCAAGGAAAATTTTAACGTTAAACACCTGAAGGCCATTCATTACTATATTTTTCAAGACCTCCCCAAACACGGTATCACGAAGCCGATGCCCGGCGTCTTTCGTGACGCGACGCCAGAAGGCAATGACTGGCGCAAGGACCGAAGTCTTTCCGAAGTGAAAAATGGTTTTTCGGTGATCTGTTATTCGCCGATGGATAAAGGCGCTCTGAGCCATCTGGATCAGACGCTGGCTGGCGTAAAACCCGATGCGTTGCGGCAATTGAAAACGCCGGAGTTTGTGAAGCGGCTCTCCAGACTGTATGCGGAACTCGACTATGTCCATCCCTTTCAGGACGGCAACAGCCGGACGCTGCGAACTTTCACGAAGCAGTTGGCTAAAGAGTCTGGTTACGCGATAGATTGGAATCGCTTCAATCAGAGCGAACACACGCGCAATCTTCTTTATATCGCGCGAGACCGGGCGGTCGGAGAAATTGCCCAAAAGAAAATCAGCAACCACGACAATTTGCGCGACGTGGTTTACTGCATGGACAGATACGGAAAAAATCCAAGCCTTCTGGACTTGCTGCAAAAGGCGATTCGCCCGATGGAACCACCAATTTCATGACGGAAACGCCGGTTTTTGCAGGCCGTTAAAGCGCCACTTCGCCGGTTTCTCCGGTGCGGATGCGGATCACCTGTTCGACCGGCATGACAAAAATTTTTCCGTCGCCGATCTTGCCGGTGCGCGCGGCCTTGATGATCGAATCGATCACCAGTTCGACCACGTCGTCGCCGACGATGATCTCGATTTTCACCTTGGGCAGAAAATCAACCACGTATTCCGCGCCGCGATAAAGCTCGGTATGCCCTTTTTGACGACCGAACCCTTTGACTTCCGATACGGTAAGACCGGCGACGCCGACGTCCGATAAAGCCTCGCGTACTTCGTCGAGTTTGAACGGCTTGATGATCGCTTCGATTTTTTTCATGGTGAAACTCCTGTGGATAAGGAAAATGGGACGCGAAAGCGTGATGAATCAGTAAGGATCGCGGTAACGATTGGTGATCGGATAGCGCCAGTCCTTGCCGAAACCGCGTTGCGTCACGCGGATGCCGACCGGCGCCTGGCGGCGTTTGTACTCGCTGATCCTGAGCAGACGGACGACGCGGCGGACATCCGCCTCGGCGTAGCCACGGGCGATGATCTCGCACGGACTGAGGTCGTGTTCCATGTAAGCCTCGACGATGGCGTCGAGCACGTCGTAGGGCGGCAGGCTGTCCTGGTCGGTCTGGCCGGGCTTCAACTCGGCGGAGGGCGGCCGGGTGATGATGCGTTCCGGAATCACCTCGCCGACCGTATTGCGCCAGCGGGCGACGCGATAGACCAGCGTCTTGACCAAGTCCTTGATCACCGCGAAACCGCCGGCCATGTCGCCGTACAAAGTGCAGTAGCCGACCGCCATCTCCGACTTGTTGCCGGTCGTCAGCACCAGCGCCCCCGTCTTGTTCGACAAGGCCATCAGGATCATGCCGCGAATGCGCGCCTGCAAATTCTCCTCGGTGGTGTCGGCGGGCCGTCCGGCAAATTCCTTTGCCAGCATCGCGGCGAAGGTTTGCATGGCCGGCGCGATGGGGATTTCGTCATAACGCACGCCCAGCCGGCGGATCATCTCGCGCGAGTCGGCCAGACTGATCTCGGCGGTATAAGGCGACGGCATCATCACCGCGCGCACCTTGTCGGCGCCCAGCGCGTCGACCGCGACGCACAAGGTCAGCGCCGAATCGATACCGCCGGACAGTCCGATGATGGCGCCCGGAAACCCGTTCTTGCCCAGATAGTCGCGCACACCGAGCACCAGCGCCCGGTACACTTCCGGCTCGACCGGCGGCTCCGCCACGAACACCCCCGGCAGCGGTTTGCCGTCGGCAATTTCGACGATCTCCAGCGCTTCCTCGAACTTGGGAAGCTGACAACAGACCTCGCCACGCGCGTCGAGGACGAAGGAACCGCCATCGAAAACCAGTTCATCCTGCCCGCCGACCAGGTTGACATAAATGACCGGCAAGCCCGTCGTCTCGATGCGTTCGCGCAGAATCCCGGCGCGCAGCGCCTGTTTGCCGATGTGGTACGGCGACGCGTTGAGCACGAACAGCACTTCCGCGCCGGCATCCCTGGCCTGATCGGCCGTCCCGGCTTGCCACACGTCCTCGCAGATATTGATGCCGCAGCGCACCCCTTTGATCGTCACCACACAGGACGTTTCGCCCGGTTCAAAGTAACGCTTCTCGTCGAACACCTCGGCATTGGGCAATTGCCGCTTGCGATACGTCGCCAGCATTTTTCCGCTGCCGAGCAGCGTCGCGGCGTTGAAACGCTTTCCGGCTTCTTCCAGCGGATGTCCGACGAGCACCGGGATATCCGGCAGCTTGCCGGCCAAAGCCGCCAATTCGGCGGCGCAGGCGGCATAAAAATCTTCGCGCAGCAACAAATCCTCGGGCGGATAACCGCACAGCGCCAGCTCGGGCGTGAGCATCGCGTCCGCCCCGCGCTCCCTGGCGCGGCGGGCGAAATCGACGATTCTGGCGGCGTTGCCGACGATGTCGCCGACGACGGCGTTCATTTGCGCAATGGCGATTTTGAGTGACATGGGCGTAACTATAAACTACAAGCGCTTTTATATTTTCGGCAAAACGTGATTGAGGCGGTATTCAGTTTAACCGCTGGTAAGTTGGTAATGTGATTTTGCATGGATAGTACGCGGGGAATTGTCACGGGTTTTCAATCTGTTCGGTTTTATGGCACACACCGCGCGCCGCAAAACCGGACAACTTGAATCAGGACAGTGGTTGAAAAAACGCTTGCCTGTTTATGTAAATATTTGCATAATTCACCGCATGAAACCTCTCGAATTTCTGGGTTCCAGCAGAAAAGACTTGTGCGAGATGCCCGCTGGCGCGCGGCATGCGCTGGGTATCGAATTGATGACCGTGCGGTATGGCGGCGAACCCAGCGACTTCAAGCCGATGAAAACGATCGGCGACGGGGCGTATAAGATTCGCTATCGGGATAGTGCGGGCGCGTTCCGGGTAATTTACGTTGCCAAGTTCACCACTGCTGTCTATGTGTTGCACGCTTTTCAGAAAAAGACGCAAAAAACAGGGAAATACGATATTGAACTGGCCGCCAGGCGTTATCGGATGATTGGAGTGTGAGCATGGAAAAAAACGACGATCCCCGCTGGAATGACGAGAGCCGCACACCGGGCAGCGGCAATGTTTTTATCGATCTCGGTTTTCCGCCTGCCGAAGCCGAGGTGATGAAGCTGCGCGCCGAAGTGATGATTCGCGTGCAACAGCGCTTGAAGGAACAGAGGTGGACACAAGCCGAGGCCGCGCGCCAGCTGGGCATCACGCAGCCGCGCGTTTCGCGCCTTTTCAAGCGCAAGGTGGAGGACTTCAGCCTGGATATGCTGTTGACGCTGGCGGCGCGTGCCGGGCTGCATCCGGAACTCAAGTTGACGGCGCGCGCTTGATCAGAACGCGGCGCGGTACCTTTCCACATTACCCGTCATTCCGGCGCAAACTGGAATCCAGGCTTGCGCCGGAATGACGGGCAAAAAAACAGAGACTTGCGTCTCTGTTTTTCAGTTCCTGATCATCTGTTTTCCCGTTTGTCTTGCCGAAAGTTGATGGAGATGCTGACGTCCATGCGGCGTGAAGGTTTGGGCAGGTCGGCGCTGGCGTTTACGGCGCGCAGGGCGGCTTTGTCGAGTGACGTATGACCGCTGCCGCTGTGCACTGACGCCGAACCGGGGACGACTTCGCCGCTTTCGGAAATGGTGAAACCGACCACCACCGAACCTGTCCAGCCTTTGACCAGCGCTTCCACCGGATAAACCAGATGCCCCTGGACGACCTTGCTGAGCTGCGCGAGGTATTGCCGCAAGAGCGACGCTTCGAGTTCGCGGCGGCTGATGGTCTGCCGCTCCTGTTCCAGCGTGTCCTGGCTCGGCTCGACGAGCGGTTCGGGAGGGGGCGCTGGAGGAACTGGGCGCGGCCTCGGTTCGGGTTTGGGGCGCGGCGGCTTACGCACCAGCGGAACGCTTTCCGGCTCAGGTTCCGGCTCCTGAACGTTTTCCGGCTCAGGTTCCGGTTCCGGCGCCGGCGCCGGTTCGGGTTCCGGTGGCGCGGCGCGGCGCTCTTCCAACTGGCGTTCGGTAATCAGGCCGGAAAGTTCCATCACCAGAACATCCGCCGGCGGCGGCGCGGCAAAGGAAAACAGCCGATACCCCGTCCAGGCCGCCACAAGGATACCGTGCGCGGCCAAGGAAAGCAGCAACGCCTTGGCGAAGGAAAGGGAGTTTCTCGCGGCGGCGGCGGGCGTCCGGTTCATCTTCCGATAACTTCCGTCTGTATCGCCACTCTGGAAAACTTCTCGCGTTTGAGCAGTTCCGCCACGTCCACAAAGAGTTGCAGCTGGAGCGTCTTGTCGGCCCGCAGCAGGATCGGCGACGTTCTGTCCAGACCGGCGAGTTTGGCGGCCAAAGCGTCGAGACTGACCGCCTCGCCAGCGTAATAGACCTGTCCGGAGGCGGCGATTTCCACGATTTCGGTTTCCTGCCGCTCCGCCGGGCTGGCCGTCGCCTGGGGCAGTTTGACCGGAACACGTCCCGAGGCGATGAAGCTCGACGTGGTCAGCACGATGGTCAGCAACACCAGCATGATGTCGATGAACGGCACCATGTTCAGGCTGTCGAAGGAATTATCTTCCATGCGTGATCTCCCAGCGCAGGGTCAGCACCCGCGCCTTGCGCAGCAGCGCGTTGTACAGCGTCACCGAGACCAGCGCCACCACCAGCCCCGCCGCCGTGGCCTTGAGCGCCAGCGCGAGACCCATCATGATCTGACCGGTGTCGATCGAGGCGTTTTCGCCCATCCGGTAAAAGGTCAGCATGATGCCCAGCACCGTGCCGAGCAGTCCCAGGTATGGCGCGTTGGCGGCGACTGAAGAAATGACGAAAAGCCGTTTCGACAACGCCAGTTCCAGGGATTTTCCTTCCGCGTAAGCCGAAAGTTCGATGCGGCGGAAAAACGACGCCCGCTCGATGCTGATCGCCAGCACAAAGACGCTGCACAGCCCCAAAAGGCCGATGATGCCGTAGTCCACCAGCCCGCCAATCCAATCCATTGTGTTCATCGTAAAATTCACTCCAATTCAAGATTCCGCCCTTGCGGGCGCTGCAAGCCAACTCCCTTGCAACCGGGATTTGGCGACCGTTTTGGCGGGGGATGATTTCCCCGCCCAAACACCTTGGCGCGTTCATGGACAAGCCAAAAACGCCCTCTGCCGGGACATCGCATGAACCTTTCATGCGTAAAACCTTGCCATTTCCTCTCCAGTCCCTTCTGCCCGGTTTGATTCCCATCCAGAAGAGGTGAATCAAACCCGTCTGCCTTTGCCGGTGACACTTGCCACCCCACCGCTTTCGGGCACCGCTAACCACCCCGCCCCTGCCGGGGCACCCCTCCAGAGGAGGGGAATTAACCCGACGCGCGTTTGGTTTAATTCCCCTCCGTGGAGGGGTGCCCCGGCAGGGGCGGGGTGGTAGCGGCGGTTGGGTTGCCACAAAAGCCCAAAAGCCCCAAAAGCCCCAAAAGCCCAAAAGCCCAAAAGCCCAAAAATCCCAAAGCCAAAAATCCCAAAGCCAAAAATCCCAAAACCCCAAAGCCCCAAAGCCCCAAAGCCCCAAAAACCCAAAAACCCAAAATTCCGTCAACCGTTCATTTGCCTTGAGAAAAAAATTGTTCATGTGATGGCTCCGACGCCCGCTGCCGGCGGACCCGAAAGCCCGCCGGACGTTACTTTCCGATCAGAACGACATCACGAACAAAGCCAGCAGACGCGTCCGGTCTTCTTTCTTCAATTCCTCCGGATAGCTGCCCAGAGCGTGGGTTAGCTGCACCTTGGCCGAAAAGCCGCCAAAGTTCAGGTAATAAGCCAGGCCGACATCGGAGAGCGTATCTTTCTTTGGATCGAACCTGCCGCTGTGTTTTGCGTAGCGCCAGCCGCCGTGGTCGGCAAAAGCCGCGACTGAATGTTTGAGGCCGTCCTTCGGCGCGGGCAGCGCGTAGCGCAGTTCGGCGTTGAGCAGCCAGGCGTTGCTGCCGCTGACCGCTTCCCGATAGGCTTTGACGCCGTTGGCGCCGGCGATGTTGAGCTGTTCGCTGCCGTCGAGGTTTCTGCCGAAGGCTTTCTGGCCGCTGGCGCCCAGCGAAAGGTTCCACTTGTCGGCCAGACCGATCTGCGTCTGGATACCCAGATTGGCGTAGCTGAAAGCGCCGCGCCTTTCGGCGCCGGCCTGGTCATGGTCGCGCTGCTCGCCAGCGTGAAGCGACAGCTTGCCGTGAGTGAAACTGCCGTTGATCTGGGTAAAAACCGGGTGTCCGGCCAGGTTATTCCACAGTTCATAACGCAGCCCCAGTTTCGCCAGTGTGCTGCTCTTCCGCATCAGACCGTAGTCCTCGAACTCCCTGAACTCGCCGTAAGAATCGTGCATCTTCTTGCGCGCCAGATTCAGGCTGGCGTAGAGATTCTGGGCGCTGGAACGGATGACGGGATACGAAAACGTTCCTTCATAGGTATCCGCCCAGCCGTCGGCGTCGAGATAGCGGTAATCGTCGCCGAGTTTATAGGCGACGTGCGAATAGCCGAGGTTCAGACGCAGACCGTTGGCGGCCAGGGGAAAAGAATAATTGATCGCCCCGTTGGAGAGACCGCCGCCTTCCGTTTTCAGGCCGAAGAGCGAGAGTTTGTCGCCGACGCCGAGGGGAGAATTGACGTCCACGCCGCCGCCCAGACGCCAGCGCCCGGTGTAGCGCGAGCCTTGGTTGTCGCTGATGAGAAAACCGCCGACGCGTTTGCCTTCCGGAACCTGGACAAAGAAATCGGTGGTTCCCGCTTCCTGCCCCGCTCCCATGTTCAGCTTGGGCAGTGCCGCGCCGGGCAGATCGCCGATCAGCAGCACGGTGCGTTCCAGATCGGCGCGCCGCACGGGCTGGCCGGGTTCGATGATGTCATTGATGGTTTTGTCGAGCAGCCAGTTCTGGACGAGAGACTTGTTTTCCAGACCGGAAGCGCCGTATTTGCCGACCAGTACGCGCAGGGTGATTGAGCCGCCTTCAGCCTTTTGCCGGGGCAGGAAGGCGCGGGCGGCCGGGTAGCCGCGTTCGCGGTAGAGCTTGGTGACGGCGGCGGCTGCTTCTTCCAGTTGGGCCAGGGTGAGTTCGCGGCCCTTGTACGGCGCGAGGACGTTCTGGATCTCCGCTTCGGGCAGGTAGTCGGCGTTTTCCAGCTGAAATTCGCGGACGAACACGACGGCGCCGCCAGCGTTGGCCGGGGGCGGCGTGGGGACGGCCTGACCGGGCGTCAGGCCGGTTTCGTTCCGCGACGGGGGAACGACGGGCCGCGCTTGCTGCGCTTCGCGCATGGCCGTGCCGCTGTCGGGGACGCGAATATCGGGCGCGGCGCGGGAAGCGCCCGGCGCGGCGGTCAGCAGAAGAGTGACAAGGAGCGTGGGCAAACGTGAGGTTCCGTTGCGGTTGGCGCGATGGATGGGGGTATGAGTGTGTTGACGCATGGTTGTTTCCTTTCGGTTGGTGGGAGACAAAAAAACGCCCGGCGGTTGGGCCGGGCGGTAAAGCCCTACGGAGGATAGGGATTGGTCAGCGGGCGGCGCTTTCCTCGTCGCTGTCGCTGACAAGGAAAGTCACGCCGTCCACGGTGACTTGCTTGACGCCAGCGTTGTACGAAGCGTCCTGCTCGCGGGCTGGGGCCGACGCGACGTCGATGGCGTTGTCCAGGCTCGCCGGGGTGAGTTCCGGTATCTGTATGCCCACGGCGGAAGCGAGTTGGATTGCGCCGGTCGTCTGGTTGTCCGCAACGGTGGTTGCGGTGGAAACGGCTTCTTGACGGACGACGGCTTCAGCGGCGGCTTGAGCAGCGGCTTCGGATTCCAGGCGGGCGGCTTCGGCGGCGACGCGATCCCGCTCTTCCTGTTCCAGGCGGGCAATTTCCGCCAGCCGGTCGTTCTCTGCCTGAATAAGACGATTTTCCCGGTTCTGAATCGCGCCCGACACGTCGCCGTCCGCTGTGGTGATGGCCGTGGTGATTTCGGTGTCGTTGAGTTGGTCGATACTCAAGCCTCTGGAAGCGGCGTCGATGGTGGAACCGCCTCCCTGTTTGCTGACGCCGACGGCGTTGGCTTCGTTCCAATAGCTGTTGGTGATGGAGGAAGCGTCCGGATAATCACTGTTATAGCCCACCAGTCCGCCCGCTAACCCCGCATTGGAAACCCCTTCGCATATTGCCGTGACGAGGCCCGCGGCATAGGAATCGCTGATGTTCCCTCCCTGCAGCAAGCCCACCAAACCGCCGACGCCAGCGTAACCGGTCACATCGCCGGTGGCGTAGGAGCTTTCGATGTTGCCCACGGAAAAGATTCCCACCAGCCCCCCTGCGTGGGGAGCGCTGGGCGCCCAAACGTTGCCGGTGGCGTAGGAATTTCTGATGTCTCCATACGCGAACTGCCCGACCAGACCGCCTATATAGCCTTCGCCGCCACCGCCGGTCTCGTCGCCGACAGTCACGTTGCCCGTGGCATAAGCATCCTCGATGTCGGTATATGCGGCACTGCCGATCAAACCGCCCACATTGTTCATGAACGGTGTGGTGACATCACCCCTGGCATAGACGCGGGACAGAGAGGCTTTGCCGCTTAATACAGACAACTGACCGATCAATCCGCCTACGTAGCCTTTATTCATCTCCATGCTGCTAAAACTGGATGAAACATTGCCCGTGGCATAGGAATTGGTTAAAGTGAATTTGTAACCAGCCCCATTTATATCTACACCACCCAAAAGACCCCCAACGTGTTCAAAGCCGCTGACATTGCCTGTGGCAAAAGAATTTGTAATTTTCAGATCCGGCCCGGCCCCAACATGCCCCGCCAGCCCGCCTACATAGCTCAACGGGCTTGGCACCGTAACGTTCCCCAAGGCGTAAGAATCAATAATATTGCTGTTGCTGGCATCTCCGATCAGCCCACCTATATATGCTGAAACACCCGAAGGATCATCATTGTTATTGACGGCTGTAACCGAACCCGTGGCGTGGGAACGGATAATCGCAATGCGCGAGCTATCGCCCGCAATAGTGATAAAGGCATAACCGACCAATCCGCCGACAGAGTTATGACCTGTGACAGCGGCGGTGGAATACGAATCCGAGATTGAGGTATAGTTTTGGGCACCGCCAGTAATGCTGCCCACCAGCCCGCCAACAAAAGTATTACCGGTTACCGTTCCTCCCTCGACATAAGCATTTTTGATGGAGAATCGGGCACTCGTGCCCGCGAGAGCGCCTGCACTGCCCGTTGAGGAGACAGTTGGATTGATGATGCCTATATCACGAACTGTTCCAGAGTTAGCTGCTGAGTTTCCACTGCCTAATGAACCGAACAAACCACCGCCAGTGCTAGTAATAGTAAAATTGCTGATGGTATGCCCAAGTCCGGTGAAAGTGCTGTTGTTTGCCAGACGTTGTACGATATAGTTGGTAAATGTATACTCATCGCTGAGATCGAGACTTCCGGCGAGGGCATAGCGCCCTGCCGCACTTGCTGAGATACCTTGCAAGTCGCTCAAAGAATAGAGCAGGGTATATTTATGCGCGGAATCATTACCGCCGATATACAGGCTGCCGCCCGCATCCGTGCTGCCAAAATTGATGCTGCCGTATTGCCCGTTGCTATCGTTAACTTTGGCTACCGGATAGCCGGTGACAGGATCGATAACCGTTCCGCTATAGCTGGCCGGAGTGCGGATGTAATAGTCGCCCGTTGCGTCACCCAAGCCGTATGTCATAACCAGCGTGCCGTTACCCGTAACATTAATGACATCGTTGATTCTGATGTCGCGATACGCTTCCAAGGTGAATGTACTTGCCGTATTCCACCCAATCGTATCGTTGATGAAAATATCGCCGTTGCCGTTTTGATTTCCGAAAGCGCCTTGCGTCACTTCGGGCGTGTTCGTTGAGATGATGAAGTTGCTGGTATCACTTTGTTTCAAATAGTTGCTGATCAAAGCGCCGGTAACGTCCCCACCGATTGCGGCCACGGTAAAGTCAACCGGGTCGATCAGCCAGGTACCGCCTTTCCCGTTCACAGACTTGGTGACGATGTTCGCGGAATCCGCTATTTTCACCCGGTCGCCACTGGTTTCAATAAAGCCGCCGTTGCCGCTGACCGGGGCCGATGCGTCCAGAGTTCCGTCGATGTTGGCGGTGCCGCCGTGGGCGTACACTTCGATAGTGCCGGTAATATCGTCAAGGGTGCGGGCCTGGATGATGCCGCTGGTATTCACCTGCGAACCCACCAGGTCGTTAGCGGCTTTGGCGGTGAGGATCACTTTACCGCCGTCGGCGAGGATCGCCTGTTTGTTTTCCACCAGGGCGTTAAGCGTCCCTTCGTCCAGGCTGACGTTCACCAAAGAATCGCCGTTGAAATTCAGGGAAATGCGGTTGCCGCTGTTCAGGGCGACCGTGCCACGAGTAGCGATAATGACGCCTTCATTGCGCACTTGATCGCCGAGTAAGGCCACATAGCCGCCGTCGGTCACTTTGATCGTACTCATGTTGATGACCTGTCCTGCGCCTTGACCGTCGCCCTGAAAGACGAAATTGCCTTTGTTGAAATCATCGTCGGTGATGTTCAGGGTGCTTGCCACCAGCCCCGCCGTATTTACGCTGGAACCATGGGTAAACAGCACGCCGTTGGAGTTGATGAGAAAGACTTTGCCGTTGGCGTTGAGCGCGCCTTCAATGATGCTGCGCTCGTTGCCGATGACCCGGTTCAGGGTCATCGAGGAAGAAGACGGCTGCTTGAAGTTGACCGTTTCCTGGGGAGCGATGGAGAAGCCTTGCCAGTTGATCGCGGCTTTGGGGGTGCTCTGGTTGATGTTAGTGGTGTTGCCGGACTGACTGATGGCGGCGTTGCCGCGGGTGACCACGCCGCCGTGGGGGGCGGCCCAGGCCGGAAGGGGGGTGACCAGCAAGGCGGCAATGGCCAGACAGAGTTTTTGCTTCC
>JAITNL010000223.1 GCA_031290495.1 Accumulibacter sp.
ACTGCTGGATTTTTTTCGCGCGCGTTCTCTGAACCTCAAACAAAGGAGCTTTTCATGAAATGGGAATTATTGACACGTCTGGTAATTTCGACAGCCTCGATCGTCTCGATGTGGATGCCGGCGACGGATAGCGTGGCTGGCATCGATGATGTTTATATGACAGGCGGCGGCGGTGGGGGCGGTGGGGGCGCAAGCGGAGCCGGAGGTGGGTTCGGCGGTGGCGGCGGGGCGGGGGGTTATATAGGGCAGGAACTGCTCAGTGATATAAAAGGCGGCAACGGCGGCGGCTACGGCGGTTACGAAAGCGGCAAAGACGGCTTCAGCGGTGGTTATTTGGGCGGCGGAAATAAAGGCAGAGGTGGTGCTGGCGGCAACAGCGCCACTCTCATGGATTACACGGCGCTCGCCGGCGACTCAGGCGGGCCTGGCGACGGCGACGTCGACAGCACTCGCAGCGACGGCAGCGGCGGTGGCGGTATCGGCGGCAAGGGCGGCGACGTTACGGTGACTCTTACTCCTCTTTCCGGCGATATTTCCGTGCCTGGCAAATTGCAACTGACAGGCGGTGGCGGTGGCGGTGGGGCCAACAAAGGAGCCGACGGCGGCAACGGCGGCGGCGTCACGTTGAGTGCTGCTACCAATAGAAGTATCACCGTAAGCAATTTGGCCTTGATAGGCGGCATGGGCGGCGGAGGCGGTTTGGACGACGGCGGCGGGCAAGGCGGCGGGCAAGGCGGCGACGGCGGCAGCGTTACGTTGGCTGCCAATGGTAGTGTCACCGTAGACAGATCGTTCACAATGACGAGCGGCAAAAATGGTACTCAAGGAGAAAACGATGGCGGCGCGGGCGGTATCGGGGGCGCTGTTACCTTCATCGCCAAAACGCTGAAAGCAGCCAGCGTCATCTCCCTGACCAAACAAGACGGCGCGTTGAACGTCAATGTCGGCACACTGGATATTACGCAGAATGATACGTTGCTGACGCTGGAGGGCACCACGACCTGGGATGGCAACGCGAGTACCGGCGTACTCTTCGACACCATCGAGCTGGGTAATACCAGAAATCTTACTGTTTCTGCTGGCGGCGCGTTCAGCTTCAACACCCTCAACGTACATGGCGCGGCAAACTATACCGGCGATCTGAATGCCGCCAACAGGAATTTGAACTTTTTTGTGGCGGCAGGGACGGTTTCCGGCGCGGTGCTGCTTTCCACCTCTACCGCCGACATTACCGACAGTAAAGTCGGCATCGTTGTCGAAGACACGAGTTCACCTTTGAAAGCAGGGGATCATTTGGTGTTGATTGACGCCGCGTCGCTTTCCGGCAGCCCGTCCAATAACCACGCCACGGCACCGGGAATGCAGGGCGTTTCACTGGCGTATGAGTTCGAGTTGAGCACAACCGGCACGCAGCTGCTTGCCACAATCCCTAGCCAAGGTACCGACCCCGCTTCCGGTTCCGACCCTGTCCCCGGTTCCGTCAACCCTCAGACCGAAGCTCTCCCCGAAGCCTTTCTTGGCGGTCTTGGGCTGGTCAATCAAGGTGTCGACCTCGCCGCCGGTCAGGGCATGGACGCGATGTGGCATGAAATAGCCCACGGCAAGGGCAAGGGCTATACCGCCTTTGCCGTCCTTTCCGGCGGTTCCAGCAAATACAAGACCGGCTCGCATGTTGACGTCGATAGTCACAACGTAATGACCGGGATTACCGGCGACATGCAACTCGCTTCCGGTAATTTGACCCTCGGCGCCTTCTTCACCTATGGCCGGGGCGATTACGACACCCATAACAGTTTCTCCAATGCCGCTTCTGTCCACGGCAGCGGCGATTCCGATTACGTCGGTGTCGGGATGCTGGGCCGTCTGGATTTCAACGCGACGAAAACAGGCCATCCCTATGCCGAGGGTTCTTTTCAGGCTGGCCGCGTAAAAACGGATTTCCACAGCGGCGACCTGACCGATCTGCAAGGCGTCGGGGCGCGCTACAACGCCCGTTCCACGTATTACGGCCTGCATCTCGCGACCGGTTATGTCTGGAACGTGACGGAAAAATCCGAATTTGACGCCTACGTCAAATACCTTTACGCCCGCCGGAACAGCAACAAGGTCACGCTGAACACCGGCGATCCGATCCGCTTCAACGCCATCGAATCGCATCGCCTGCGTTTGGGCGGACGCTATTCCGGGACGGCGGCCAAGGTGAACCCCTACGTCGGTTTGGCCTGGGAACATGAGTTCGACGGCAGGGCCAAAGCCACGACTTACGATCGCCCCATCGTCGCCCCGAAACTCAAAGGCAATACCGGCATCGCGGAACTCGGCCTGGTCATGAAACCTTCGGCGTCAACACCGCTGACCATCGATCTCGGCATCCAGGGCTACACCGGACGACGGGAAGGCGCGAGTGGAAGTATTCGCGTCGAATACAAGTTCTGATCGTAAAGATCGGCATCGAGCGTAGTACGATGCCGATCTTTCTTTTCACGCTTATATAGCGCATACGGATCGAGGCCATCGTGGCCGCCAATCACCGCGCCGTTGTATTTGAAGATGCCCACTTTCGACAGTGGGTTGTCCTTGATTTCGATCCAGCCGTTGGTATCGGGTATGCGTTTGGTGGTCATGAGGGTTCAGGCATAAAAAAACCCGCCGGAGCGGATGGGGGAAAAATATTTAACACATGTGTTGCGCAAATAAACAGAAGTGTTAAATTACGGCATGAATTCAAAGCAGATGAAAAAGTGGCTGGAACAACAGGGCGCAACCTTTCAGCCCGGCAAAGGTTCGCACCTGAAAGTCCTTCTTCATGGCAAGCATTCCGTCCTGCCCATGCACGGCACGACGGAACTTGGCAAGGGACTCGAAGCCGCCATCAAACGCCAACTTGGATTGAAGGAGAAATAATGTTTGATTACCCCGTGACCTTGATGCCTGATGATGGAACGATTCTTGTTACATTCGCCGATGTGCCGGAAGCCATTACTTTTGGCAATGACGAAGAAGAAGCCTTGCTCAACGCGATTGACGCGCTGGAAACCGGACTTTCCTTCTATATCGACGATAAAAAGCCGCTTCCCGCCGTCAGTCTGCCAGCCCCCGGACAAAAAACCGTGTGCCCTTCGCCGCTGGAATGCGCCAAGCTGGGTATCTATCAGGAGATGACCGCGCAGGGCGTCAAAAAATCTGAACTTGCCCGCCGTCTGGGCTGGCACATGCCACAGGTCGACCGCCTGTTTGACCTGCGCCACGCTTCAAAACTCAACCAGATCGAAGCTGCGGCAAATGTGTTGGGCAAGCATTTGCAGGTGCAGATCGCCTGACTCCCAGCCCGCATAGGTCGGGGTGTGCAAAGCGAACCCCGACGCCGCCGCTTTGGTTTGTCGAGGCGATTGCCTTTGGTTTTGTCGGAGTTCGCTTTGCTCACCCCGACCTATGCGGGCCACGAAACTTTTTGGGCACCCTTACCGCCGCTACCACCCTGCCCCTGCCGGGGCACCCCTCCAGAGGAGGGGAATTAACCCAGACGCGATCCTGGTTTATAGCATTTTGACAAAACATGTAAACATCTCCCTGGCTTTGCTGTAGATATTACATGTTTCGATTATTATAAATGTTAAATTAAAGCGCTATAAAGTGCTTTCTTCAGGGCAATGAGCGGTCAATCAACCCAAGACAACCCAAGACGGCGATCAAGGCGGGGACGGCATCGAACAGATCGGCGACCAGACCGTAATCGGCGACCTGAAATATCGGCGCGTCCGGGTCTTTGTTGATGGCGACAATGACCTGGCTGTCTTTCATTCCGGCGAGATGCTGAATCGCTCCCGACAGCCCCACCGCGATATAAAGCCGGGGGGCGACGATTTTTCCGGTTTGCCCAATTTGCAAGTCGTTGGCTGCAAAACCGGCGTCGACCGCGGCGCGCGACGCGCCGATGGCGCCGCCCAGTTTGTCGGCCAGAGGTTCCAGCAGTTGGTGAAAATTTTCGGCGCTGCCGAGTCCCGCGCCGCCGGCAACAACCACTTGGGCAACGCCCAGTTCGGGGCGCGCCGAGCGGGTCAATTCACGCGAGATCACTTTACTTTTTCGCTGGACGCCAGGTATCGCGATGCTTTCAATCGGCGCCGGAATTAAATTCTTTCCCGCCGCCTCGAACACCGTTGTACGCACCGTGACGATCTTGATCGCGTCGGACGAACGCACGGTAATCAACGCGCTGCCCGCGTAAATGGGGCGCACGAAAGTATCGTCGGATGCCACCCGCACAAGGTCGGAAATCTGAGCGGCGTCGAGCAGCGCCGCCACACGCGGCATGACGCTTTTCCCCATCGACGACGCCGCCGCGAGAGCGTGCGAATAGCGCGCCATTTGCGTCGCAATCAACTCGGCGACGGGTTCCGGCGAGCGGTCGGCGCAGCGCGCCGAGTCGGCCAGCCACACTTTGGCGACGCCATCCAACCGCGCGGCCTGCCCGGCAACGCTCACGCACCCGCTTCCCGCAACCAGCAAATCGATATCGCCTCCGATCCGCCTTGCCGCCGTGACGACACGCGCCGTCACCGGGTCGATCGACGAATTGTCGTGCTCGACCAGGACCAGACAGCTCATGCGATCGCTCCCGAATCCTTGAGCCTGGAAACCAGCTCCGCGACATCGCGCGCCTTGATTCCCGCCGCTCGCCTGGGCGCTTCGACAACCTTCAAGGTGGTCAGGCGAGGGGCAAGATCAACGCCAAAAACTTCCGCGTCGATCACTTCGAGCGGCTTTTTTTTCGCCTTCATGATGTTTTGCAGTGTGACGTAACGGGGCTGATTGAGGCGAAGATCGGCGGTAATGAGCGCGGGAAGAGTCAGTTCCACCGTCTCGGTGCCGCCGTCGATCTCGCGCGTCACCGTGACCGCATCGCCTTCGACGCGCACTTTGGAAGCGAACGCGGCCTGCGGCCAATCCATCAAAGCCGCGAGCATCTGACCGACTTGACTGGAATCGTCGTCGATGGCCTGTTTGCCGGCAAAAACGAGGGCAGGCTCTTCTTTTTCACACAATGCCTTGAGTAATTTCGCTGCCGCCAAAGTTTGAATTTCCGCGTCGGACTGAATCAGGATCGCGCGGTCTGCACCCATTGCCAGCGCCGTTCGGAGCGTTTCCCGACACGACGCGGCGCCGATGGAAAGCGCAATGACTTCGGACGCGATTCCCGCCTCTTTCAGCCGAACCGCCTCCTCCAGCGCTGTTTCATCGAATGGATTCATCGACATTCTGGCGTTGGCAATATCGACGCCGCTCTCGTCCGTCCGCACACGAACCCTGACGTTGTAATCGAGCACGCGTTTGACGGCGACGATAATTTTCATGAGGAAACTTCTCCGCATCCGGTCACGGCTTGCCACACGTTCAAGGCGTCGCGCGTTTCGGCAACATCGTGCACGCGCACGATCTTCGCGCCGCGTTCGGCGGCGAGCAAGGCCGCCGCGACGCTGGCCCCCAGGCGTTCGCCCACGGGACGCCCCGTGACGGCGCCCAGCATCGACTTGCGCGACATTCCGGCGAGAATCGGCAAGCCGTCGCTGGCCAGCTCATCCAAACGCGCCAGCAAGGCAAGGTTGTGTTCGGGCGTCTTGCCAAAGCCGAATCCCGGATCGAGCGCCAGACGTTCGCGGCCGATTCCCGCCGCCGCCGCCGCCGCCAGCCGCCCGGCCAGAAATGCGCGCACTTCGGCAACGACATCGCCATAATCGGGATGCCGCTGCATGGTTGCCGGCTCACCGCGCGCGTGCATCAGACAGACCGCGCAGTCGCTGGCCGCGACCGCGTCGAGCGCGCCGGGACGGCGCAGGGCGAAGATGTCGTTGATCATCGAAGCGCCCCGCGCCAGCGCGGCGCGCATTACTTCGGGCTTGTAAGTGTCCACAGAGATCGGCGTCGGGCAATCCGCCAAGGCTTCCAGCACCGGCAACAGACGTTCCAGCTCCTCGTCGAGCGTGACCGGCGGCGCGCCGGGACGCGAAGATTCGGCGCCGAGGTCGATGATGTCGGCGCCGACGGCAATCTGCCGGCGCGCGTACTCAACCGCCAGTTGCACATCGTCACCAAGACCGTCGCCGGAAAAGGAATCCGGCGTCAGGTTGACGATGCCCATGATCAGCGGGCGTTCCAGTCGCAGCAGAAATTTTCCACAACGAAGCATGATTCGCGTCATTCCCAAAAATAAACGTTATTCCCGCGCGTCGGGGGCGTCCCGGCTGCCGGCCAGACCCACAGGCCGGAATCCCAAAGGAAACGCCAAAGTTTGGCGAGCAGCGCGAGTTTATAGCGATTTCCACAATTTTTCGTTCAGCGTAAAACCTGCTCTGGTTTGAAACCCCAACGTTCGCCGATATTTCAGGGGCGGCGGACGCTGTTTTGCCGGGGTATCGCTAACGCTCATCGCGCGCGTGACACTATTGTCCAATTGCGTAAATTACAAGAAAACAGGGCATGGAACCGGACTATGGCAAGCTCCATCCAAAGGAATGGAACCAGGCCAGCGCCATCAGCGGCACACCAATATCCGATTCCCGCCCGATCCGGAACCGATCAAAAAGATTTTCGCTAAAATAGCAAGCCAGGTTCCGGATTTTGAACAAATCCGGAAAGTGGAGACAATGGAGATAACGCGGATGAAATTCGATACCAAAACGATACGGGTCACTCAAACAGGACCCGATGGCGAATCGGTAACACGATATGTGGCTCTGGATGAGGATCAAAGTCTTACCGTGGTGTTCATGGAAAAGTGCAAGCGCGCCGGCTTTGGCATGAGCGAAACCTGGAACGAAATTTGTCTCGCGCTGCAAACAATTTTCAAACTGGGCTTCATCCCGGCGGACGATGAATTGTATGAGCTAACGTCTGAGCAATACCAAAAGTTCTATGCCGAAATGGGGAAAATCGACGGAAAAATTTATATGTTATTGCCCAAAAATACAAAGTATCAGAGCACCTCAAAAGAAGTCGGAGTTATCACGGAACAACAGCTCGACTGGCTTGATAAAGCAAAAAAGGTAATCAGGCAGTACTGCCATGACGAAAAGAAAAAGTTCAAAAATTCCGAAGACAGGTTGGCGTGGCTCATAGGCGTATTGCCCGTGGCTTTTTCAGGCGGAACAAAAGTCCGCCGGGATTCAATACGTCTCGTGTAACTTCTCCGGTGAGCAGGCGCGTTTTTCAAAATCACCGTCCCAAATCAGACGCGGGTCGAAGCTCATCGCCGAGAGCATGGTCAGGATCACCACCACGCCAAAAAACAGGATGCCGATGCGCGGCTCGATGTCGCTCAGCCCCTGAAATTTGACCAGCGCCGAGACGACCGCCACGACCACCACGTCGAGCATCGACCAGCAGCCGACCAGTTCGACCAGGCGATAGAGCCTGGCGCGTTCGCGCGGAGCTTGGCGGCTGCGCCGTTGCACCGTCGTCAGCAGCAGTCCGAGCACCAGGAATTTGGTGCAGGGCACGGCGATGCTGGCGATGAAGATTATCAGCGCGATGTCACAGGAACCGCTTTTCCAGAACTCGATGACGCCGCTCATGATGGTGCTGTCGCTGCCGTGGCCGAACAGATCGGTGTACATCACCGGCAGCGCGTTGGCCGGGATGTAAAGGATCAGCGCGGCGATCAGAAAAGCCCAGGCATGCGCGATGCTGCCGGGACGCCGGCGGTGCAGCGCGGCGCCGCAGCGAGGGCAGCGGGCATGTCTGGTTTCATCCAGAATATCCTCGCAGACCAGCCCGCAGCCGTGGCAAGCGACGACGCGCAACTGGCGCGCGCGGGGTAGCGCGTTCATACGCTGGCCGGTGGCTTGGGTTCGGTCAATTCCCATAGCCGCTGGGTGTCGCGGTTGGCGATCAGCATGATCAGCATCATCAGCCCGGCGGTCGCCCAGAGTCCCGCGCCGGGAGTCACCTGCAAAAAATTCGAGAGTTTGACCACGGCCACCAGGATGCCGAGCAGACAGACTTCGACCATGCTCCACGGACGCAAGGCGGCGAGCAGACGCATCACCGGCGCGAAACCGGGCGCGCGGCGGCCCACGCTGGCGTGCAGCAGCACCCAGGCGAACAGGCTGATTTGAACCAGGGGAAACACGATGATCGACAAGGCGAAGGGGACGGCGATGAGGGCGATCGGCCCCCGCGCCAGCGCGGTGGCCGACTCCCACAGCGTGGCGTCGTTGTGCAATCCTTGCAGACTGATGTGGATCACCGGACAGACGTTGGCGATCACGAACACGATGGCCGCGGCGAGCGTCAAGGCCAGCCAACCGGCGATGTCGAGGCGCTGGGCGCGATACAGAATCGCGGCGCACCGGCCGCACCGCGCCACTTCGCCCGGCAACAGCGTCCGGCGTCGATAGACGCTGTCGCAGTGCTCGCAAACGATCAGATCGGAAAAAGTTCTCATGCCCGTTCGGTTATCGAACCGCCGCCAGCGCCTGGTCGAGATCGGCGAGCAGGTCGTCGATATGCTCGATGCCGATCGACAGCCGCACCATGTCGGGCGACACGCCGGCCTTGGCCAGTTCCTCGGCGTTGAGTTGGCGGTGCGTGGTGGACGCCGGGTGACACGCAAGCGATTTGGCGTCGCCGATGTTGACCAGCCGGGTGAACAGCTTGAGCGCGTCCTGAAAGCGCGCGCCGGCCTCGATGCCGCCTTTGATGCCGAAAGTGAGGATGCCCGAGGCGCGGCCGCCCATGTATTTTTGCACCAGCGGGTGATCGGGGTGATCGGGCAGACCGGCGTAGTTGACCCACGAGGCCTTGGCGTGGCTCTTGAGGAATTGCGCGACCCGCAGGGCGCTGTCGCAGATGCGGTCGAGGCGCAGCGCCACGGTTTCCACGCCTTGCAGGATCAGGAAGGCGTTGAAGGGCGAGAGCGCGCCGCCCTGGTTGCGCAGCGGCACCACGCGGGCGCGCCCGATGTAGGCCGCCTCGCCGAAAGCGTCGGTGTAGATCACGCCGTGATACGAGGGGTCGGGTTGGCTCATTCTGGGAAAACGCGCCTGGCGCCGCGCCCAGGGGAATTTGCCCGAATCGACGATCGCGCCGCCGAGCGAGTTGCCGTGTCCGCCGAGGTATTTGGTCAGCGAATGCACGACGATGTCCGCGCCGTACTCGAAGGGCCGGCACAGATACGGGGAGGGCACCGTGTTGTCGACGATCAGTGGAATACCGGCCTGGTGGGCGATGGTCGCCAGCGGCTCGAAATCGGTGATGTTACCGAGTGGATTGCCGATGGATTCGCAGAAAATGGCCTTGGTGCGGCCGTCGATCCGCTGGCGGAAGCTTTCCGGATCGCCAGAGTCGGCGAAGCGCGTTTCGATGCCCAGTTGCGGGAAAGTGTGGGCGAAAAGATTGTAGGTGCCGCCGTAGAGCGTGGCGGCGGAAACGATGTTGTCGCCGGCTTCGGCGATGGTCTGGATGGCGTAGGTGGTCGCGGCCATGCCCGAGGCCACCGCCAGCGCGCCGATACCGCCTTCCAGCGCCGCGATGCGCTGTTCCAGCACCGCGTTGGTGGGGTTCATGATGCGCGTGTAAATATTGCCCGCCACCTTGAGGTCGAAAAGATCCGCGCCGTGCTGCGTATCGTCGAAGGAATAGGACGTCGTTTGGTAGATCGGCGTCGCGACGGCATGGGTGGTGGGTTCCGGGGTATAACCCGCGTGGATGGCGAGCGTTTCAAATTTCATGGGGACTCCGTCGTTGGGGGAAGGGACAAAAATGCTAACACCGAAAAGCGTTTGATTGGCGGTTTGGTTGAAGGCCGATGTTCCGGCGTTCTGAATGGCACCGGCATTGGTCAGTGATTTACCGTCGTCGCTCTTGCCGTTATCGGCGTGGATGAGTGTGCAATAGCCGCTGGGGACATCGCCGCCTTCAGGCAGCCATAACTCCAGGACAGATTGAATAACTCGTGACAAAATTCACGCACGCCCTTGTATTTTTTCGTCTTATAGGCGAAACTTCTACCCTTATGGGAGAATTTTATATACGTGTTTTTGGGGTTCGCAACCAAAAAAGTGAACAAAATGAAAACGGCGGCACCATTTCTTTTTGATCGGTCCAGCGCCCGGATCGGAACCAGCGATTTCGGCTCGCCCATGATTCTGACACGATTTTTGTCCCCACCCCCCCCCCCCACCCCCCCCGCTTTCCGTTGTCGTGTAAGCGCCGCGTTCCAAGCGCCGATGAATAACGACCAGGATTCACGCGCGATTTGCGGAAAACAACATCGCAACATCGACTGGTCTTCGCGGAAAACGCGCGTTATTATCTGGGCATCCCTGTTTATACGATTGCCAGTCATCATGATGTTCAGAAATCGATTCGGCCTTTTCGTGGCCGTATTCCTTATTGCCCTGTTTCCCATTTTGGATACCGCGCTGGCCAATGAAACGGACGGCGCGTCCGCTTTCACCTTGCGCGGTTTCGGCACGCTGGGCGTGGCGCGATCGACCAATGGACAGGCGGAAATAACGCACGATCTGCTGCAACCGCACGGTGTTTCGAATCACTGGTCGGGAAAAATCGATTCCAACCTCGGCGCGCAGCTCAACTACGTGGCAAGCGATACCGTCGAAGCGGTTGCCCAGGTGGTCAGCCGCTACAACTACAAGGGAAATTTCACACCGCAAGTGACGGAACTGCTCGTCAACTACGATCCCAACGCCAATTTGAAACTGATCGCGGGAAGAATCAGCGCCAATCTTTTCCTGCGCGACGGCAATCGGCTGATTGGCTATTCCCAACTGGCCGTTCGTCCGAACATCGACTATCTTTCGGGGATGGCGATCACTTATCTGGATGGCGTGGATGGCCGGATCACGCTTCCGCTCGGCAAGGGGCTGCTGATCGGCGAAGCGTATTACGGCTTTCTCGCGGAAAGGTACGCGCTGGCCAACGGCAACCTCGATCTGCATGGTTCACGCACGATTGGCGTTCAAATCGATTACCTGTCGGGAGACTGGCAATGGCACGCCGGAATATCGCAGGTCCGCTTCAATCATTCGATGCCGGCGCAAATTCGTGAGTTTCAGGCGGATATGCGCAGGGCTGGAATCGATTCCCTGACGCGAGCGGCAAAGAAACTGGATTTGCGGGATACGGATGCCATGTATTACACCGTCGGCATGAACTATGACCCCGGTCCCTTGCTGTTGCAGCTCATGTTGAGTCGGTTGAACTACGATACCCGCGCCCTGCACGGACGCGATACAGCATTGTTCCGGGCGAGCTATCGCATCGGCGAGGTCAAGCCTTTCATCGGCTATTCGTGGGCCAAATCACGGCGCGCGCATATTACGTCGGGTTTGCCGAGCGGGGACGGCTGGGACGACCACTTGCGCATGGTGCTGGCGCAGTCCTACGTTGACCAGCACACGGTCTCGATGGGGATGCGCTGGGATTTCCAGCGCAACATGGCCTTGAAGTTTCAGGCCGACCTGATTCGCGGCCGATCCAATTCAATCTACGCGGTTCGTGACGCTACGCCTCGCTGGGACGGGAAGACAAAGCTTTTTTCCGTGGCGCTGGATTTTGCTTTCTAGGGGAGCGGCATGTTGAGACGACTCCTCCTTTTCCTCTTTTTCGCGTTGCCGCCCATTGCGGCGAACGCTGAAAGCATCGTCGTCGTGGTCAATCCGGAGAGCGGAGTCGAGTCGCTCAGCCGCGACGAGGTCATCAATATCTTCCTCGGACGTTTTCGCCAGTTTCCAACAGGAAACATGGCGCTTCCCATTGATCTGTCGCGCGAGGATCCGGTGCGGAGAGAGTTCTACCAACGGCTGGTGGGTAAAACGCCGTCGGAAATCAATTCCTACTGGTCACGTCTGATACTCTCGGCAAAAACGCGCCCGCCGATACAGGTGGAGCGCGTCGAGGACGCGCTGACGCTGGTTCACCGATCGGCCAGCGCGATCGCTTATCTTGAACGCAGACAGATGAACAAACCAATGAGGATCGTCTTTGAACTGCCGCTTTGAGCCATAATCGCGGTTGCAAGAGGCGTGTGGATGTTTTTTGACAGGTGGCGCATGAAGTATTTCTGGCGGCAAAGCATTTTGGTGCGCACGGCGGCGCAGGTCGTCGGCATCTGCCTGTTTGTCGGTCTGTGCGTTGTCCTGCTGACCAATTACCAGGCCGAGCGTTTTGTACAGCAAGACATTTCCTGGCGTATTCACCAGTTGTTATCGACCTTCGAGCGGACGGTTCAGATCGCCTGTTTTGCCCAGGATGAAAATCTGGCGCAGGAAGTAGTGAACGGTCTGACCCAGCACAGCGAAATCATCGGCGCGGGGATCACCGACGGCACGAAAATTCTGGCCGAAAGCCAAAGCCAGGGAAACGGCGTGGATGACGAACCGCAGCGTCGAGTGACCAGCGAACGCATCAGCAGGAGAATCGCGTCGCCGTTCGACGCGACGCAAATCATCGGCGAACTGTTCATCGATCTGGACCCGGAAATCGTGAACCTGCACGTTCAAAAGCGTGTTTCCTATGTCGCCACGCTGCTGGGCGTGCAACTGCTGGCTGTGGTTCTGGTCGTGTTGATCGTGGTCCTGCTGTGGGTCGTGCGTCCGATCAAGCGCATGTCCGACAAGCTGCACCTGATGAACGCGCATTCGGCCGAACCGCTGACGCTTCCCGCCGGACAGGAAAACACCGAGATCGGGCGTCTCGCGTTCGACATCAACCAGCTCCGCGAGCGTCTGCTGGTCGCGCTGGACGAAGAGCACAATCTGCGTATCCAGCAGGAAATCGGCGAGCGCAAGTACCGCGCCATTTTAGAGCAGGCCAAGGCGGGCATTTTCCTGATTGATCGGGGCATGGTGGTGGAATCCGGCAATCCGAGTTTCCATCGTTGCTTCGGCTTGCCGCCGACGACGGACGAAGCAATCAATTTGTTGCAGCTGCGTTGGCGAAACCCCGACGCGCTCAAGAAGCTCGTCGAGCAATGCGTCGCGAAAAACGACACGGTCACGGACGATTTCGAGTGCGATGTCGGCGACGATGCGCACTGGTTCAACGTGACACTGACGCCGATTGACGACCAGTTGATCCAGGGACAATTGTCAGACATTTCCCGGCAAAAACAGATGGAAATGCTGGCGCAGCACGAAGCCGTCACCGATGGACTGACCGGTCTGCTGAATCGCGTCGGTTTCATACAAAAGCTCGACCAGGAGATTGCCGCCTGCAACGCGAGGAAGGGCGAAAACCAGGGTTTTGCCCTGCTGTGCGTCAATTTCGACAGTTTTCGCCAGGTCAACGAAACGCTGGGAATCGCCGCCGGCGACCAGATTCTGACCATCGCGGCCCAACGTCTGCGTTCCTGCGTCAAGAGTTCCGATTTTATCTCGCGCCTGGGCAGCGACGCCTTCGCGCTCATTCTGCGTTCGACGACGGACGAAAAGGTGGTGAATAACATCGCCATACGCATTTCCACCGCCCTGAAAAGTTTTATCGACGTCAGCAACACGCCGATGCAACTTGGCGTGAGCATCGGTATCACGCTCTTCCCGCGCGACGACAGCGAACGGCAGATGTTGCTGCGCAACGCCGAAATGGCGCGCGAACACGCGCGCTACGGTCATGGTCACCGCCGCCACTGCTTCTTCGACTCCACCATGGCGAGCAACGCCGAACACCGGCGGCGTCTGGAAAGCGACCTGCGCTTTGTCGTCCGGCGCAACGAACTGATCGTCCGTTTCCAGCCAATCGTCGACATGCGGGTACGCCGGATGACCGGCGTGGAAACCCTGGTACGTTGGGAGCATCCGCAGTTCGGGCTGATTCCTCCCGACATCTTCATTCCGCTGGCCGAGGAAACCGGCGCCATCGTCGATATCGGGCTGTGGGTGCTCGAAACCGCGATTCAGCAGTTGGCGGTCTGGCGGCGGCAAGGGTTTGATCGTTACATCTCGGTCAACGTTTCAGCGCGGCAGATCCCTGACGGACTGGCGCCCATTACCATGATCGAGCTTGTCAACCGCTATGGCGTTGAACCGGCCAACCTGGCCATCGAAATTACCGAGAGTCTGTTCATGGGCAATTCGGAAGCGGTGAAGACCTGGCTCGACGCGGTCCATGCTCTTGGTTTTCCCATTTACCTTGACGACTTCGGAACCGGCTACTCGTCGCTGTCGTATATCAGACACTTCCCCGTGGATGTGTTGAAAGTGGATAAGTCATTCATCTGCGACATCAACGAGGAAAACAGCGCGTACGCCCTGGTCGGCGCGATCATCAACATGGCGCACAGCCTGGGATTGAGGGTTGTGGCCGAGGGCGTGGAATCGCAGCGCCAGCTCGACTTGTTGGTAATGGAAGGTTGCAATTGCATACAAGGGTATTATTTTTCGCGTCCGGTAGCGGCGAACGAGATCGAGGCCGCCAACCAGCGCATCGAAGAATTGATCGCTCTGGCCCCAACGCCACTCTCTGGGGGCGCGGAAATACAGCAGCTCTCTCTCGGTAAAACCTGAAACCTGGCGCGCGCGAAGCGTCAGGCCGATGGGTACGGCACACCGCGCGCGCTGAAGCGTGACCTGCCCGGCGCCATTCACGGCGTCGGCGAACATCCCCTTGTTCTCCCGCTGGCTTGCTGTATTCGCCCGGAGCGCTTCGACAACGCCCGGCAGACCGCCGCCTTTGCCGGACTCAGCGGAATGTCTTTCAAGCCAGAATCGACAACGATTGCGGTATCCAGGGAGCGTCTGTTGAGCGACAATGCGCTTCCCCGGATTCTCGCCGCGTCAAAATTTTCACGATCAAAGGTCAAAAAGGTCAAACCATGCCTTCCACTTTGCTTTTCCATTCCGCCGACATACGCCGGATCGAAGCGATGGACGCCGCACAGCGGTTGATGCAACGCGCGGGACGGGCGGCGGCGGATCTCGCCGTCACATTGCGTAACGACGTCAACGCGCCGGTATTGATTCTCGCCGGTCCCGGCAACAACGGCGGCGACGCTTTCGAGGCCGCCCGGTTGCTGCGCGAACGCTTTCTGACGGTGTGCGTGGTCTTTGCCGGCAGCGTGGCGCGCTTGCCGTGTGACGCCGCCGATGCTTTTCGCCGCTTTTCCGAGGCCGGCGGAACGACGTGCGCGGCGATTCCGGCTGACGAACGCTGGTCGCTGATTATCGACGGGCTGTTCGGGATCGGACTCAAACGCGAAATCGGCGGCGTTTTCGCCGACCTGATCGAACAGGCCAACGCGCTGGCCGAACGCGAACACTGCCCGCTGCTCGCGCTCGACTGTCCAAGCGGCATCGACGCGGATACCGGCGCGCCGCGCGGGACGGCGATTCGCGCCAGCCATACGCTCACTTTCATTGCCGCCAAGCCGGGCTTGTTTACCGCCGACGGCCCGGATCATTGCGGCGAGGTAACGGTCGCCGCGCTTGATCTTGACGCGCGGACGTTGGGCGGTTCGCCCGGTTGCATCGTCACGCCGGCTCAATTCGCCGACTGGCTGCGGCCGCGGCGGCGCAACACGCACAAGGGCAGCTACGGCAACGCCGGCATTCTCGGCGGCGCGGCGAGCATGACCGGCGCCGCGCTGCTCGCCGCCCGCGCCGCGTTGCGCTTGGGCAGCGGGCGCGTCTATCTCGGTCTGCTCGACGAGCGCGCCACGGCGCTCGACCCCGCGCAGCCCGAACTGATGATCCGCCGCCCCACCAGACTGTTGAGCACCGAACTGAGCGCGCTGGCCTGTGGCCCCGGTCTGGGCGACGGCGGCGAGACCGGCGCCTTGATTACGGATGCGTGCCGTCTGGACATTCCGCTGACGCTCGACGCCGACGCGCTGAATCGCGTCGCCGGGAACGCCGGGTTGCGTTTGGCGGTCAAGGCGCGGCGCGCGCCGACGCTGCTCACGCCGCACCCGGCGGAAGCCGCCCGATTGCTTGATCGCTCCGTGCGCGAGGTGCAAGACGACCGCGTCGCCGCAGCCTGCGAGCTGGCCGCGAATTTCAACGCGCACGTCGCCCTGAAAGGTTGCGGCACCGTCGTCGCCGCTCTCGACGGCGCGTGGTCAATCAACGCCACCGGCAACCCCGGTCTGGCGACGGCGGGTAGTGGCGACGTACTGACCGGCATCGTCACCGCCCTGTTGGCGCAGGGCTGGCCGGCGCGCGAGGCGCTGCTCGCCGCCGTGCATCTGCACGGACTGGCGGCTGATCGTCTGGTGTCCCAAGGCGTCGGCCCAATCGGCCTGAGCGCCGGGGAACTGATCGACAGCGCGCGCGTCTGCCTTAATCAATGGACGCGGGAAACCGTGTAGGCAATAAAGGTGAGGTTTCTTCGCTCAAGGCGGGAAGCAGGTCCTTGAGCGCGACGCCGCTGACGCCGAGGCGGACGGATTCGCGGAGGAGTTGGGCGAGTTTTTGCGCGGCGGCGGCGGGTGGCGTGCCTTCGGGACGGATGTTGGAGACGCAGTTACGGTCGGCGTCGGTACAGGCGGGATTGGGGCGAAACGTGAAGTACGCGCCAAGACTGTCGGGGGCGCTCAGGCCAGGGCGTTCGCCGAGCAGCATCAAGGTGTGACGGGCGTGCAGGATGACGCCGATTTCGTCTTGCAGTTTGACCCGTCCATAGGGGATGAGCAGGATGGGATAGAGCGTCCAACCCGCGGCGATGAGGATTTCGGCGAGCCGGGCGACGGTTTCGGCGGCGTGGCGCGCGGCGGCCTGGGCGGAATGACCGTCGGAGACGACGATGGCGAGATCGCGTTCTCCCCATTCGGCGGCGCGGGCTTGCAGGGTTTCGCGCGAGGCGACGTCGAGTTTTCGCCCCAGATCGGGGCGCATCAGATAAGTGGAACGGTCAGCGATGGCGGTGGAGAGCCGTTGCGTGGAAAACTGGAACTGGCTGAATTGGGTTTCCAGCGCGTCAAGATCAAATCTTGCGTGGACGGCATCGCGGGCGCGGGCGTGGGCGAGGCGAAAGTCCAGCACGGAAGCGGTGCGCTGACTGCCTCCGGCGCGACCCAGCGCGATGCGGGCGAAGGTGTGGCGCTGCAGCGCGGCCCAAGGGTCGCGGGCGGGGTTTAACCCATCCTCTGCCTTCTCCTTGTCAGGGGAAGGCGTCGAGGGTAAGGACTCAGGCGGCGGGTTCATGGGCGAGCAGCGCGTGGGAAGAAACAGCGGGCAGCAGACGTTGGCCGTCGGCAACGATGCGCATTTTTTCGAGCCATGCCTGAAATTCCGGCGCGGGTTTGAGTCCCAACACCTGACGCAGATAGTGGCTGTCGTGAAACGAGGTGGATTGATAGCCCAGCGCGATGTCGTCCGCGCCGGGAATGCCCATGATGTAGGTGCAGCCCGCGACGCCCAGCAGGGTGAGCAGCGTATCCATGTCGTCCTGGTCGGCTTCGGCGTGGTTGGTGTAGCAGATGTCGCAGCCCATCGGCAGGCCGAGGAGCTTGCCGCAGCAATGGTCTTCGAGTCCGGCGCGGATGATTTGCTTGCCGTTGTAGAGGTACTCCGGGCCGATGAAGCCGACCACGGTGTTGACCAGCAGCGGTTCGTACAGGCGAGCGACGGCGTAGGCGCGCGCTTCGCAGGTTTGCATGTCGACGCCGTGATGGGCGTTGGCGGATAGCGCCGCGCCTTGCCCGGTCTCGAAATACATGACGTTGTCGCCCACCGTGCCGCGTTTCAGCGAACGCGCGGCGTCCCTGGCTTCCGCCAATAGTGGGAGCGTCACGCCAAAGCTGGCGTTCGCCGCTTCGGTGCCGGCAATCGACTGAAAGACCAGATCGACCGGCGCGCCGCGTTCGATGATTTCCAGCGTGGTGGTGACATGGGCGAGCACGCAGGATTGGGTCGGAATGGCGTGGCGATGGATGAGTTCGTCGATCAGGCGCAGCAGCGTTTCCACGGCGGGAACGCTGTCGGTGGCCGGGTTGATGCCGATCACCGCGTCCCCGCAACCGTAGAGCAGGCCATCGAGCATCGAGGCGGCGATGCCCTTGACATCATCGGTGGGATGATTCGGCTGGAGGCGGACGGAGAGCCGCCCCGGTAAACCGATGGTGTCGCGGAAGGCGGTAACGACGCGGCATTTGGCGGCGACCAGAATCAGATCCTGATTGCTCATCAGCTTGGCGACGGCGGCGACCATTTCGGGCGTCAGCCCCGGCGCGAGCGCCTGGAGCGTGGCGGCGTCGGTTTCGTAGCGCAGCAGCCAGTCACGCAATGCGCCCACGGTCAGTCCGGCCACCGGCGCGAAGGCGGCACGATCATGCGTGTCGATGATGAGACGGGTGACGGCGTCCGTTTCGTAAGGAATCAACAGGTCTTCGAGAAATTGCGCCAGCGGTACATCGGCCAGACACAGTTGCGCGGCAATGCGCTCCTCGGCGCTTTCGGCGGCCAGTCCCGCCAGCACATCGCCGTAACGCAACGGCGTCGCCCTGGCCATCAGCTCGCGCAGCGAAGCAAAGGTGTAGCGATGATTGCCGACCGGCAATGACCATTGAGAAGAAAAACGCATGGCGCTAATGCCGAAGAGAGAAATGCTCGGGCAGCCACAGCGCGATCCGCGGGAAAATCATGATCAGCACTATTGCCAACAGCATCATCAGCACAAAGGGAATGATGGAGGCGTAAATGTCGCGGATGGTGAAAGAGGGCGGCGACATGGCGCGCATCAGAAAAAGGTTATAGCCGAAGGGCGGCGTGAGATAGGCGATCTGACAAGTGACGGTGTAAAGAATGCCGAACCAGATCGGGCTGAAACCGAGCTTGATGATGATCGGAATGTAGAGCGGCGCGACGATGACCAGCATCGCCGTATCGTCCAGAAAAATCCCCAGAATCAAAAACGACACTTGCATCAGCAGCAAAACCTGCCACGGGGACAATCCCCATTGCTTGAGAAAAACCTGTTCGATGGCCTTGACCGCGCCGAGACCGTCGAAAACGGCGGCGAAGGCCAGCGCCGCCATCATGATCCACATGAACATCGCGCTGGCGTTCAAGGTTTGCCGCAAGGTGCGATGCAACACGGCGCGGTTCAGGCGGCCTTTGACCAGCGCAACCAGTAGCGCCGTCAACGCGCCGATGGCCGAGCTTTCGACCAGGCTGGCGTAGCCCATGAAAAAGGAGCCAATGACCAACACCATCATGATTACCGGCAAAACGCCCGCGCCGAGCACGCGGAATTTTTCCGCCCGCGTGTATTGCCGCTCCGAGGCGGGCAGCGCCGGGCCAAGTTCGGGTTGTAAATGACAGCGCACGACGATGTAGATCAGGAACATCGCCGCCAGCAACAGCCCCGGCCCGATGCCCGCGAGCCACAGCGGGCCGATGGGCTGGCGCGCGATGATGCCGTAGAGCACCAGCACGACGCTGGGCGGCGTCAGAATGCCGAGCGAACTGCCCGCCTGGATGATGCCGCTGATCATCCGTTTGTCGTAATTGCGCTTGACCAGCTCCGGCAGCGCCACGCTGCACCCGATCGCCATGCCCGCGACGCTCAGGCCGTTCAGGCAGGAGACCATCACCATCAAAAACATCGTGCCGATCGCCAGCCCGCCGCGCAAACCGCCCATCCAGACGTGCAGCATGTGGTACAGATCGTTGGCGACGCCGGATTCCGACAGCATGTAGCCCATGAAAATGAACATCGGCAAGGTCAGCATCGGATACCAGTTGAACAGCTTGATCGCCGCGTTGAAGCCCATCTCCGAACCGCCCGGCCCCCACAGCCAGAGAGCGCAGGCAACGCCGACGAAGCCCATGATGCCGAATACCCGCTGCCCCGTCGCCATCAGCAGCATCAGCGACGAGAACATCAGGATGATGACGAAGGTGTAATCCACTCAATCTCCGGCGTGGGATTTGGGGGTAGGCCGATTCTCTGACGTCATTTCCGCGCAAGCGAATCAACAGAGGGTGCTTGAAGAACTGGACTCCTGCTTTCGCAAGAATGACGAAGTAAAGGAAATTTGCCTGGAACTTTGCGAAGACTCAAGCGTAAGCGCGCCCCGCCCCTGGGAGAGCGAGGCACCCGCCTCGCCATGCAGCGGTAGAAGACCATGGGCCGTTGGCGGGGCGGGCGCCCCGCCCTCCCCCAGAGACATCGAGAAATATCCAGGATAGTTATGGGAGATACCATGCACGAGTCTCATTACTCATCAGGCATTCATTGGCTCTTGCAACAAATCCGCTGGCAATTCCAGCCGCGCGAAAGACGGCTCGACGGCGGGACGAACGTCCAAGTCAAGACCGCGAATTTTCGCCAGATCCTTGAGTAATTCCGCCAACGTCTGCAAGAGCATCAACAACATGCCGGTGGTCATGACGATCTTGATCGGCGCCATGTACGGTCCCCAGACCGAATGATTGCGTTGACCGTATTCCAGTGCGTACCAAGAACCCTGAAAGCCACCGAATACCAATAAGCCCAGATAGAAGATGACGAAAAGAATCGTCACCGAATCGACCATCGCCCGCCGCCGGGGACTCCAGCGTTCATAGATGAAATCCATGCGCACATGCGCGCCCTGCTGCATGCTGTAACCCGCGCCCAGAAGGTAATACGCCGCCATGGTGAACTGCGCCATTTCCATGACCCAGATCGAAGGCGAACCCAATAGATTGCTGCTCACCACCGAATAGACCAGAATCGCCAGCATGACCAGCAACAGATACATCGCCACGCCGCCCACCACGCGATTGATCGCCGCCATGCCCCGCACATATTTTCCGGACACGATCAGGATTGAATTGAACATTGCAAGACTCCTTGAAAAATAAGGCTGGATCGATAGCGAATCAGTAACCATCAGTAACGATAGGGCTTGCCCGCCTTCTGCATCATGGCGTTGTAATCGCGGAAGATTTGCACCACCTGCGCGGCGCGGGGCGAAGTTTTGGCGATTTCGTCCCAGAACTTCACCGCCTCAATCTCGACCGTCGCCCATTCGTCATCCGGGATCGAGGTCAATTTCAGCTTCGTGCCTTCGGTGCGCAGTTTCGCCTCGCCGCCCCAGTACCAGTATTGGCGGTAATAATGCGAACTGTCCATGCACAACCGGAACAGCGTTTGCAGATGTTCCGGCACGGCGTCCCAGGCTTTCGTGTTGGCAAAGAAAGAACCGATCCACGCGCCGGAAATATTGTTGGTCAGGAAATAATCCGTGCCATCCGCCCAGCCCACCGTGTAATCCTCGGTGATGCCCGACCACGCCACGCCGTCGAGTTCGCCCGTGCGCAGCGCCATCTCGATGTCTTCCCACGGCAACGTTACCGGCACAACGCCGAAACGCGACAGAAAACGCCCGGCGGTCGGGAAGGTAAACACCTTCTTGCCCTTTAGATCCGCCAGACTGTTGATCGGCGTTTTCGTCGCGAAGTGGCACGGATCCCACGCCCCGGCGCTCAGCCAGGTCACGTCCTTGATTTCCCCGTAGGATTCCGCCCAGATTTTATCCAGCCCGAATTGTGAAAAGAGCGTCGGCACATCCAGGCTGTAGCGCGTCGCAAACGGGAAATAACCGCCGAATACCGCGACATCCGCGGGCGAGGCGATGGAATCGTCATCGCTCTGCACCGCGTCGATCGTGCCGCTCTGCATGGCGCGGAAAAGTTCGCCCGTCGGCACCAGTTGATCGGCATAAAAGAGTTCGATCACCATGTCCCCGTTCGCCGCCTTGTTGAAAGCGTCGATGGCCGGTTTGATCACATGCGCGCCGAGCGCCGCTCCCGCATAAGTCTGCAAACGCCATTTGATCGGCGTTTTCTTCGGCGTCACCACGGCGGGTGCGGCAGGCGCGGCGGGTGCACTGGGCGCGGGTTCCTCGGCTTTCGAGCATCCCACCAGCGCTCCCGCCAAAGTGGGCACAGCCACCGCCGCCGCCAGACTCGCCGTCTGCAAAAATTTCCGGCGCTCCCGCGCTCCGGTTTCAACAGGGGTTTCAGCGGAAAGTTTTAATTGTTTGTTCATGGCGGACTCCTTTTCGATAAGTTTGAAACGATTCGGAAAGGGTTAAGCAATAAACGCGCCATGGCAAAATGAGCCGATAAGTATATGAAAAACAGGGAAAAATTCTGACAGGTAAGCGCTGGCATCCCTTAAATGGTGCGCAAACAGGGATATGCCGCTCTCTTATAGGGCGCTGGAATTTGGCATTACGCCAGCGCGGAGCGCATTTCGGAAGCCCCGGCTTCGATCTCTGGCAGTATCTCTGAATATTTTTCGCGGAAAAAATTGACTTCCTCTTCCTGGGATTCGGAATCCAGACGCAGCCACACGCAGCACCCACCGGCCAGGATGTTGGCGACATAGACGACATCGGCCAGCGTTTTTGGCTCATCCGGAACGGCACGCGGATGATCGTGATCGGCGGACGCTTGCGCAATTTCATGCGGCAAGCCCAGTGTTTCGAGCAGCGTCACGCCAATCGCCTCGTGCCACTGGGCAATGAGATGTTTGAGAGTATCGGGGCGCTCGCGCAGTTCGGAATACTGCGCTGACCGATACAACATGTAAAAAGCGCCCAAGTCATGCACCAGACCGGCCAACAGCGCCTCTTCGGAGCGGAGCCGGGTATGCGTATGCGCCAGCACGCGCGCCGCCGCCGCGCTGTAAACAGAGTGTTCCCAAAGACTTTGCGCAAACTTGGCAAAGGCAACCATCGACTTGGCGTGAAGGATCTCGCCCATGGCCACCGACATCGCCGTGGTACGCACGATGTTCAGCCCCAGCCGGTTGACCGCCGACGGCAGATCGCGAACCGTCTGCCCATGGGCGGCGTAGGCCGCCGAATTGGCGATGCGCATCAGTTTGACGGCCACCAGCGGTTCGAGCTGGACGATTTGCGCGATATGCGCGAGGGCGATGTCCGGGTTCTGCAATTCCTTGCGCAAACGCAAGATGGCATCAAAACATGTCGGGAAAAGCACCTCGCCGGTCAGTTCGCGGGCGATGTCCGCCAACATGCCGAAGCGTTGCGCCGCTAGCGCCTCGCCGACCTTGTCATTTTCCGTGCGTTCGTTCATGGTTTCCAGGTAACGATGCTGTAAAGGTGTCAATCATATCAGCCCGATAGCAAAAAAAACACGGAACAGAGAAACCGTAGTGGAGGCGATCATCTGAAATTTTGGACGGTTCGCCGCCCTCTGCCAACAGCTTACTGGCTGCGCCCTCCAACCGTTGGCAGAGGGCACACAAAAGCGGACAAGTCTAAAAACTCGTGACACTCGTGGCACAAATCATTGATTCTCGCCCTCAAATTGGATACCCTGAACACGTTTTTTGATCTCCATCGTCTCAACCCGTCAAAACAAAGAGGTGTGTCATGTCCGAAGTAACTGATTTTCCCAATAACAGCAAACTGGTTTCCGATATGAAGGCCGTGGTGTCGGATGCCGAAGAAATCCTGCGCGCGACGACTGGCGTCGCGGGAGACAGAATCGGCGAGTTGCGCGAAAGTATCGCCGAACGTCTGCGCGACGCCAAGGCGCGCCTCGCGGACGCCGAGGAAACGCTGGTTGACCGCACCCGTGCGGCGGCGCACGCGACCAACGATTATGTCAACGAAAATCCGTGGCGGGCCGTCGGTATCGCGGTCGGCATCGGATTGTTGCTCGGCGTCGTCATCGGTCGTCGTTAAGCGGTTGCGGGCATGGGAGAAACCGAAAGCGGCGTGTCGAACGGCGTGTTCTCGGCGCTGAGAAACATCGCCGCCACCTTGCTGGCGAGCGGTAAAACACGGCTGGAACTTTTCTCCAACGAAATCGAGGTCGAGAAGCTGCGCGTCGCCGGATTGTTGCTTACGGCGTTCGCCCTGGCGTTTTTTCTCGGCGTCGGCGTCATTCTGGCCGTCGTTTTACTGGCGGTGCTGTTCTGGGAACAGCGGCTGGCGGTGTTGGCGGTCAGCGCGCTGGTATTTCTTGGAATCGGCGTTGTCTTTCTGCTTCGTTTCAAACGGGATCTGCGTCGCCCGGAGCGGGTTTTTTCCGCCAGTGTCGCCGAATTGGAACACGATCTGCGTCAGTTGAAGGCGAGGGCAGGCCATGAGCCGCCGGTTTAACGATCTGCTCCTGCGGCAAGGCCGTTTGATCGAGCGTCTGGCCGGGCAGCGCGCGGCCTTGCGCCGGGATTTCAAGCCTGTCGCGCGGGCCTTGGGCAGGATCGATTCCGCCGTTATCGGTCTCCGTTCCGGCGCCGACTATCTCAACCACCACGCGCTGGCGGCCTCGGCGGTCGTGGGCTTTTTTCTGATTTTCAAGGGGCGGACGACCTTGCGCTGGGCCAGGCGGACATTTTTGCTGTGGCAATCGTGGCGCGTCGCGCAAAACGCCATTTTCAATCCGGGTGGCCGTGTTCGTTCGTGAATTGCCCGAAAGCCAAAAATGAGGTCACGGAAAAAGACAAGAAATTTGTCGCGCGCATGGTGACTTTCCAAAAACGTCAAACGCGCGATCTCCGCGCTGATGTATTGCGTATGCGCGGCCCTGATGCCATTGCTGATGAAACGTCGCGATAACGGAAACCGGATGGCTGGGCGGTCATGTTCATTGGTGTTTCTTACTCTTGTGATCCATGACCGTGTCATTCTTGCAATCTATATCGGCGCGACAATACTGTCCACGATGTCGCGGACAAGCCCGTTCGCATCGACGCGCTCGCTGTTAGCCTCCTGGCTCAGGATTATGCGGTGCCCCAGCACGAACGGCGCGAGATATTTAACGTCGTCGGGATAAACGTGGCCGCGCCCGTTCAACAGCGCCAGCGCCTTGGCAGCGGCGCAGAGCGACAGCGAACCGCGCGGTGAACCGCCGAGCGAGATTTTTGGGTTACTTCGCGTGGCGGCGACGATTTCGACAATGTATCTCTCAACGTCCGGGCTGACCCAAACGCGCCCCGCCGTGCCGATAAGCTCCAGAATTTCCAGATGGGTGACGACAGGCCCCAGAGACGCCTTGGCTTCGCGCCCGCCGCTGACGATGCGCCGCTCCTCGTCGAGATTGGGGTAGCCCATGGTGAGCTTTAACAGAAAACGGTCGATCTGCGCTTCCGGCAGAGGATAGGTGCCGAAAGACTCAAGCGGGTTCTGCGTCGCCATGACCATGAACGGCTCCGGCAGAGCGTATGACACGGAGTCTACCGTGACCTGCTTTTCCTCCATCGCCTCCAGCAGGGCGCTCTGGGTCTTGGCCGACGCGCGGTTGATTTCGTCGGCCAGGATCAGGTGGCTCATGACCGAACCGGAACGGAACTCGAACTCGCCGGATTTCTGGTTATAAACCGAGAACCCCGTCACGTCGGAGGGCATGATATCCGGCGTGAACTGGATCCGTTTGAACCCGCAATCCACACTCTTCGCGATCGAAAAGATCAGGCTGGTCTTGCCGACGCCGGGGACGTCCTCGATCAGCACGTGCCCGCGGGCGAGCAGGGTGATGAGTACAAGCTCGATGGCGCGGCGCTTGCCGATGATGGCCTTTTCCACGTTGGCGATGATTTTTGCGAGCTGCTCTCCGGCGCGGGCAAGCTCCGGCTCGGTAAGTTTCCTGTTTTCGGTCATTTTCTTCTCACTTTCCTGTTGGTCTGTAAATGCCTGGCGGATGTTTCATGTGGTTCAGTGTAATAGTCAATAGCCCGTCCAGGAGAGACGCAGCAGACAGCGCGCACGCCCCTCCAACCGCCGGTAGTTTTCCGTAAACGCGGGATAAAAGGCGAGATAGTCAGAGTAGATGTCGTGGTCAACGGGCAAGCCGCCGAAGCGCGTGCCCAAATAGGCTTTTGTCATTTCCGCGAAGTCAAACTGGTCCAGCGTGTAGCGGGACAAACGCTCGGCGTTCGCGTCCAGATATTCAAGCGCGGTCTGCGAGGCGGGACGGGGCAGGCCAATGTATTTGAATGTCTTCAGAAAGAAGGGATACAGCGTCAGCACCAGGTCTTCCTTGCCGAGCGCCAAAAGCCTGGCCTCGCGGCGTCGGCGCAGGGCGTGGAAAAGGACGAACAGCGCCGCGCACACAAGGGTGGTCGCCGCCAGGATCGCGATAATGTATGACAGCGTCTTGCGCGGATAACTGACGGAGGCGTAATTGTCCGCCCCGGAGGATGGGGCGGCGCCCCGATCTGGCGCGTTGAACCCGGAATCGGGGGCGCTCGCGGGCGCGGGCGGATTGTCGTCCTCCCCCGCGCCGGGCTGGTTGGCCGGGACGTTTCGCTCGTCGCCAGGCAGTGAGCGGAGCATTTCGTCGGGGACGGGATAATTTTTCGTGACGCCGATACGCTCCAGAATCTCATAGCGCAGCGTGCGGCTGATCAGATGAATGTCCAGCGTCGGCGGGTTCAGCTGACGCACGACGGCGAAAAACAAGAGCAACGCGGCGGCCAGCCCGACCAGAGACGCGGCGGCGGCGGTCCCGCAAAAGCGCGTAAAGTCGGGTTGTACCGTGCTGGAGCGCATGGCGCTCACGCGGTATTGCCGCAGGTGGTAAAGGCAGATGCAGGAAAATACGAACATGGCCGTACACCAAGGCTTGACTTCATAGGCCAGAAAGTCGATGACGCCGTGCAGGCAGGAACCGATGATGAACAACGCGGCGATACCGGCGCGACCGCGACTCAACGCGAATACCGAGAGCGAGATCATGGCCGCGCCCATCGGGTAGATGTAGATGTCATCGGCGGTCTCGCCCGTGCCAATGTCAACACCCCGCGAGCGGAGCCAAAGGAAAAATATGACGATGCCCACCAGACACAGCGGCGGAAAGCAGAGCATGGTTATTTTGTTGTAGTTGCCGGCGAAGAAAAACAAAAGGCAGGTTCCAGTGCCGAGGAACGCCAGAGGGACGCTGTCAGCGATCCGCTCCGGAATATAAAAACCCTGGGAAAAGTTGAGCAGCAGCGCGGCGGCCATCGCCACGCAGAGCAGCCACTCCCAGACATGGTATCTGACGTAGTTTTTCATTGCTCGCCTAAAGCTCCGACGCTGTTGACGCCACCAGACACGGGATACTGGCGTATTGCAGCTTTTTGAGCGGTTCCAGGGTTTCCGCGCGGGTTTTCGGGTCAAGTCCGGTCGGTACGATCAGGCAGAGGATCGGGTGCTTCCCGAAGCGCCGGAGGTTCAACAGCGCCAGAATCAATTCCTCGGTCAAGAATGCCGCGCAGAGGGCGATGTTGGCCAGCGCGTAGGTGGCGGCGCAGTCCTCGTTCAACATCCTCGCGGTCAGCGCCGCGTGCTCGTCCATGGAGAAAACACGCATCTGCCGGACGGCGCCGTCCAGCTCGCGGAAGGAGGCGGGGGTAGTTCGGCGCCTTTCACCGTTTCCGGACAGGTAGCGCAGGTCGTAGTCCATGCCGCTGCGCGCCGCGTAATCACCGATGGCCGCCCCGGCCTCGACGATAGCGTCGAACACGCCGAGGCGCGCGTCCGCGTCGTAATCGGGAATGTGGAAATCGAGGACGACGGATAAGCCGGCGTTCGTATAGCTCTCCGTCTGCTTCGTCATCAGTCCGAGGGCGTGTGCCGAGAGCTTCCAGTGCACCATTTTTATGGGATCGCCGAAGGCGTATTCGCGCACGCCGGTATAGTCCGTGCCGGACAGTTGTACGGCGGTGACGGCGCGGCTGCTGTCGGCCTGAAGCGCGGACGAGACGGGCAGGGAACGCAGCGTATGCAGGCGCGGAAGGATGTCGATATGACCAATGTCCAGCGCCGGGCGGGAAGCATAAAACAGCCCGAACAGGTCGTAAATGGCGAGCCTTCGTATACCGACGCGGTAAGCGCCGATGTGGGTGAAATCGGCGGCGAAGGTGAAATCCCTGGACTGGCGGGGCGACAGCGTGACATACAGCGGCAGCGCCTGACAGTCATGACCGTCCAGCGTTGAGAAATACAGTTCCGCGCGCAGACCGGGAACGGGCAGAGACGCGCCGTTGCGCACGCTGACCGTAAAACCCGCGCTGTCGCCGCGCACGCGGCGTCCCGATGCGGCGTCGGCGGAAAAGGCGACGCGGTTTTTTATCAGCAGCAAATGCGCCAGCGATAACAAAACACCGCACAGCAACGCCAAAAACGGCAGATACCCACTGACGCTGTTGACCAGCAGCGCCGGAAGCAGGGACAGCGGCAGGCATAGACTCAGCGGGACAAGTTTTTGGGTGACGCGGAGCCTCATTCCCAGCCCCTCCGGCCGCGAACCAGCATGACGATCAAAAGCGGCGTGGCGACAAGGTTGACAATGCTGCCGATGGAAATCACGCTCAGCAACGGGTCGAAGGCAAAAAACGCCGTGATCGCGCCGCAGCAGAGCATGGTGAGCGCGCCCATGAGAATACAGCCGGGCAGGAGGCTGCGGAAGTCGGCGCCGAACATGCAGCGGGCGAGATGCGGCGCGAGCAGGGCAAGCAGCGCCACGTCGCCGCAGTGGATGAGCGCCGCCGTCACCAGGACGACGCTGCACACCAGGCCGATGACGCGCAACAGCGGCGCGCTGATGCCAAAGCCTCTCGCGCTCTCGTCGTCAAAGCTGACCGCGTTATAGGAAAAGCGCGTCAGCCACAGCGGCGCAAGCCCCAGCGCCAGCGCGGCGGCAAGAAAGGCCGCTCCCCTGACCGTGCCGATGCCGGTGCCGTAGAGGTTCATTTCCTGCAGCGCGAGATATTGCGTCTCGTCCATCCAGTAGGCTTGTATGGCGCTGCCGACCTGGCCGACCAGCCGCGTGACGACGGCTCCGGCCAGCAGCATATCGGTGACGGAAGACCTTTGGCGTCCCATCAGGCGGCCGATCAGAAGCACCAGTCCCAACAAGGCCAGAGCGAAGGCGTAGCCGTAAAGGAAGCGCTCTCCGGTCATCGAGGCGGCGAGAGAGGAATACCGTAATACGAGATAAATATTCGCGAAGCCGATTCCGCTGCTGATGCCCAGCATGGCCGGCGTGGCGATGGGGTTACTGAACGCCCCCTGAACGGCGGCGCCGGCGGCGGAAAGACAAGCGCCAAGCGCGATCAGGAGCAGGGCGCTGCGAAGCCTGGTCATGGTTTCAAGGTAATGCGGGCTGGCGTTTATGATCGATAAACGTTTGTCATACAGCGGCTGTTTCAGCAGCTCCGCCGCGCCCAAGCTGGCCGCCGTGGCGAGGTTTTTTAGCGTGACGGCGGGAGTGACAAAGCCGATGGTCGTGCTGCGCAGACTAAGGAATACGGAAAACAGCGCGAGAAGCGCCAGGCCGAGCAGCGTCAGGCGCAGACGCGCCCCGCGTCGGTCGGCTCGCCGCAGGGAGGAAAATCGATCAGGCCCAGTCCGCATGGCCTTTTCTCCTGTAGCGGGTCATGAAGATGAGAAAGAACGCCGCCCCTGTCACATTGACAATGTTGCCCGCGTTGAGTATTCCGTTGATCATGTACGAGAGATCGCAGGCGAGCAGCATGAAAATCCCGCCGACGAAGGCGGACGCCGGAACCAGACGCCGAAAATCGTTGCCCACGGCCATGCGGGCGAAATGCGGGGCGATCAGGCCGATAAAACTGATCGCTCCGCAAAAGGCGACGACAGCGGCTGTCATCAATGTCGAGAGCATGACCAGCAGCATCCGGTCGCGGCCGGTATCGACTCCCAAAAGCCGTGCCTCCTCCTCGCCCAGGGAAATGACGTTGAGCCGGGGCGAGAGTATGACCAGGGCGATAAAGGGCAGGAAAACGGGAACGGAGAAGCAAAGCAGGAGCCACGGCGTCGAGATGTTCTGGAAGCTGCCCAGCTGAAGCGATTGCGCGACGGAGATGATCATCGGGTTGCCGCCCCGGATCGTCAGGTAATACTGCACCATGGTGATCAGCGACGTGATCGTCCCGGTAAAGACCGTGCCGCCCACCATCATCGGCACGGTGGAGATGCGCCCTCTGCCGGCAGCCTTGGTGATCGACATGACGACGATGACGATGACGACGCAGCCGGCCAGCACAAAAAAATATTGGCCGTATTTTTGCCCAATCGTCATCGCGCCGTATTCCATGGCGTAGCCCTCGTAGGTGGCCGTCAGGAGACCGGAGAGGGGCGGCGCGTAAAAGAACAGCGCGTATGCCAGCGCGCCCAGCGAACCGCCGGACTCGACGCCCAGCATCGTCGGCGACGCCATCGGGTTTCTGAAAATCCCCTGAAAGCACGCGCCGGATGCCGCCAGGGCGATTCCCGCCAGCATGGGGCAAATGAACTGGCAGAGGAAAAAATGTATGCCGCTCTCAAGGCGGTTGCCCGAAAAGAGATCCACCATATCGCGGACACGCCGGGCAACGCCCTGCGATATCCACGCCGCCGACAGGTTCGGGTGCAACAGGTTGAAAACCAACAGCACGGACAGGACGAAGACGACGAGCATGGCAAGCCCGGCGATAAGGGTATTGCGCGTATCCCGACGCAGAGAAAAGCGCTTTTGCTCCTCCTCGCGGAAGAGCACCGCGCCGCCCCGCATACGCAGGCGGGGCGTCTCGTTATTCGCGGCGCTTCCGCCACCGCGCCCGCGCGTCAAGGCGCCCCCTCCAGGATGGCGTCCAGTGCGGCGGCGGATAAGTCCAGACGATAGAAAAGCGAATAGAACTCCCGGATGTGGCGGCGAACGTCGTTTTCCGAAAGCGCCCCGTGGAAGCGCCAGGCCGCCCAGACTGACTCCAGGACGCTCTCGCAACCGCCGTCAGTCCAACTGCTCAGTCCGCGCGGATTGACGACGATGTCGTACTGGCCGGATATTTGCGTGCGCACAAGGTTACCCTCCTCGTCCAGAAAACCGTCGGAGTTGAAGCTGCCGTTGCCGGAGTCGATGTGCGGATAGACGTTCCAAAGCGCGCTCGCCTTGATCTTCTCCGCCGTGCGCGCGTTGGCGACCAGAAGTATCTTGAAGTCCGGCTTGCCGAGACTGGAACCGTTCTGCTCGAGCAGCTTCTGTCCGGCGGTCGCCATGCCGTCGGCGCGCGGCCCGGATATTTCCATGCGCCGGTACGCGGAAATCAGCGGCGTGAAATAGAGTTTTTTGGCCGAAATACCGTAGCGCGAGGCGGTGTTCATGACGTTTGCCAGGGCGAGATAGGACGACAGCGCCTTGCCGCTGTCCATCGCCGCGCTGTGTACCACGGCGCCGCCCTTGCCCGACAACGTGGTGAAGTTTTCGTTGAAGAGCCGGTAGCGGGCGTCGTCGTCCCAGTCGGCGAGGTAGAGCGTGTAGACGGAATTGGAACCCACCGCGTGCGCCGCCGTCAGCGCCGCGCTTTTGAGCCAGGCGACGTATTGCGCGGCGCGGGCGTGCGCGTTTGCTCCGTGCTCCGCCGATTGGTCGCCGAGTACCGCGCCCATCGTTTCGGCGGCAGCGCAAAGACCGTCAAGACTGGTCGTCGCGGGTAATACGAGGTATCCCACGCCAGACTCCTCGAGCCGGGCGACCTGAGCGTCAGTCAATGTGCCGCGCCCGCTTTCTTCCACAACCACCTCCGGATGCAGCTCAAGCAGACGCTCAAAGCTGTCCGGCGACAAAGGACCGCCGCCGCTGCCGCTCCAGAGAGGTGCGGCCCTGCCGATACCGGCAAAGGCCGAGACGGCCATCCCGGAACCCAGCAAATCGCTGTCCGCCGCCGTCAAACGATCCGCGCCGCCGAGGATCAGCGTCAGCACGGCGAGAGAACCAACGCCAGCGACAGTGTTGACGTTTTCAGGGATATCGACGGTTCTGCCGTAGGCGTCGACGACCTGTTTTGACGTAAGGGCGGAGCTGTCCGGGGCGGCGCTTTCGCCTTGCGTACCCGTACCGCCCATTCCGCCGCCGCCTTCGTCGTCGTTGGTGTTATCCGCCGGAAGCGTCGTGTTTCCGTTCACCGAGGGATCGTTTGTCCGCCCGGACGGCGCCTTCGACGGATGTCCCGAGTTGTCGAATACGGTGTTGGGCGGCGGCGAGGGCGGCGGGGTTCCCGTATCGCCGGGCAGAGGGAGCGCTTTTTCCTCCACGTCGGCGCGTTCGGCGTTCCGATCCTCTTCGAGGGGCTGGAGGTCGTTGCTTCGTTCTGTATTTCCCGCGTTGTTGCGGCTTATGTCGAAGGGGGGTAAAGGGTCGATTTGTCCGTCCTTCAGCTGGTCGTATATGATTTCCTCCAGCGTATCGCTGTGGCGGCAGCCGGGAAAAATAGCCACTAGGCACACCGCCGCGAGACAACAGGCGACGCGAGAAAATCTTCGCATTTCATCCCTCCGTCGACATGCTTGAAGCCGTTGGAACCGGTTCGCGCCGCTGACGCGGCGGACGGAAACGATGGGCGGAAGACGCTTCGCTTTTCCGCCCCGCGCGGATGAAAGAGGTTCTCTCACGCCAAGGTCAAATGCGATTGCCCTGTCAATCACGTCTTGGCAAGCCTTTGACGTCTTTGTAATCCTTGGCGGCGTTCATGCCGTAGGCGTAACTGCCAGGGATGTTCGTGTCAGGCTGCCAGACGTGGTAAACCATGCGGTCGGCATAGTTTTGCAGTGTGATCTGGAGGTCGTCGCCGTAGCCGTATTGGCCGCTGTTGTAGTGATCGACGATGGCCTGGTAGCGGGTGCCCTTTTCGGAATCGCCGGCCAGCGCCGTCAAATCGAGGTATTTGTTCTGCCCGTCGATGCGCACGGTGATATGGCGGTGTCCGGAGGCCGGAAGCGTCGTCGTGGCGTTCCGCGTAAGCAGCGTATGCGCCGCGTCACCGCCGACATTCGCTTCACTGGAACGATAAGCGGGTACCAGGGTGTTGCCGTTGATGGCGGCTTTGCCGGAGATGGCATACGCGATACCCTTTTTGATGGCCGTGACGATGGCCGTTTTGTCGTATTTATAGTGGACGAGATCCGGCACTCGGTCGTACTCCGCATCCACTGAGTCCCATTTGGAGGCGATGTAAAAGAGCGCCACGTCGGCGGCGGAGGCGTCGGTGATGTGCATGAACTCGTCCACCGCGAACTGGAACATGGCCACGGGGTTGATCGCGGGGTTTACTTTTTCCAGTGCGTCCATGTAAGCGTAGACCTGAATATAGGGGGTCAGCAGAGGGGTGGTCGGGGCGAAGTTATAGCCGTTGGTGCCGATGGTTACGTTGTCGGTCATGCTGTCCATGACCAGCGGCACCTGCTCCGGCTTATAGCCGAGCCTGGCCAGATCGGTGAGGATGGCGAGCTTGTTGGTTTGGCTGGCCGCGCCACCGCCTCCACGGTTGCCTCCACCGCCGCCGCCGCCACCGCCACCGCCGCTGCGGGCGACGGGTGAGGTTCCGACGATGAGCACGTCGATACCCAGATTCATCAGTTCGGTCAGGGTGTGGCTGCCGACGACATAATTGAAGTTGTTGGCTTGCGCATAGCTATCGAACCTGACGACGCCGTTGCCGTAGCCGCCGGGCTTGATGCAGGTCAGGGTGAACTGGTCGATGTTCGAGACGTAGGCGGCGGTCTTCTTTTTCAGGGTTCCGTCGGCGATGAGCGAGGCGATGTAATAGGGGATACCCGCTGAGAACTCGGCGAGCCGGGCAGCTATCGGCGTCGCGCTGCCGTAACGGAGGGTCAGTCCAGGGTGCCTGGCGATGTAGGCGTCCAGCGCCTTCGCCATCTCGAGCCAGGTGTATAGGCGGGCGGTGGCAGAACCGGTCTGCACGTCGAGAATCAACGGGCTGTAGTTCTCGTCGCCCGCCTGGTAGAAGGCGTCGCCGGGCTTCCAGCTTCTGACCAGGTCGATCTGGTCGACGAGCGCGGGTTCAAAGCCGATGACGACATCGCTGCGGTAGCCGGCGGCGTAGCCCACGCCGCCGACCTCGTCAACCGGGGTGACGTAAATGTTGGTCGCGCCGCCGGACTGGTACAGACCTTGCGAACCGCCGCCGGGGTTGGGCAGAGGCCTGTAGAAGCTGCCGGCGGGCAGGAGCGTATTGCTGGCGACGATCGGCATACTGGCGGCCGGGAGCATGACCGCGCTGGTGTCTATATCCAGAGCGCGGACAATGTAGTTGTAGTTCCAGATGTAGGGATCCGGGTTCTCGTTGACCAGCGTACCGGCCAGGCACTGAATGCCGTTGAACATATTTCCGCCGACGACGTTGATGCCGAACACCAGCGGGATTTCCGACGCGGCTCGCTGCGTCAGCGTCGTCAGGTAACGGGCGCCGCCGCCGGTCGTGCTGTTGACCTGCATCGCCGTTTTCGGATAGGTGAATCTGAACGTTGAATCGGCGCGGGCGGGAAAGGCCGCGAGACCGGTCATCAGGCACAGTGTCAGCGCGAGGCATGACCGTCCTGTTCTTGTATCTCTGGTTTGCAACGTCGTATCTCCTTTGCGTGCTTTGTTGCGGATCGGTAAAAATACCTATGTCTGGAATTTTGGGGCGCACATACGGACCAGTCTGCCGCCGGGATCGAAGTATTCGATGATCCTGACCTCCGCGCCGTAAGCCAAACGCATATTCAGCTCGGTTATGATGTCGGCGGCGGGGCCGTGTACGAGGGGCGCGCCCCGGCGCAGCAGCGCCACGTTGGACTCGTACATGAAGGCCTGGTCGGGGGAATGCGTCGTCAGGATGATGCCGTAGCCGTTTTCGCGCAGCTCGCGGATTTTCTTGATGACGCGCACCATGTTGCCGTAGTCGAGGTTGGCCGTCGGTTCGTCCATGACCAGCCAGCGCGGTTCCTGCGCCAGCGCGCGGGCGATCATGACAAGCTGCCTCTCGCCGCCGGAGATGTCCGTATAGACGGTATCCCGCAGATGCGTCAGCCCCAGGTCGTCGATGGCCTTTTCCGCGACGCGGTAATCCATTTCGGATACCTTGCCGAAGTAGCCCGTGTTGCTGACGCGTCCGAGCAGAACCACGTCGCGCACCCTGTAGGGAAAGGGCGGGTTGTGAAACTGCGAGACATAGGCGACGTACTTCGCCATTTTCGAGGCCGGCCAGGAGGTAATATCCTCGCCGTCGATGGTGAGCTTGCCGTCGAGCGGTTTCAAAAGACCGAGGATGGTCTTGAACAGGGTCGTCTTGCCGATGCCGTTGGGACCCAAAAGACAGCATATCTGCCCCGTCTTCACCGCGAATTGCACTCCCCGCAGCAACGGGCGGCTTTTGTCGTAGCCGCAGCTGACGTTTCTGAGTTCGAGCCGCATTCCTCCCCCTCTCTTTGGCGTGAAAGAACATCTTCCATCCTCGCGGGGTGGCGCCAGCTCCGTGAACGTTTGGAGTTATCCCTCCGCCGGTACGGGCTTCCACCAGAGTACGTAGGTCTTGATCTCCCGGCGGTAGATGACAGAACCATCCGCGTTTTGGATCAGCCAGGGCGCAAGGTTGTTTTTGAAAACGGGGAGGTATTCGTCCTCGAAGTGCTTGATCCGACGAAGATAGTCTATGGCCGCGCCTTCGTCTTCAAAGGTTTTTGTGTAACCGGCATCCACGATTTTGATGTTCGGCTCCGCGCCGAGGTCGTAGGCCAGGTTCCAGCTGACGTTGTAATGGAGACGGCGGTCGGGAATCGGCGGCTGGCGCGGCTTTTTACCGTCCGGAGACGGCACCGAGGTGTCCTTGAACAGCTCGTCTATCAGGGGAGGCTTCATGTAGGGGTCGGCAAAGCCGATGACTATGGCGTATTTTTTGGCGAGAGAATTGAGCTTTTTGATCTTCGTTATGGCGGGGTTCTTCGCGGCGAAGACAATGTCGTGCTTCTCGGCCTCCGCTCCGGTCATGAAATCCTTGATCCCCAGCGGCGTCACGATTTTCGCGCGCTTCGCCAAGATATCCGTGAAGCCGCCGGCGCCAAAGCCGACGTCCAATACGGTGTCGTCCTTGCCGATGTCCACGCCGTTGAGGAGACTGTCCATGTACGGTTGCTCCAGCTCGGCAAGGATTTTTTGCATAGCCGCCATTTTCGCGGGGTCCGGACCTTCGTGACGCCTGGAGTCATTGGGATCGCCGGGTCCTCTTTCGGGTTTGGGCGGACGGGGAGGCATACTGATCGATTTGAGAGCTTCCCAGTCGATAAACGGTTTTTGATTTCGTTCCATGATATTTCCTTTGCATATTTTCTAGTAATGATGTCGTGCCGTTTTGCGCCGTCCAAAAGCAAAAAACGCCGCTTGTAGAAGCAAGAAGCGGATGGTCTACGCGAGCGGCCGCCAAATCGTCCGCGCACGCAAAAAAAACCGCTGCCTTTCCGTAGTTACAAAGAGAAAGGCAACGGTTATCCGCGCGAAAAAACAGACATCCTCCTTTCCAAACCAGGGAGGCACGGCCAGCGAGTCCGTACCCTCAGCGGCGGGCAACGCCGCTTCGGTTATACCGCCATGCTGAAATCCATGCGCAATGTCCGTAACCGGACAGTGCTGACATGATATTTAAGCGGTATAACTCGGAAGTGAGATCAATGTAGCATGGTCAATAAAATCTTTCAACCCGGATTATCCACTAGCCAACATAGGTCAATGGAATGGACGCCTCCTGTTCCCCCAACGGCATCGGTGTGCCAGACTGGAAGTGTTGTTAACCCAATCACGGAGAAGGAGGCGTCGAGATGAAGATTACACGCATTGGT
>JAITNL010000229.1 GCA_031290495.1 Accumulibacter sp.
TGCGACAGAAACATCGCGGACGGATTGCTGACCCCCTTCAGCCCACGATCGGTCATGGCGAAAACGCCGATCTCGTTGACCGCGCCATAACGGTTCTTCACCGCGCGAATCAGACGGAAACTCGAATGCGTGTCGCCTTCAAAGTACAGCACGGTGTCGACCATGTGCTCCAGCACGCGCGGCCCGGCCAACGCGCCTTCCTTGGTCACGTGCCCGACCAGAATCACCGTCGTGCCGCTCTGTTTGGCCAGCCGGGTGAGCTGCGCCGCGCATTCGCGCACCTGCGCCACCGAACCCGGCGCGGAATTTAATTGCTCCGACCACAGCGTCTGGATCGAATCGATCACCGCCACGTGCGGCTTTTCCGCCTGTAGCGCGGCAAGAATCTTTCCTAGGTTGATTTCCGCCAGCAATTTGAGTTGCCGCGTATCCAGCGCCAGCCGCCGCGCGCGCAAGGCGATCTGCTGGCCGGATTCCTCGCCGCTCACGTAAAGCACCCGCGAGACGCCGGAGAGCGCGCTCAAAGCCTGCAACAGCAAGGTACTCTTGCCGATGCCCGGATCGCCGCCGATGAGCACCACGCCACCGGCCACCAGACCGCCGCCAAGCGCCCGGTCGAACTCGCCGACCCCAGTCGGCAGCCGGTCTTCCTCGCGCGCCTCGATTTCGGAGAGCGTCTGCACCTTGGCGACGCCAACCAGCGAAGCGAAACGCCGCGACGACGGAGTTTCGGCCTCGGCGACGCTTTCGACCAGCGTGTTCCACGCTTCGCACCCTGGGCATTGTCCCTGCCACTTGTTCGATGTCGCGCCGCATTCAGTACAGGAATAGATCGTCTTCGCCTTGGCCATCGTCAGACTCCGCTGGCCTGGTGTTCAGTAATGTTTGGCATTTCAGCGCTTTTTCTTCTGGAACAGATTGCTGAAGAATCCACCCGTCTTCACCTCCTTCGCCTTGGACTGAGGCTGAGCCATCGCTTCGGCGATCTGCCGCGCGGCGATGCCGGCGTAGCGCTGCGGCCCCTCCCGGTCGCAATTGAACAGATTGGAATAGCTTTTCGAACGGTTCAGATTCAGTGGATTCGGCTCGACCACTTCCGTCGCTTCGAGCAAGCCGAAACCACCGCTTTGGGCGTGGCGTAGCGCCTTGAGGAAGATTTCCAGCGTACCCGCCCCGAAGACACCGTTTTCCAGATACGCCCGGATCCCGGCATCGGAGTCGATGTCGGAAAGCAGGCGCGAGACCTGATCCACCGGGATATACACGCCGCCGCAGTAGTTCTCGACGATTCTGTTTTTTACGGGCTGCATGATTTCGCGTCCGAGAATTTCCGTCCACGGCTTCGTATAGCGAACATGGTCCGGATTCTCCTCGATGACGAAAGAGTAAGCGCCACCCCGGATATAGAAATACGTGCGGAAAAAACCCTGCACGACCGCCGCGTAGAAAGCATGCGATTTATCGAAGCTTTCATCGGGCTTTGTCCCACGCCCGATGCTGATCGTGGAGCGATATTTATCGCGATAAAAATCCTTGATGCCGTATCGCGCCGCGAGCACGTCGATTACTTTGTCGTCTTCCAGCGCGTCGAAATACCACTCCTTGATTTCCGACTCTGAAATCGGGTGATAACTCACGTCAAATCCCACTTTGGCTCCCTTTTCTTCATCAATACGGCAATTTTGAGCCGTCATCGCGCCCTATTTTTCCCTGCCCTTCTTCATCGTGCTTGAAAAGGTCATGCGTCGCTGGAATCCCCAATTTCGACCACCGGCACGCGCCGCGCCAGCGCGCAGAACAGCTCGTAACTGATAGTACCGGCGGCGGCGGCCACCTCGTCCGCGGCCAGCCCTTCGCCCCACAGCACGACCTCGCTGCCAACGCCCGCTTGCGGAATGTCGGTCAGATCACAGGTCAGCATGTCCATCGACACGCGGCCAATGGTCGCCGTTCGCGTCCCGGCGACCAGAATTGGGGTTCCATTCGGCGCGTGACGCGGATAACCGTCGGCGTAACCGCACGCGACGACGCCGACTCGCGTCGGCCGGGATGCCTTGAAAATGCCGCCGTAACCGACCTGCTCGCCGGGGGCGATCTCCTGCACGGTCAGGATGCGGCTGGTCAGGGTCATCGCCGGACGCAGCCCGAAGCTGGCGGCATTTTTATCTTCATCCGCGAACGGACTTGCGCCGTACAGGACGATGCCCGGACGCGCCCAGCCGTTCACCGTACCCGGATAACGCAGCAGGGCCGCCGAGTTGGCTATCGACACCGGCAGATCCCAGCCCGTGGTCATTTGCCGGAAGCGTTCAAGTTGCCATTCCACGCCGCGCTCGCCGTCCGCCGTGGCGAAATGCATCATCAGCGTGATCGACGAAAGGAAAGGCGCCGTGTTCTCCGCGAGTTCGCGCCGGACGGCGGAAATTTCCTCCCGCCTGAAACCAAGGCGATTCATCCCCGTGTTGAGCTTGAGGTAGATCGGCAGACGCGCCGGCAAGGCCGCCTCGCGGATCATGCGCAGCTGTTCGAGCCGATGCACGGCGGGCGTCAATCCGTATTCGGCGCACGCCGCCAGATCGCGCCGATCGAAAAAGCCTTCCAGCAGCAGGATCGGTTGCCGCAGTCCGGCGTCGCGCAGCGCCACGGCAGCCTCGACGTCGAGCAGGGCGAAACCGTCCGCGACGTCGCCCAGCGCCCTGGCCGCGCGCAACAGACCGTGTCCGTAAGCGTCGGCCTTGACCACCGCCCAGACCTTGGCGGGATTCCTGGAAAGCGCCGCGCGCGTTTTGGCGACGCCGTAATTGTGGGCAATGGCGGCAAGGTCGATACAAGCCTGGATCGGTCGTGGCATATTGAAAACCTTTGGTGATTATTTTTGGCGCCGCAACGCTGAAATCGGCGCGGCATCCATGATAACCCGGCGGGGCGATGGAACAAGATTCATGATCTATCGGTGTCACTGACTTTCAGACTTGTCCGGTTTTATAGTTTTCAAATTGTCCGCTTTTGTGTGCGTCCTGCCAACGGCTGGAGGGCGTAGCCCGTAAGCCGTTGGCAGGACGCGGCGAA
>JAITNL010000236.1 GCA_031290495.1 Accumulibacter sp.
CAGGCAGTCTGCCGTTTTCCGTCCAGGCCGCTGAGAAGACCTACACCAACAGCATCGGCGTGGAGTTCGCGCTGATTCCCGCCGGGTCGTTCATGATGGGCGCGGACAAGAATGTTGAAAAGGCGAGGGACAATGAAACTCCACAACACAGGGTGAGCATCAGCAAGCCCTTTTATCTCGGCAAGCATGAAGTGACCCAGGCGCAGTGGACGGCGGTGATGGGAAACAATCCGAGCCATTTCAAGGCTCAGAGCAATCCGGTGGATATGGTTTCCTGGGATGACGCGCAGGATTTCATCAACCGCCTGAATCAGAAAGAAGGGCACAAGCGCTATCGCCTGCCCACCGAAGCGGAATGGGAATACGCCGCCAGAGCGGGTACGGCAAGCACGTATTCCTTTGGCGACGATGCCAGTCAGCTTGGGCGTTATGCCTGGCATGGCGACAATTCCGGCAAAACGATGCATCCCGTGGGACAGAAGCAGCCCAACGCCTGGGCCTGTACGATATGCACGGCAATGTCTGGGAGTGGGTACAGGATTGGTATGACAGGACGTATTACAGCGGCAGTCCTTCCATCGATCCGCGCGGGCCATCGTCAGGCTCGGACCGGGTGGATCGGGGCGGCGGTTGGGGCAGCGGCGCCGCGTACTGCCGCTCGGCCATGCGCGGCGACTTTCCTGGCAGCCGGGCCGGCGATCTTGGTTTCCGGCTGGCCATCTCCCCCGAGTAGCGGGCCGTGTGGGAACTGGCGCGTCGTCCGCGTGGAGCACCATGGAAGGGCATTGGGGTCAGAGTCCAATGCCACTACCTTAAGGATAAAATCAATATAAAACAAAGAGATAGGATGGGGGACAGGATAGAAACGGAGGTGGCTGAACACCTGACAGCGTTATGATATGGGTGTTGAAACCAAGACACATAACGTAGGCGGAGCAACCCAAATGAAGGATAGCAAGAAGTAGGCGCGGGGGTAGTCGATCAAGGAGGAAGACCGATGGGAGTCACCTTCCGCAAGAGCATCCTTGTTGTCAAGAGAAAATCCCTGAATGCGATTCTCCTGACTGGTCTGCGAATACCGCCTGCTACCGGTTAAAATCCGCCCTGTCGACAACCTGGCCATGACGTCCACGCGGCGCATTGCCGATCCGGGCGACGGGATGCCAAGCGCGCCGCGCGGCTCACGATAACTACCGAAACAGGCTGAAAAATGCGATTGACTCCAGTTCTGCTCAAACACGCCGAGCTGCTGCTCGCCGAGTTGCTGCGTTCTCCGTTCGCCGCCGATTCGGTCGTCTCGCGCTGCTTTCGTGAACATCGCGGATTGGGTCAACAGGATCGCGCTTTCATCGCCGAGACGGTTTATGCCGTGTTGCGCCGCAAGCGTTCGTTGTCCGCGTGTTGCCTCGACAATGTCACGTCGCGGCGTCTGGTGCTCGCGGCGCTGGCCTGCGCGCAGGGCTTGAATCGCCGCGAGCTGGAGCCGGTAATCAACGAAAGCGAAACAAAATGGCTGGGACTGGCCAAGGCCGTCCGGTTCGACGAATTACCGGCGGCGGTGCGCCTCGATCTGCCGGACTGGCTGTATGAGGCGCTTTCGGGCCAGTACGCGGCGGATGAGCTGGAAAAACTGGCGAACGGCCTCAACCAGGCGGCGCCGCTCGATCTGCGGGTGAATACGCTGAAGACGACGCGCGAGGCGGTATTGGACGCGCTGCGCGCGGAGGGCATCGACGCCGCCGCGTGCCGGTTTTCCCCGCTCGGCATCCGTCTGGCCGGCAAGCCGTCCCTGGCACGCCATCCGCTTTTTCTCGACGGCAGCATCGAAGTGCAGGACGAGGGCAGCCAGTTGCTCGGTTTCCTTTTGCAGCCGAAGCGGGGCGAGATGGTCGCCGATTTTTGCGCCGGCGCGGGCGGGAAAACGCTGCTCCTCGGCGCGATGATGCACTCGCAGGGGCGGCTGTACGCCTTCGACATCGCCGAGAAGCGGCTGTCCCGGCTCAAGCCGCGTTTGGCGCGTTCCGGGCTTTCCAACGTGCATCCGGCGCGCATCGATTCGGAACACGACATCAAGATCAAACGGCTGGCCGGCAAGCTGGATCGCGTGCTGGTCGACGCCCCGTGTTCGGGGCTGGGCACCCTGCGCCGCAATCCCGACCTGAAATGGCGTCAGACGCCGGATGGCGTCGCCGAGTTGATCGACAAGCAGGCGTCGATCCTGCGCGCGGCGGCGGCGCTGCTCAAGCCGGGCGGGCGGCTGGTCTATGCCACGTGCAGCCTGCTCGACGGTGAAAATGACGGTGTGGCCGACGGATTCCTCGCCTGCCATCCCGGATTTGCGCCGCTATCCGCCGGAGAACTGCTGAACCGACAAGAGATCGCCGTCTATACCGGCGAACGCTTGCGCCTCGCGCCGCACCGGCACGGCACGGACGGCTTTTTTGCCGTGGTCATGGAGCGTCAGTCATGAACGAAAATAAAATTTTTGCCCTGTTGCAGCGTTTCTGGGACGAGCTGAACAGTACCGAGTTTTACTGGTTGCTGGCCGCGCTGGCGGCGATTCTCTGCGTCTCTTGGTGGCTCGCTTATCATTTGCGGCGCGGCAGTCGATACGCGCAAGACAAGGGGACGCGCAACGCCCTGCTGGCCTTTGGCACCGGTGGCGTGGAACGCGTCGCCTATCCCCTGATGGCGTTCCTGTTGGTCGGCTTGCTGCACTGGCTTCTCGACGCTCTCGACGTGGGACATCTGGCGCTGCTCAGTGTCGCGTCGCTGTTGCTTTCATCCTGGGTGCTGGCGCGCATTTTTGTTTATACCCTGCGCGGTGTTTTCCCGCATGGCGGTTTCCTTACCAACTTCGAGCGGTTTACGAGCTTCGCCGTCTGGGGCTGCATGATTCTCAGGATGACCGGATTGTCCGATCCGCTCATCGCGGGGCTGGAGCGGGTTTCGTTCAATGTGGGACGGCAGAAGCTCGACCTGTGGATGTTGTTGCAAGGCTCGGTGACCGTCTGCGTCACGCTGCTCGCCGCGTTATGGATCGCCAGCCTGATCGAGCGCCGTCTGCTGGCGGTTCGGGAGATCGACGCCAACGTGCGCGAAGTGCTGTCCCGCTTGGCCAAGGCGCTGCTGTCGGTGCTGGCGCTGCTGCTCAGTCTGTCGCTGCTCGGCATCGACGTGACCGCCCTGTCCGTTTTCAGCGGCGCGCTGGCGGTGGGGCTTGGCCTGGGTTTGCAGCGCATCGCCAGCAACTACGTGAGCGGTTTCATCCTCCTGCTCGACCGCTCGATCCGGCTCGGCAGCCTGATCGCGCTCGACGATACCACCAGCGGCACGGTGACGCGCATCACCACGCGCTACACGGTGCTGCGCACGCTGTCCGGAACCGAAGTCATCATTCCCAACGAGTATCTGGTGAGCAATATGGTGCGCAACCTGTCGTTTTCGGACAACCGCGTTCGCGCCGCGATCACGGTCGGCGTCGCCTACGATACCGATGTCGAACGGGTGATGAAACTGATGACCGAAATCGCTCTGGCGCACCCCCGTGTGCTCGCCGATCCCGCGCCGGGCGTGCAACTCAAGGAATTTGCCGACAGCGCCATCGTGCTCGAACTTGGCTTCTGGGTCGGCGATCCCGAACGCGGCACCGGCGGCATTCGTTCCGACCTCAATCTCGAAATCCTGCGCGCTTTCCGCAAGCAGGGCGTCGCGATTCCTTTCCCGCAGCGCGAGGTGCGGGTATTGCCGAATGACCAGGGAGAAACGCGACCGGATTCGGGCGCGTCCGCCGGATAGCGCGGCGCGTGACGCCTTCGGAGCGGAGACCGTGCTATCTCGGCGGCATCACCATTTCTTTATGAACACACAGCGAGGAGAATCTCATGGCGCATCTGTTCGACACCTTCACTTTGCGCGATCTCACCCTGCGCAACCGCATTGCCGTCCCCGCCATGTGCCAGTATTCGGCGCGCGACGGCCTGTCCGGCGACTGGCATTTCGCGCATTACGGTGCCCGCGCCGTCGGCGGCGCGGCGCTGATCGTCAGCGAGGCGATTGCCGTCGTTCCGGATGGGCGCATCAGTTCCGCCGATCTGGGTTTGTGGGATGACGGGCAGATCGAAGCACTGGCGCGCGTCGTGCGTTTCGCGCTGGATCAAGGCTGTCCGATGGCCGCGCAACTCGCGCACGCCGGCAGAAAAGCCAGTGTGCGGCGCGGCTGGGAAGCGCCGGCGGCACTTCCGCGAGACCAGGGCGGATGGCCGCTCACGGCCCCGTCGCCGATAGCGTTTTCCGACGCCTACCCCAAGCCCGCCGAACTCGACGCGGCTGGCATTGCCGCGATTGTCGAACGCTTTGCCGACGCCGCGCGGCGCGCGCGCGACGCGGGCTTTTCGGCGGTCGAAATTCACGCCGCGCACGGCTACCTGTTGCACCAATTTCTCTCGCCGCTCGCCAACCGGCGCGCCGACGATTACGGCGGCAGTTTTGCCAATCGCACGCGGCTGCTCATCGAGGTCGTCGACGCGGTACGCGCGGTCTGGCCGGATCGTCTGCCGTTGATCGCGCGCCTGTCGGCGACCGATTGGGTCGATGGCGGCTGGACTCCGGAAGAGACGGTTGCCGTGTGCCGCGTGTTGAAAACGCGCGGCGTCGACCTGATCGACGTATCGAGCGGCGGCATCGTGCCGGACGCGAAGATTCCGGCTGGCCCCGGCTTCCAGATCGGGTTCGCCGAACAGGTACGGCGCGAGGCGGACATTCCCAGCGCCGCCGTCGGCCTGATTACCGCGCCGGAACAGGCTGATCGCGTCGTTCGCGGCGGTCAGGCCGATATGGTGCTGATTGGCCGTGAAATCCTGCGTAACCCGTATTGGCCGATGACCGCCGCGCGCGAACTCGGCCATGCCGCCGCCTGGCCGGCGCAATATTTATGCGCCGCGCCGGCGGGGGCGAAGATGCGCTGATTATTCTGGAAAGAATCTGCACCATCCCGGAAGACGCCGCTGATGACGCGAACGACGGGTGCTGTATTTCAGTGTGAATCGGCGGATAACGCCGACGGTTTCCTTGATTCCACCGTCAGCGCCTATTCCAATCCACCGGCGCCGCGCGTGAAAGGCGCTCTTCGCTGCGCTGCGCGCGGCCTTCCACACGGCACCATCATTCGCGTTGAATGCGCTGGTGGACTTTTATCCGTGTCTCTTACGGCGATCACCAGGGCAATCGCATGAATGTTCATGTCATACCGAGTAATTGATTGCGATAGGTATAGCAGTTTGAGAAAAATTATCTAACATATACGCAATGCTTAAACCAGTTTTCAATATAATTTTGCGGGATGTTTTCCAGTACAAACTTGATTCCGCTTTCCAGTTTTTCATGTGTTCGAGCTTTGATTTTTCGCAAAATAGATTTCATATAAGACCAGAACAATTCGATGGGACTAAAATCTGGCGAATACGGCGGAAGAAACAAATATTTAATTTCACATTCTTCCAAAGTTCTGATGACAAGTTTTGAATGATGTACCGAAGAATTGTCCAAAAGTAAAATATCGCCCGCTGAAAAAGTAGGTTTGAGCATCACTTTTATATACGCCGAAAAAAGCTCTTTATTGAGTGTGCCGCTGAAAGTCTTGGGGCACATTTCACCGCCCAGACGCATGGTTGACACAATAGATTTACGTTGAAATCTGACATCCTTGATTCCTTCTTTGACGCGCTTGTTTTTTGGCGCACGCCCGTAAAGCCTTGTAAAGGC
>JAITNL010000044.1 GCA_031290495.1 Accumulibacter sp.
CGTTGGCGGAACAATTGGCTGCCGCCAGCGGTCTGCGCGTGATTTGGATTTCGACGCCCGGCGCTCCGCGCGCGTCGCCCGTCTTCTCACCACGTCGGATGTCTCAGACATAAAAAACGCCCCCGCTATCTGACCGGAGTCGAAGCGGTCGCGCGGCTGGTTTGATCTCCAGGGTGGCGGCATCGGATACCGCCCTCTTTATTTCTTCCCCGTCACTTCACGGTACAGCGCTCCGTAAGCCCGCCCCAGCGCGGCGCTGGAGAACAGGCGTTCGTAGCGAAGACGCGCCGCGCGGCCCATGCGCGCGGCCAATGCCTCGTCATCGAGCAGACGGTTCATCGCCGCCGCCAATGCGGCGGGCGCGGCGGGCGGCACGACGAATCCGGTTTCGCCGGCCGCGTTGACGAAAGACGTTCCTGTCCCGATTTCGCAGGAAATCATCGGCCGGGCGAACATCGCCGCCTCGACCAGCACCATGCCGAACGCCTCGGCGCGCAGGTGCGACGGTAGTACCAGCGCGCGGCATCTCTTGAGCAAGGCGACCTTTTCCGCCTCGCCGATCCGCCCGGCGAATATCACTTTGCTCAGGCCCCGCTCCGTCGCCAGCGCGCGCAGGCACTCCGTCCCGAAGCCGGCAATCACGATCCGCGCGTCGACATCGCGCGCGGCGTCGAGCAGAAAATGGATTCCCTTGTAATAACGCATGACGCCGATGAAAAAAAAGAACGCTTCGCCGTCCCGTAAACCCAGACGGGCGAGAATCGAATCGTCGGCGTCGTCCGGGTAAGATTTTTCGTCGATGCCAAACGGGATCGTGCGCACCTTGCCGCGCACGCGCGGGTCGGCAAGCACCCGGCTCGTCCGCGCATACGCCGGGGAAGTCGCCACGATGGCCGGCATCGAACCGAGCATGCGCGTCATCAAGGGCCGGTACGCCATGCCGAGGGCGCGCTGCCGGACGATGTCCGAGTGGTAGGTCATGACGGAGGGCGTGCCATGCCGCGTGGCGAAGTGCAGAACATCCGCGAACGGCCACGGAAAATGGAAATGCACCACATCCGCCGCGCGCGCCAGTTTCCGAAACGTCCAAAACGCGCCGCACCCTCCCAGATCGCAGGAGGCGGGCGCGATCCAGGAACGGCAGCGCGCGACGCGCGCTTCCGGACGCTGTATCAGCGACGGTTCGGGAGTGGGCGACAGCGTGAAAACCGTAGGTTCGGCCACGTCGCGCGTCGCCAGACAAATCTGCCGGATGGTTTCCTGTATCCCGCCGGGCGGATCGGGGAGGTAGGTGCGGTAGACATGGAGGACTTTCATTACGCCTTCTTGCGAAAAGCGATGCAGTCCTCCTCGCCCTTCTCGTTGTGAAATGAGGCGATTCGCTCGCAAAAACTGTCGAGGATGGCGATAGCGGGCGCGACGGTCGGCCAATTCGCATCGTCGAGGATAATGATTCCGCCCGTGACCACTTTTTTGCCGTAAAGGACGACATCCTCGGCGGCGTTATAGACGGAATGGGCACCGTCGATATGCAGATAATCAATGCGCTTGAACAGGGACGCGGCGTCCGCCGAAGGAACCTCGACGATCCTGACCTGGGAAGCCAGCCCCTGTTCGGCGACGAAGCGCAGGAAGTTTGTCTTGATGGGGTGGAAGTCGAGGTTCGACCACCAATCATCGTTGCCTTCAGAAGTCTTGTATTCGATCGCTGCTTCCGGTGACCACGTCTCGATTCCGTAGATGACTCCCATCTTGTTCTTTTTCAGCGCGGCAGCGGCGGGAATAAGCAAACGACCTCCGTAGACGCCGATTTCCACACAGATATCCGGGGATTCACGGGTAATGGTCTGGGCGATGAAAGCAGCTTTTTCTCGTGTGCACCAGCCTTCGAGATTTTTTTCGGCCAGTTTGATGATGTCCTCGACGTTGGTGGTATCCGCTGGACTGCGATCCCTCAGGACGGCGTCGATATTTTCCCGGGCATCGGCGAGCACTTGCGGATGTGCTTGGAAGTCACCGCCCGCGAGAAGATCGACGCGGCTCATTCCGGCCTTTTCCGCCAGATAGTCGACGTGTTTCATGACTTCGGTCTGTATTTCCTCTGGCCGGTTTTCCAGACGGGCGGAAATACCCGAAAAATAGGCGGTATCGCCCGTGACAACATTCACTTCCATATCAATCTCCTTGTGAAGGCTGTAGTAGTCGCCCAAGGTTTCGTTTTCGGAGCTGTCTTCGGGCGGGTGGGCATCGTCAATGGCTGTCACCGGCTCGCAGTTCCAGGCTTCGCCTATCGGGAGACTGTCGTTTCCCCTGGTACCCCATCGGCGTGCCGAATATCCCTGTTCCAGGAATTTCCGCAGCACACGACGCGGGTCTACACCGCGTTGCCGGATAAATTCGATGTGAAACTCCAGCGCGATGTCTCTGAGCCGGTCACTGACCGACGATAGGGGAGGGCCATCGGCGATGTCTGCTTCCGAACCTTCGATGTCTATCTTCATGAAGGTAGGCCGATAATGTGCGTAGGCCGACAGCGGCCTGATCCGAACCTGGAAACCACAATGGGTGTTGCGCACGGTCTTGGCGTCTGCTGCCGAAATCGTCATCGTCGCTTCCTCCTTGCCGATGCCGACCTCGAACACGTCGACGTTGTCAAAGCCATTCAGGAGCGCGTTGTATTTCGTCGCGAGAGCGTTCCAGGGATAGGGGTCGAAGCAAACTACCCGGCCCGTCGGGCCGACGCGCTGGGCGAACGCCGTGCTCATGTAACCGCTGTTGCAGCCGAGATCGAAGGCAATGTCGCCCGGTTTCAACATGCCGTTTCGGTCGATGTCGCCCAATACGCCGTCTTCGTGCGTGACATCGAACCAGCTTTTCGATTCGGTGTGGTAAATGATGAAGCGGAACGCATGTCCGCCCTGACTGCAATCGATGATGTAGGGCGAAAGCCGCGCATAGCTTCCCTGCATGGGGATGCGCTTTTCGATTTTGTCCAGTTCTTTCCGGAAATTTCGCAGCAGGATTTTTTCGCGAACGATGCGCGGCAGCGTGTGAATCATTTCAATACTCCTCAATAACCCGCCCCAATTCGAGGCGAAAGCGTTTATCCGTCATCTGTGCCACAAGCTCGTGGTTGTGCGACGCGAAAAGAAAAACGTCGTTTTTCTCGATGAACTCGACCAGGCGGCGGTGCGCTTTTTCCTGGAACGCTTCGTCGGCGACGCCAAGCCATTCGTCCAGCAGCAGGATGTCGGCAGGCTCGACGGTGTTCATGGCAAATTGCAGGCGCGCCCACATTCCAGGCGAATAGGTCGACAGCGGCATGTCGATGAACACGCCCAGGTCGGCGAATCCGGTGACGTTGTCGGCGTATTCCTTCAGGGTCAGCGAGCGTATTCCCAGCAGGGCGTGGTTCAGCGCGATGTTCTGCCGGCCGGTCAGCGCCATCGAGTTGCCCGCGCCGAGGGTAAGCAGCGGCCGTACCTCGCCGTAAACCTCGATTTTTCCCGATGCGGCGGGCAGCAAGCCGCCGATCAGCTTGAGGAGCGTGGTCTTGCCGTTACCGTTGCCGCCGATGACGCCGATCCGGTCGCCGCGCCGCAGTTCCAGGGACACCTCGCTCAAGGCGCGCAGGAACGGACGGCCTTTTTTGTCCGAAACGATGCGCGGGTCTCCGACGGGCGGCGCGCCGCGCAGTCCCCGAAGGGGAATCTCCACGCAGACCTTGTCGAGGCGCGCGACGATTTCCCTGGACGCCATGCTCAGGCCACCCACTGAAAAACGATCAGCGCGCGGTTGTGGCGGAAGACATTGGCGGAGACGAGCAGTCCGAGCGCGCACAGCGCCGCGGCCACGGCGAGCGAAGTCAGTGGCCAGCCGCCGTCCAGCAGGGGCGCGCGGCCAACCTCGATCAATTGGAAAACCGGATTGCAGTCGATCATCCAGCGGTGCGTCTGTATCCGATCCGGCGGCCAGAGGATGGGGGTGACGAGGTAGACGGCAAACAGCATCTGCGGCAGAAAAGCGCGCAATATCCGCCAACGGTCGAACATCCAGGCGATGGGCAAGGCCCAGGCGAACATGACCGCAACAATCATCAACATTCCCAAAACGACGCCGGCGTAATTTGCCCGCCATAAAACGCCGGGGTTGACCACGGCAACGATCAGCAGGGCCGCGAGGATTTTGGAGAAAAGCGCCATCAGCATGTCGAGCGCGTTGACGCAGTGGATCATGTAGCTGGAAACATGGGGGAAAGCCAGGTATTGCGCCGAACGTTCGTTGGTGACCGCGGACTCGGAGATGGCGATGGAGACGCTCTGCCATAGGCTCATCGAGACCGCGAAAAAGGGAATGAAGCGCTCCACCGGCTCCCCGAACACCTTGCTCATCACGAAACCAAGCAGGGCGGTGTGCACGAAAATGGAGATGAAAGGCGCGAGCAGCCCCAGCCCCGAACCGCGCCGAACTTCCGCCACCCGCGCGTGATACAGCTTCCAGATCAGGGGAAATTGCTCCGGCACGAGCCGCAAATCGGCAAGAAAGCCGCGATCCGCCCAGCGCGACGCGATTCTTGGAACGCCCGCCATCAAGCCTTACTCCGCAGCAGGTCGTCGAAGGCGTTCCAGTAAAGTTGTGCGCGGCTGCGGACGTTGTATTCCTCCAGGTACGCCTTGCGCGCCTCGGCGCATTCCGCTCCGGCGTCGCGCAGGATTTTTTCGGCGAGTTCGAGGTGATTGCCGATCTCGAAGAAGGTCAGCACACCGGGGCGATACTTGTTCATTTCGCGGAAGAACAGATTGTTCGAGGCATAGACCGGAAGCTGCATGTCCAGCGCGAGCGACGCGGGGCCGGAGGAGGTCTGCCCGACTTCGGCGTAAGGCAGGATGACGGCGTCGCAGGCGGCCATGACTTCGTTGAAACGCTCGTTTTCAAGCGCGCCGCAGAAATGGACGCGGGAGAGGAGCGGGCGGGTCAATGCCTTCATCAGCACCGCCATGTAGGCTTGTTGGACGGCGCCGGGTTGAATGCCTTCAGGGTGAAAACCGCCGACGACCAGCAGATGATAGTTGTCGGGCAGGTGCTTCATCGTCTGGATGGCGACCTCGATGCCCTTGTATGGGCTGAGAAACCCGAAGCAACCGAGGATTTTCGCGTCCGGCGGCAGGGTGTATCTGGCGCGCGCGCTGTCTTGCAGCGCCGGACGGCGCGCGGCGAGTCTTTCCCGCTCGGGCGCGTCGATGAACGAGAGCGGCGCGCGCAGGATGGTGTCGCGCCGGATGCCGAACATCTCAAAATTCCGCGCTTCCCGCGCGGTGTGAACGAGGTGGCGGAATTTTTCCGGATGAGCGCGGACGTACCCGAACAGATTGTCGAATACGCTCTGCCTCAAGCGGGCTTTCAGATACCCGAAAATCCCTTTCAGGCTGAAAGAAGGAAGGCCGCCCTGTATGGACGGGGCGGTGTGATAGACGATCAGCACGCGGCGCGAGGCGCGAATGAGCGCGCGCGCATTGCGCCAGATCGTCCGTGGCGTCATCCCGAACAGCCCTGGCTCGAATTCGATACAGGTCAGGTCGGACTGGGCGGCCTTGCGCACGATTTCCCGCATGGCCTTGGCCGCGGCTTTCTTCGCGTGAGGGAGCTGCGCGCGCAGCAAGTCGACGGGCAGCGGCATGATTTCCACGTCGAACCCGCTCCGGTCGCGCAGCACCGGCTCGATGCTTTCCAGGTATTGCGCGATGCCGCAGGGCCGTCCGTAGCTGGAGACGATCGCCATGCGCTTGCGTGGAAGACGCGCTTGCTCCGCGCTGGCACGGGACTCGGTTAGCGTGGCTGAGTCAGTGTGTACTTGCATGAGTTTTCTCTTTGAGCGGTGGGAAAACAATAAAGGTGATAGTCGCAAATAGTATTGACGTATTTCCGGCCCCTTTTGCAACCCATCTTTCATACCATATGCGGTGGTTGCTCAGTCCATGCAACACTATATATTGTGGTGAAAAGGCAA
>JAITNL010000153.1 GCA_031290495.1 Accumulibacter sp.
CCGTCGTGGCGTCTCGCCCAGGTGGCGCAGGAGATGCCGGAAACCGCGCAGGGCGCGAGCGATTTCGTGATCGCGGGCGACGCGCGGCTCACGGCGGCGCGGGAGGAAGTCGCCGCCGCCGAGGCCACGGGCGACGGCGAACGCATGGCCTATGCCTACATGGCGCTGCACGATGCCGGTGCGCACGACGCCAGACCGCGCGCGCAGGCGCTGATCCTGGGACTCGGCTTCAAGAGCACGGAACTCGACCATCCGGTCAACGGTTTTTCCGGCGGCTGGCGGATGCGCCTGCAACTCGCGCGCGCGCTGATGTGCCCGTCCGACCTGTTGCTGCTCGACGAACCGACCAACCATCTCGACCTCGACGCGCTGGTCTGGCTGGAATCCTGGCTCAAGCGTTACGCCGGCACCTTGATCGTGGTCAGCCACGACCGCGAATTTCTCGACGCCGTCACCGGCGTCACGCTGCACATCGAAAACGGCAAGCTGACGCGCTACGGCGGCAACTACAGCGCCTTCGAGGAAATCCGCGCGCAGCAGCTTGAATTACAGCAGAACGCCTATCTCAAGCAGCAGGAAAAGATCGACCACCTCAAGAAATTCATCGACCGTTTCAAGGCCAAGGCGACCAAGGCGCGGCAGGCGCAGAGCCGGGTCAAGGCGCTGGAGCGCATGGAAAGACTGGCGCCGGCGCTGACCAGCGCCGACTTCACTTTTGAATTCAAGGCGCCGGCCAACCTGCCCAATCCGATGCTGGTCATGCGTGATGCCGATTGCGGCTATCCGCCGCCGCCAGGGGCGGCGTGCGGAACGGCGCCGTCGGTGATCGTGCGCCAGGCGACGCGCACGGTGGGCGCCGGTCAGCGCATCGGCATCCTCGGCGCCAATGGGCAAGGCAAGTCGACGCTGGTCAAAACCATCGCCCGCGTGCTGCCGCCGCTCGGCGGCACGGTCGTCGAAGGCAAAGGACTGGCCGTCGGCTATTTCGCCCAGCAGGAACTCGACGTACTGCGCCCGCTGGAGACCCCCTTCGAGCACCTGCGGCGACTGGCCAGGGAAGCGCTGGCCGACGGGGAATTGGCACGCGAACCCGGACGCGAACAGGATCTGCGCAATTTCCTCGGCTCGTTCAATTTCAGCGGCGACATGGCCGCGCAGCCGGTCGGCACCCTCTCCGGCGGCGAAAAAGCGCGCCTGGTGCTGGCCATGCTGGTCTGGCAGCGTCCCAACCTGCTACTGCTCGACGAACCGACCAACCACCTTGATCTCGCCACCCGCGAAGCGCTGGCCGTCGCGCTCAACGAGTTCGAGGGGACGGTGATGCTGGTCAGCCACGACCGCGCGCTGCTGCGTTCGGTGTGCGACGAGTTCTGGCTGGTCACGTGCGGCGGCGTGACGCCGTTCGACGGCGATCTGGACGATTATCAGCAATTCCTGCTCGACGAAGCCAGGCGCGCGCGCGAGGCGCTGAAGGCCGATCTCAGGGAAGGCCGGGAGGAAAAAGCCATCCCGGCCGACGCGCCGAACAGGAAGACCGCGCCGCCAATGAAAGCGCTGAAGCGCGATCTCGGCAAGGTCGAACAACGCCTCGCCGAGCTGGAAACGCGGCGCGGCGTCATCGAGACGCGCCTCGGCGAACCCTTGCCGCCACGGGAAATCGGCGAACTCGGGTTGGAGCTGCAAGCGGTCAACGACGCGCTGGCCGAAAACGAGGAAGAATGGCTGCGGCTCTGCGAACGGATCGAGGCCAGGGATTAGCCTGAAATGACGCGAATCAAAGAGCGGCGCAGATCAGCTTCGCCAGCGCCGATTTGCAATATGGAATAAAACCGTAAGGGCAGCCAGATCCATCGCCTTTGACTGTCTGAGGAATCGCTCGAGTCGGAAACTATCCGTTCTCCCCCTGTACACACCCTCCCCTGACCGGGGGTGGGCAGGGGAGGGGTTTGAACCCCTCCGTAAAACACCCATGTGGCATCTCAATGCTGTTGTTTTCGACTGAATCGACGCTGGGCGGCAAGGCCGGAAGAAGGGAAGCCCCGGTACGGCATCCGCCCAGGCTTGCCGCCCTTGGGGTTGTGATAAGTCATTGAATTTAATTATATTTTCTGACTGATTTGAACATCTCGACAGGAATCGAACCTGTATCTGGCGCTCAGGAGGCACCTGTTCTATCCGTTGAACTACGAGGAGATAGGCGTTTTGCGGGAAGCGCATCAAGCCTGGTGACACCAGGCTTTTCCGCGCAGCAAGGAGGCGAAGCCTGCCACGAAGACGTTCACGACAAAAGCGCAGGCAGCAAGCCTCGGCGCGGAAGATCGACACGGGGGCGTTTGGGATTCCTGCACAACCCCAAATCCGGGATAATCTGATGCAGGCAGGTTGCTTCGGTCGCTCTTGGGGCGCTTGCACAGACTATCCCAAGTGAATTCACAGGAAAAGATGATGATTATTCCGCTATTCTGGGCAGAAAGCCGCCTGCAACACCGCGAGCACGGCCTACAAAAACAACGCCAAATCACCCTGCGCCGTTTCGGCTGGTCGGATGAAAGTCAGGATGCGGCGCAGGCGCACGCCGATGAGCGGGTGAAGGAGGCGATGGCGCGGGTGCTGTGCGGAGAAGACCTGTTGCGGCGGGAGCCGAAAGTCGCTTACAACGGCGCGGAGGGTGTGCCGATTCGGGAGGAGATTGTTGACCGGCAGGGCGAGGCCATTATTACCCGCAATGGCTACGGAGCGCGTTGTCTCAATACGCCGAATGCGCTGTTTGTGGATGTGGATTATCCAACATCGCTGCCCGGCATTTTTACGAGTGTGATGTTTCTTGCTGCGTTTAGTGCGTGCTTATATGCCTTTCTGGTGCTCCTCGGGGAATGCGTTAACATCGCACAGAGCATGGCTTGGGAATTCGCGGCGGTTTTACCGGCAATGATTGCTGCCACTGCTGTTTTTGGATTGTTTATTTGGGCGCATGTCAAACTTGGCAAGCGTTATTCAAAGTCCATGAACCGCTTTTTAAGCATCACCAGAACTGTACTTTTCCTCATCATGCTCTCGGTCGTCGTCGGGGTTTGTATCGTAATTTTATTGGCAGGGACGGACATGCTCGCTGATCTTTTTCATCTCCAACCGAATTGCAATCTTCAATCCGATTGTCAAAAAGAAAAGCTGGATGGATTAAGGGGCTTGGGGATTTTAATGGGTTCTGTCTTTTTGGCGGGAGTCATGACAGTGATGATTGGCGCGCTAATATTTCGTCTCTGGAAAGGTTTGCGTAACGAAACAAAAAGCGCCCTCGCCAAAATCCGCCGTTTCGCACAGCTTCATTCCGATTGGAATTTCCGCATCTACCGTACCCCGATGGGCTTGCGGGTTCTGGTTACGCATCGCCCGTTCAACCCTTCCGAGCCGGAAGTTGAGCAATGCTTCAAAGCGTTTGATTCCGACCGAATGTATCAACTCATGTGCCTGAAGCAGCAATGTTTCCGCGCCCGCGTCAGCGCCAAACCTTGGCGCATCGGAATTTCCGATCACATGAAACCGCGCCCCGGCACATGGCCGGTTGCGCC
>JAITNL010000208.1 GCA_031290495.1 Accumulibacter sp.
ATCACCGACAAAATATTGGCGCTTATGACTATGCGCAACCAGTCGTTCACTACGATAGCCAACGTAAAATCTCAAAATCTTCTGAATGTGTAAATCAATACTATTTGCTACTATCACCAATAAAATACGCGTCGTTTTACCAAGCCGCCGCCAGCGCTGAGGTTGCTGGCGTGTTTGAGCTGCGGGAGCGCGGCCATCGGGAGCCGCGGACGCTCCGCCGCGCTTTACGCAACCCCGCCTACGCTTTCCAGCGAGAAGAAAAAGGAAAACCACCGATTTTCGGACAGGCGAATGCCAACAGCAAAAACGCGATGCCGACGGTCAGCCAATTGCCCCAGCGTGTGTAGGGCGTCTCGCCGGCATACCCCTGAACGTCGCCGGTCAAGGCGGCGCGTGTGAACGGGGGAAGCGCCGCCTGAACTACGCCGTCCGCGCCGATGATCGCGGTCATTCCGGTATTGGTGGCGCGCAGGATCATGCGGCCGGTTTCCAGCGCGCGCATCCTGGCGATCTGCAAATGCTGCGCCGGGGCCAGCGAATTGCCGAACCAGGCCATGTTGGAAATATTGAGCAGGATGGTGGCTTCCGGCAAAGCGCCGATGATTTCTTCGCCAAAGGCGTCTTCGTAGCAGATGTTGACGGCGATCCGCTGACCGTCGATCAGGAATGGCGCTTGCGTTTTCCGCCCCGGCGTAAAGCCGGACATCGGAATGTGAACCATGTCCAGGAACCAGGCGAAACCCGGCGGAACGAACTCGCCGAAGGGCACCAGGTGCGATTTGTCGTAGCGTTGGCTTCCCGAGACGCCGAGACTGACGGCGCTGTTGGCGTATTGCGACCAGTCGCCGGTGACGATGCCGAACAGCAGATCACCATCCTGCCGCGCGGCAAACTGATTCATCGCGTCGAGGTAGTCTTCGGGCACGTCGCTGTAGAACATCGGCAGCGCGGCTTCCGGCAGCACGGTCAGCCGCGCCGGGTTGTCGCGCGTCAGGTAGTAATAGGCGAGCAATGATTGTTCGAGTTTTTCGGAAAGCCATTTGTCATCCTGGGCGATATTGCCCTGTAACAGCGCGACGCGCGTCAACTGGCCTTGCGGCGTGGTCCAGGCGTGACCGGAAAGCGCGACGCCGCCACAAAAGAGTGCGGCCAGCAGGACGGTAACGACGGCGGTCTGGGGGCGCGTGCCTTTTTGGCGTCCGCCGCGAAAAATTTCCGCGAGAAACGCGCCGGTCAACGCGGTGAGCAGGGATACGCCATAGACGCCGACAATCGGGGCGAAACCGGCCAGCGGACTGGGCGGCGTTTGCGCATAGCCGGCGGCCAGCCAAGGGAATCCGGTAAGTACCCAGCCGCGCAGCCATTCGCTGAGCGTCCACAGCGCGGCGAAGACGAGTGCTCGCCGCCAGCCCGGTGGTGGCGCGAGACGCGCGAAGAGCGCGCCGGCCAGCGCCGGGTAAAGCGCCATGCCAGCGCAGAAAAGCAGCGTGGCGAACGCCGCAATTGCGGTCGGCATTCCGCCGAAGGTGCTCAGGCTGACGAAAATCCAGGACACTCCGGCGAGAAAACCGCCCAGTCCGAACAGACCGCCGAGCAGCGCTCCCTCGCGCGCGGGGACGCGTTTGTCCGCCGCCGTGCCGAGCAGCGCGTACAGTCCGCCGAGCGTCAGCCAGACGATGGGAAACCCGCCGAACGGGGCAAAGGCGAACACGCTCGCCGCGCCGAGCAGCGGGGCGATGACGCGGCGCCACGGAAATGATTCAGCCCAGCGCATTCGGCGTGGGCAGACGGGTGACGAGCAGGGTGTACAAACGCCGCCGGTCGGCGCGCAGAACGACGAAGCGCAGACCGCCGAGGTCGACTTCTTCCTTGCGTTGCGGCACGCGTCCCAAGTGGTTGAGCAGCAGACCGCCGACCGTGTCGCAATCTTCGTCGCCAAAATCCGTGCCGAACTCGGCGTTGAAATCCGCGATGGCTGTTTGCGCCTTGACACGATAGCGGTCGAGACGGTCCGGGCGGATGTTGTCTTCGGTGGCGTCGAAATCGTATTCGTCCTCGATGTCGCCGACGATCTGTTCGAGCACATCCTCGATGGTGATCAGACCGCTGACGCCGGCGTATTCGTCGACGACAACCGCCATGTGATTATGCGAAACGCGAAATTCGCGCAGCAACACGTTCAGCCGTTTCGATTCGGGGATGAAAACCACCGGGCGCAGCCAGGCGCGCAGGTTGACCGGCCTGTTCCTGGGGAGGCGCAGCAAGTCCTTGGACAGCAGGATGCCGATCACGTTGTCGCGCTTGTTTTCGATGACCGGAAAGCGCGAGTGCGCGGTACGGTTGGCGTGTTCGATGACCTGCTCCAGCGAATCCTCGATGTCGACGACTTCCATTTTCGCGCGCGGCACCATCACGTCGCGCACGACGATTTCCGAGGCGGCCAGCGCGCCTTCGGTGATCGACAGCGCGTCGGCGTCGAGCAGCTTGCGCTCGTGGGCGGAGTGCAGCAACTGGATCAGTTGCTCGCGGTCCTCCGGCTCGCGCAGCAACAGCGAGGAGAGACGTTCAAAAAAGGTCGGTTGATCGGATTCCATTTTTTTCCGAAAAGGTGGCGTGATGTACGTTACCTGGCTTGAAACATGGCGTCTGTATCTGCCTTCAACATTCAGGCAATCGCCCTGGCAGCACTCCCGTCAAGATCAGCGGCCACTGGCCGGATTCGAGTTTTTCCAGCGCGGCCAGAATCCGGTTTTGGGTGCGGTATGCGCCGCAGGCGGCGATGTCCTGTTCGCGCGCGATGGGGAAGCTGGCGAGGATATGGCGGGCGTCTTCGCGGGAAAGTCCGTAGAGGTGGAAAAACAGGGCATCAAGTGCCGCCATGCGTTCCTGGCGCTCTTCCTCGTCCCAGGGGAACGGTTCGCCCACAAAACCCAGGTCGCGGGCGAAGGGGGCGAGGTCGTGAGCGGTATAGGAAAGGCGCAACACCTGCTCGCGGATGAAGTCGGCGATTTTGATGCCCGCGATTTTTTCCTCAAAGGCGGCAGGGGCGATGACGGGGAGTTGTTCGAGGATGAACCAGTTGAGATTTTGACCTTGTACCTTTTGCCGCAAAACGAAGTCGAAAGCAAAAGAAGCAAGGTTTGCCATGAACAACGCTCCCCAGCTTGCATAAGCCTTGAGATCGCCTGAAGGCAGCAACATTGCCATGCTATTGCCAACACCGCATTGGGGCAAAATTGCACCGATCATGGTACGCATATTCGTTGGTGAGGTAATGGACTTGAAAGCAATAGCCCACTCTCCGGTATAAACGTTTTGCGTTTGCAAACGATCTATCCAGTATTGCGGCACTGGATAGCGATCTGTTTGTTGTTTATGGGAAACATCGATGTCTTCTTGTTGGGCTGCCCGCTTGAGATTGTTGTAATTCATCACTACGTCCGCCGCCCGGTGGTCGTACATCTGCACCATCTTGCCTTCATACAGCGGCACAGTTTCGGCATCCCTATTTTTCCAGCGATTGAGCGCAGCAGGCGTAAATCCTTCCGCTTCCAGTTCCGCCCGCGTTTTGAACAGGCCGGAATCGTTGGTCATGTCAAACATCCGCACGTATTTCACCGGCCAGACACTTTTTTCGCTTTTCCCCTTGCCGCTGCGGTCGATCAGCACCGGGTGATTCCGGTAAATCCGCATAACAATATCCGCGTCGCACCGGCTTTTGAAAATTGGCGCGGTGCCGGTATTGGGATTGACCCGCTTGAAATCCTCGGCGGAAAGTTCCAGCACACGGCATTCGGCTTCTGGTACGCCTTCTTCTTCCAGTTCGTCGAGATTGTGCAAATAGAAAGCGCAACGCGCCGTGGTGAATTTTCGCTTTACGCCGCCAAAGACCAGGGTGCAAAACTTGAAGCGCGAATCCACATCCGGAAAATAACTGCCGTCCGGGTTTTGCCGGTTTTCAAAATCGAAGAGCACCGCCAGCCGCCCGCCGCCGGAAATCCGGCGGAAAAACGGGGCCGCGCCCAGATCGGCGGCAATGCCGCTGGGCGTCAGCAGCGCGACCAGTCCTTCCGGTTTGATCAGGCTTTGCGCGCGTTCGACAAAGAGGCTGTAGAGATTCACATCGCCGCCGCTCAATAGCGGAAAGTCGCCGCCCTTCGTCAATACTCGTGCATTGGCTTCGGCGCGTTCGGTTGCCTCCTGATAGGCGCGCCAGAGATGGGCGCGTTTTTTTTCCAGTTCGGCGATCAGCGCTTTGCGGTCGGCGGCGCGGGCTTGCCGGGCGATTTCCGGGTCGCGCCCGGAAAACCATTCGACCTCCTGCAACTTGATGCGATCCCAGGGCGGATTGCCAATGACAATATCGAAGCCCGGATTTTTCCCGCAGAACACGTCAGGAAAATAGGTTTGCCAATGGAAGAAGTTTTCCCGCCGCGCCAGCATTTTTACACGCGCCAGCAGATCGTTGGCGGCCTTGACCGTTTCGCCCTTGCCTTCGATCTGTCCGGCGAACACACACTGCACCAAGTTATAGCGTCCCGACAACAATTCCGCGAGAGCGGCTTTATCCGCTTCCACGGCGTCGCAGCGCTTGCTGGAAACGCTCGGCCAGCCGGGAACGATCCAGCGCAAGGCACGCCAAAAATCAAGCAGGGCGGCAATCGGCGCGAGTTGTTCGGCGGCTTCATGAGAGAGTTCTTTGGAACGCTCGACTTCGGAAATATCCGAGTCGGTTAACGCGCCGACCGCCACCAGGCTTTGCGCGGCGATTTCCAGCCGCGACAGTTCACTCTCTTGAAACAGTGAGCCAAAGACCAGCAGTTCTTTTTTGAGCTTCTCCAGTGTTTCGCCATGCAGGGAATCGCCGCAACATAAATGGTGATCGAGGAAGGAAAGCGGCGCGCCAACGGTGAAGGTGTGCAGCCAGAGCGCGGTTTTGGCGAGTTCCACCGCCATCGGGTTTTTGTCGACGCCAAAGACATTTTTTTTCAGGATGACGCGGCGCACGATGTGGCGGTCATCGAGTTGCGCGTCGGCGATGCTCCAGCCGTGTTCCCGCGCGGTAGCCTGGATGCTTTGGCGGATATGGGCGATCCGCGCGACCAGCGGGCTTTGCCAGGGGCGGTTTTGCTCCAACAGATGCGCCGCCCATTTTTGTTCACCTACCAGATGCCCGGCGGCATTGATCGCCTCCAGCACCAGATCGGCCAGCGTGTCGACCAGCGCGACCAGAAAATGCCCGCTGCCCATCGCCGGGTCGCAGACGGTGAGTTCAATCATGGCGCTGGCCGGGTCGAGTTTATCGAGGGCGTCCCAGTCGGCGGGATTGAAGGCGGCTTTGTTTTTCTGCTTTTTGATGCGCTCGGCAAAGCGTTGCCGGGCTTCGTCCGCACAACGCCCGACCGATTCTTTCAGGAGCAGGCGCACCAGATCGTCATGGGTGTAGTAGCTGCCGGAAGTTTTGCGGGCGAAACTGGCGGGGCGGGCGACGATGCGGTTGATCTCCTGTTGCCCAAAATTGTCGCGCCCCTGAACTTCGTGCTCCAACGTGTAATCGAGCAGCCGTTCATAAATGCCGCCCAGATGCGCGACGGAGAGGTCGCGGTAGTTGATCCAGGCGCGCAGCAGGTCTTCGGTACGCCGGGAGAGGGCATCCAGAATCGGCGCCAGCACCGCATCGGGAACGCGAGTGCGTTCCAGCAGCGGCGCGCGGTCACGGTCAAACAATCCGCCGTTGTAACCGGGCATTCCAATCAGGTCGTCGCCTTCGTCGAGCAGTTGGAACACCCCCCGAAGTTTGTTCCAGAGGAGGGCGAGGCGGCTGGAAAAGGCTTTTTGCGCGTCGACATCGTCGCGGATTTGTTCGCGCAAACGACGCACGCTATAGGCGGCGTAGCGCTCATCGCGTACCGGCAGCAGGTTGCGGTCTTCGGCATAAAAGAGAAAAAGAAGTCGATAGAGCAGGATCAACGTGGCTTCGCGCAGTTCTTCGAGATAGGCGCGGGTGTATTGCGGGCGCGCCGTCGGGCCAATGCCGCAACGTTGCGTTTGTTTCCGCTGATCATCGACCGCCAGCGCTTCCGCCAGCCGGGGGAAAATGTCATGAAAAACCCGCGCGCCCAAGTCTTGCGATACTTTTTCTTCGTAGAGCTTTGCTTCATTGCGGGCATAGGCGTGAAAGCTGCGGCGGGCGGTGTCCCATTCCTGCGGCAGAAAGGCGGCGCGGCTGAAAAAGAGGTGGAACAGACGCAGGGCGTGTTGCGGGTCGGGCGCGTCCAGTTCCCTTTGTGCGCCCGCGACGCCCAAGGTCTGCGCGAGGTCAATCTCGAAAAACTCTTCTGAACGGGAGCGCGCGTCCTGCCAGTAAAGTCGCCACAGCGCACCATTGGTCAACAGCCCCCATTTCACCTTGCCGCCGGAAACCAGATCGGCGCGGGAAAGATAGCGCAACATTTGCGAGGAAGGCGCGCCCGGATCAAGCGCTTCGGCGGCGTCGCCCCGGTCGAGCGGACGCAGCCAGCGCTTGGCTTCCAGAAGGGCGATGCCATATTGATAGCGGCGGTCGTCGCGGTTTTCTTTCAGCGCTTTTTCTTTCGCGGCGGCATCGGGAAAGAGCAACACGTCCGGCACATCCTCGCGCCGCTTGCCGGAAAGATTGACCTGCGGCAGGTAGTCATCCCCCCAGCCCAGCGCCACCAGCGTTTTTTCGATGATGAGCTGCTCGGTCTGCGCCTCGTTGATCGTCGATTCGGCGGAAATTCCCGCGAAAATTTCCTGCAAGGCCGCGCCAAAACGGGTGAGATCATCTTCGGACAACGCCTCATGCGGCGGGGTCTCAAAGATGCCGCGCAGCAGAAAATCCTGGGTGAAAAGTTGTCCTTGCATCACTGTTTTTCCGCCCGCGCCGATGTGCCAGAAGCCACGAAATATACCACCTTGCCGACACTCCTGTTTCCGCGTCGAGAGTCATATTGTGGCAAAGATTGAAACACGATACGGCTTCGCCGCTCATGTGGATACCCGTTCACGCGATCACCCTGTCGTCTTGATAAGGATCGGCAAAACCCAATGACGCCAATATCGCGCGTTCCCTGTTTTCCATTCGCCGCGCGTCGTCTTCGCCGGTTTCGTGATCGTCGCCCAAAAGGTGCAGCAAGCCGTGCACGATGAGGTGGGCGTGATGCGCTTGGAGCGTTTTGCCCTGTTCCTTGGCCTCGCGGGCGGCCACCGGGGCGCAGATGACCAGATCGCCCTGTAGCAGGGGTTCGCTTTCATAGACGAAGGAAAGCACGTTGGTCGGAGCGTCCTTGCCGCGATAGTCGCGGTTGAGCGCGCGGCTTTCGTCGGCATCGACGAAGCGAATGGTGATTTGAGCGCCGTGTTTTCCGTCGACATCGAGCGCCGCGCGGGACCAGGCGCGAATCTCCGCGCGCGTGGGCAGCCCGTCAGCGCGGCTGACGTATTGCACGCTGAGATTCAGGCGTTTACCCGTGGCCGCGTTCATTCTTTTCTTCCAGCGCGG
>JAITNL010000010.1 GCA_031290495.1 Accumulibacter sp.
ACCCGGTGGTGGCCGCGTTGATGGACGTCCTCCAGTCGGTCAGACTGCGCAAGGAAATAGAAGCGCTCCCCGGATACAACAGCTCGGTCACCGGTACGGAAATTGCGTTGGTTGCCTGAAGCCTGTCGGTTGCGGCAAGCAAGACCGTGAAGTTCACGCCGGGCATCGCCCTGACAGGATTTGTCGGGACAGGCGCTTGAGGTTGGTTCGGGATAAAATCCTTGCTCATGAAAACGCGCTGCCCGGATTGCCAGACTGTCTTCCGCATTACCCCTGACCAGATCAAGGCGCGGGCCGGACGGGTTCGCTGCGGACATTGTCAGACGGTATTCGACGCGCTCGACAATCTGCTCGGCGAACAGCGTTCCGCTCCCGTCCCGGCATCAGGCGACGACGGCGGCGATACGCAAACGCGCTCCGCGTCCGTCAGCGTCGCGGTCAAGCCGGAGGTTCCGCCAACGCCGCGCGAATTTCCGTTTTCCGCCGACGCGCCGGACAAAACGGTGGAAACAGCGGAAGAAACGGAAGAAGCCGATGACCAGGAAGCTGGGATTGCCGGGACAAACGAACAGCCGCTCCAGACGCCAAGCGATCCAGGCCAGATACGGCAGGCCGGCCTGGCGGCGAAACTGATTCTTCCGCGCGAAACCATCGAGATTCCCGGTTACAGCAAATGGGCCGAAGGCATCATGGCGCCGCCCTTCGACGCCGCCGCCGAAACGCCGTCGCGCTGGCCGTTCATGCTGGCGGCGGTCGTGTTGGCGTTGACCCTGGCCGGTCAGGCGCTGTTTCAATTTCGCGGCGAACTGGCGGTGTCCCTGCCCGGTCTGCGTCCAGCGCTCGAAACCTTGTCGCTGGCCCTGGACAGTCCGCTGCCTTTGCCCAGACACACCGATCTGGTCAGTATCGAAACGTCCGACCTGCAAACCGATTCGGCGCGGGGCAATCTGCTCATTCTGAACACCACATTGCGCAACAAGGCGCCTTATGGGCAAGCCTATCCGTCGCTGGAGCTTTCGTTGACCGACACGCAGGATACGGTGATCGCGCGCCGCGTTCTCGCTCCGCCGGATTATCTTCCCGCCAAAGCCGCCGTGTCTTCCGCCTTTGCCGGCAACGCCGATCTCGCGGTACGCCTGTGGATCGAGGCCGTGAATCTCAACGCGGCGGGATACCGGCTGTTGGTCTTTTACCCCTGATTTTTACCCCTGATCCGGTGGCGCTTCCGTCGGCCATTCGACGCGAAAACGGATTCAGTCCGCATTGCGCAATGCCCCTGGAAACCGCAGTTGAACGTGCCCGTGAGTGCTGCCCCGGAGCGGGCTGGCAAGGCGCGGCGACGCGGCAAGCTCCCGCCTGCAAGGAGGAGCAACACCGCCAGCACGCAACGGTCTCACCCAATGGGTGAGTGGAAAAAAGAGGAAGAAAACCTTGCCATCAGAGAAGCTCACTTCAGGAAAATGAGCGGTCAACTGCGGTTTCCAGGATGATACAATCCGCCGTTCTTTTCCCGTCCCCTGCCCCTATCGCCATGTCAACCCTTGTCTGTGGATCGATTGCCTACGATACGATCATGGTGTTCCATGATCTGTTCAGAAACCACATCCTGCCGGATCAGATTCATATCCTGAATCTCGCTTTCCTGGTGCCTGAAATGCGCCGCGAATTTGGCGGTTGCGCGGGAAATATCGCGTACAACCTCAAACTGCTCGGCGACGATCCGCTGATCATGGCGACGGTCGGCGACGACGCGCGCCCCTATCTTGACCGGCTTGAGTGCCTGGGGCTGCGCCGCGAGCACGTGCGGCACGTCGAAGGCAGTTACACCGCGCAAGCGTTCATCACAACCGATCTCGACGACAATCAGATCACCGCGTTTCATCCCGGCGCGATGGGTTCTTCGCATTACAACAATGTCGGCGACGCCGAAAATGTCACCTTGGCCATCGTCGCGCCGGACGGGCGGGACGGCATGGTGCGTCACGCCGAAGACCTCGGCGCAGCGCAAATTCCGTTCATTTTCGATCCGGGGCAGGGACTGCCTATGTTTTCCGGCGACGAAGTGCTGCGTTTCATTGAACTCGCGCGTTACGCCTGCTTCAACGATTACGAGGCGAAGCTGGCTTGCGAACGCACCGGCCAATCGCTGGACGCGCTGGCCGAAAAGCTCGAAGCGCTGATCGTCACGCGTGGCGGCGAGGGTTCGCATATTTATACCGGCGGACGCCGGATCGAGATTCCCTGTGTGGCCTTCGGCGCGGTCGTCGATCCGACCGGCTGCGGCGACGCTTACCGGGCCGGGCTGTTGCACGGCATCGCCCGCAATTGGGAATGGGAACGCTGTGGGCGGCTGGCTGCCGTCATGGGGGCCATCAAGGTGGCCAGCCGCGGCGGGCAGAACCACGCGCCGAGGCGCGATGAAATCGCCGACTGCTTTGCCGCCGCTTTCGGCGAGGCGCTCTGGTAGCGCCGTTCGCCGCGATCAGGAGCGGATTTCTTCCGTCGCGCAAGGCGTCTGGAATAGCGCGCGGTCTTCCAGCCTGACTGCCGTCAGTTGTCGGCCCCACAGACATCCAGAATCGAGCGCCAGCAGATTGGGCTGTATTTTCAGTCCGAGCGCCGACCAGTGCCCGACCACCAGCGTCGTATCGGCGCTGCGCCGGCCAGGCGCGTCGAACCACGGCACATATCCCGGCGGCGCGCTGTCAGGCCCGCCCGTGGCATGAAAATCCATGATTCCGTCCGGGGTACAGAAACGCATCCGCGTCATGGCGTTGACGATCGCGCGCAGACGCGGCCAGCCGGCCAGACCGTCACTCCAACCGGCGGGTTCGCTGCCCCACATATTGGCCATGAATTTCCGCCAGCCGGGCGCCGTCAGCGCCAACTCGACTTCGCCCGCCAGCGTCAGCGCGCGGGCGGTCGTCCATTGCGGCAACAGACCGGCATGCACCAGGCAATGCCCGTTTTCCACGTGGCACAAACGTTGGTGACGCAGCCAGTACAACAGGTCTTCGCGATCCGGCGCTTGCAGGATGTCATCGAAAGTGTCTTGCCGACCGCGCTTGCCGAAACCCTCGGCGGCCACGAGCAACGCCAGGTCGTGATTGCCCAGTACCGTGATCGCCGAGTCGCCGAGTTCCTTGACGAAACGCAGCGTTTCGAGCGAACGCGGCCCGCGATTGACCAGATCGCCGACCAGCCACAGACAATCGGCGGCGGGATCGAAACGGCAATGTTCGAGCAGACGCGTGAACGAGGCGAAGCAACCCTGAATATCGCCGATCGCGTAGGTGGACATGACTTCCTGACTTAATCGGGTTGCGGAGAATATTCGGGAACAAACTGACGCAGACGCAATTTGACATCGCCGCTGGTATCTGGCGCTGGCCCCCGCGCCCAACTTGCGAGTTCGCGCCGCCATTCGGCGTCGGGCGCGGCTTCGGCCAGCGCCACGCGCAGTTTTGGATGCGGTGTGGGCAGGGTGCGCTCGCTGTCGGTCAGCAGTTCCTCGTAGAGTTTCTCGCCGGGCCGCAAGCCGGTGTATTCGATGCTGATTTCGTCTTCCGAGAACCCCGACAGGCGGATCATGTCGCGCGCCAGATTGGCGATGCGTATCGGTTCGCCCATTTCGAGCGCGAAAATCTCGCCGCCCTGCCCCATCAGCCCGGCCTGCGTCACCAATTGCGCGGCTTCCGGAATGAGCATGAAATAACGCATGATCTCCGGGTGCGTGACCGTCACCGGGCCGCCGCGCGCGATCTGCTCATGGAAGGCGGAGATGACCGAACCGCTGCTGCCCAGCACATTGCCGAAACGCACGGTGATAAAGCGCGTTCCGCCCTCGCGCTCCTGTTGCATCGCCGTCAGCACACGTTCGGCCAGCCGCTTGGTGGCGCCCATGACGCTGCTCGGATTGACCGCCTTGTCGGTGGAAATCAGGACAAACTTGGCGGCCTCGTAACGCCGCGCCGCGTCGGCCAGGCGCTTTGAACCAAGCACATTGTTCTGCACCGCCTGCCAGGCGTTCTCGCCCTCCATCAAGGGAACGTGCTTGTAGGCGGCGGCGTGGAATACCACCGATGGCCGATACGTTGAAAAAATCCGATCGAGCCGCGCCTCATCCTTCACGTCGCCCACGATGAAAGCGCAAGCGATTTGCGGATACACCCTGCTGAACTCACGTTCGACCAGATACAGCGCATACTCGGAAACATCCAGCAGGATCAGCAGACGCGGCTTGAACCTGGCGAGCTGACGCGCCAGCTCGGAACCGATCGACCCGCCGGCCCCGGTCACCAGCACGGTCTGTCCATCGAGCCAGGCATACAGCCCGGCGGCGTCGAGCTGCACCGGATCGCGGCCAAGCAAGTCCTCCAATTGCACCTGACGGATCGTCGACACGGTCACTTTGCCGGCCAGCATGTCGTTGAGACTGGGCACCGTCATCACCGACAGACCCGCCTGAACCGCAAGCTCCATGGCTTTTCGGCGCTGACGCGGCGGCGCGTCTGGCATCGCCACGATGGCCTGTCCGACGCGCAGTTTTTTGGCCCACGCCGACAGATCGTCGGGCGAACCAAGCACTTTCACGCCCTGCAGTTCATGACCGACGCGCCGCGTATCCTCACTGAGCAGACCGACCACACACCAGTCGGGCGAATGCGCCAACTCCCGGATCAGGCGGTCGGCGGCGTCGCCCGATCCCAGCACCAGCACCGGCTCACCGGAGAGCATCGCGCGGCCATACAAGCGCCGGTCGCGCCACGCGCGATACGCGAAGCGGCCGCCGCCCATCGCCAGAACCAGCAGCAGCGGATGAAGAATCAACACCGAACGCGGCGTTGTCGGGCCGAGACCGAACATGTAGATCGCCGCCGTCACGATGACCGCCGATACCGTTACGGCCATGACGATCCGGCGCACATCCATCATGCTGGCATAGCGCCAGACGCCGCGATACAGGCCGAAGACCCCGCAGACCGGCAGATAGACGAGGAAAATCAGCGGCAGGTTTTGCCGCACACCTTCCAGATAAATCCGTGGAACATCCAGATTGAAACGCAGCCAATAGGCCAGCCACCAGCAGACGGCAACCGCGACCAGATCGTGCGCCAGCGCCAGCGCGCGTTTCACCAGCAAGCGGACCGGCGTCGGACGAGGAGTCCGGGACGAAAACAGGTTCGCGTTCATCATAAAACCCGTTCCGATTTTAATGTCCCCCCCCCCCCCCCCGCGTTTTGCGGGCGCGGGAAGCGTACTTCGGCTTGAAGGCCGGGGTTTCGGCAAACATTGAAGAGGGCGGACAAACCCTTTTCAAAACACGTCAAACCGGCAGATATGAATACCTGCCACTGATTTTTTGTTTTCATTTTACTCAAACAAAAGAGGAATCCGCGCGGGAAAAATCATGCCCGCCGAGGTATCGCCAGAACCGGAAAATCGCCCAACGGCGGCGGCGTATAATGCGCCCTTCCGCAAGCGCGCCTATTTTACCCGCCGATGCGCCTCCTGTTGGTTAAAACCTCGTCGCTGGGCGACGTTATCCACAACCTTCCCGTCGTCAGCGACCTGAAACGCCAGTTTCCCGACGCCGTCATCGATTGGTGCGTCGAGGAAGCGTTCGCCGACATCCCGCGTCTGCATCCCGCGCTTGCCGAAGTCATCCCGGTCGCCGTCCGGCGCTGGCGCAAGGCGTTGTTCAGCGGCGCGACCTGGCGCGAAATCGGCGCGTTCCGGCGCAATCTCGGCGGCAAGAACTACGCCGCGGTGCTCGACACGCAAGGGCTGATAAAAAGCGGATTGATCACCTTTTTCGCCAAAGGGCCGTGTCTTGGCTATGCTGCGGAAGCGGCGCGCGAGCCGCTGGCGTCCTGGTTCTACGACAGAACGTTCGTCATTCCGCCCAACGCGCACGCCGTCGAACGCAACCGCTGGTTGAGCGCCGCGGCTTTCGATTACCCGGTCGATCTGCCGCTCGATTACGGTCTCCTGGCGCCCGCCGCGAATTTTTCCTGGCTGCCAGCCGGACGTTACGCCGTGCTGCTCACGGCGACCAGCCGCGACGACAAGCTTTGGGAAGAGGAGCGCTGGATCGCCGTCGCCCGACATCTGACCGAACGCGGACTGACTCCCGTGCTGCCGTGGGGCGTGGCCAGCGAGCGCGAGCGCGCCGAACGCGTCGCCGCCGCGAGCGCCGGTACGCTGATCGCGCCGCCGCTGTCGCTGCGCGAACTGGCGGCGTTTATCGGTCACGCCGAACTGGCGGTCGGCGTCGACACCGGACTGACGCATCTGGCCGCCGCGCTCGGCGTCCCGACCATCGCCCTCTACGCGGCGACCGACCCCGCTCTGACCGGCGTTTACGGCACCCGGAATTTCCGTAATCTCGGCTGGCCTGGCCGCGCTCCCGGTGTGGAGGAAGTCATCGCCGCCATCGCTCAGACCTTGCACCCATGATCCGCCTCGCCTATTCCCTTTTGTTCTATCTCGTCCAGCCGCTCGTCTGGTGCCGTCTCGCCTGGCGCGCGCGCCGGCAGCCCGATTACCTGCGTCACCTCGGCGAACGCTACGGCTTTTACACGCAACGCGCGCCGAATCCACAACCTTCGCTGCTCTGGCTGCACGCCGTTTCAGTCGGCGAGACGCGCGCCGCCGTCCCGCTGATCGAGGCGCTGCTTGCCGCATATCCGCGACACGCGTTGCTGCTCACGCACATGACGCCGACGGGACGCGCGGTCGGCGCGGAACTCATCGACAAATACGCGCCGCGCCTGTCGCAGGTGTATCTGCCCTACGACCTGCCCGACGCTTGCGCGCGCTTTCTCGACCGCTTCAAGCCGCGCGTCGGACTGCTGATGGAAACGGAAATCTGGCCGAACCTGATCGCCGCCGCGCGCGCGCGCCAGCTCCCGGTACTGCTGATCAGCGCCCGTCTGTCGGCACAATCGCAGCGCGGCTATCGACGTTTTCTGCCGCTGATCCGCCCCGCCGTAGAAAAACTTTCCGCCGTGGCGGCGCAAACCCAAGCCGACGCGCGGCGTCTGGAAAGCCTCGGCGCGCGTGACACGCGCGTCACCGGCAACCTCAAGTTCGACGTCACCCCAGCCGCCGAAAAACTTCAGCTCGGCGGCGAGTGGCGGCAAGCGCTCGGCGACCGTCCGGTCTGGCTGGCGGCCAGCACGCGCGAAGGAGAGGAAGCGTTGCTTCTCGATGCCTTCGCCCGCCTCGCTCCAACGGACGCGCTGTTGTTGCTGGTGCCGCGTCACCCGCAGCGTTTCGACGAAGTGGCCGCGCTGATCGAGGCGCGCCAGCTGCTTTTCCGGCGGCGCGCTTCCGGACAGTTTCCCGCGCCAGAAACGCGCGTGTGGCTGGGCGACAGCATGGGCGAGATGCCGGCCTATTTCGCGGTTGCCGATGTCGCCGTGATCGGTGGAACGCTATTGCCTTTCGGCGGCCAGAATCTGATCGAGGCCGCCGCGTGCGGCTGTCCGGCGCTGATCGGGCAGCACACCTACAATTTCGCTCAGGCCGCCGAGGACGCGCTGGCTTGCGGCGCGGCGCGTCGCGTCGCCGACGCCGACGACGCGCTCCGGACGATGCAAGCACTGTTGGCGGATCGCGTCGCGTCCGCGGCGATGCGTCAGGCGGCGAAAGCGTTCAGCCAAGCCCACCGTGGAGCGGCGGAAAAAACCATCGCCATCGTCAAGGAATTCGCGGACTGAAAAGGGAAGGCGATAGTCAAAAAATCGGTTGAATTTGCGAACCCCATCCTGCGCTCTCCAGCAAGTGTGAGAAGGAAAAGATGTCATCCGTTGCTCTATCTATCATCGGGTTTTCTACCATTATTTTGACTATCACCAAAGGGAAAGCGCGGCGCGGCGGGCGAACGGAAATTAAATCTGTGTGGGGGGCACGGGTCCAAAACCACAAAACCGGACAAATCTGAAATACGCTTCAGGAAGGCCGCTCATTTGCAATACTCGATCACCTGCCAGGCCAGCAATAGCACCGCGATCAGCATCAGCAGACGGTTTTGCCGACGTTGGGCGGTCACCAGCCTGGTCAGGAGCGGTGTGATCTGCGCCACGCTTTCCCGCCGGAGCGCCCGATGCACCAGGCGCGGCAACTGCGGCAAGGTGCGCGGCCAGTCTGGTGACTCGTCCATGACGCCGCGCAGCACCGCCCGCCAGCCGAGCTGCTCGTTCATCCAGCGTTCGAGGAAGGGTTTGGCGATCTTCCACAGGTCGAGATCGGGGTCGAGCTGCCGGCCCAGGCCCTCGACGTTGAGCAGCGTCTTCTGCAACATCAGCAGTTGCGTCTGGATTTCAACGTTGAAACGGCGTGAAGTCTGGAACAGGCGCAACAGCACCTTGCCGAAGGATATTTCGTGCAGGGGACGGTCGAAGATCGGTTCGCAGACCGCGCGGATCGCCGCTTCGAACTCATCGGCGCGCGTCCCCGGCGGCACCCAGCCGGCCTCGACGTGCGCCGTGGCGACGCCCCGGTAGTCGTGACGCAGGAATGCCACGAAGTTGCGCGCCAGATAATTCTTGTCGCTCTCGGTCAGCGTGCCGACGATGCCGAAATCGAGGGCGATGAATTTACCCTTGTCCTCGCCGTCCACGGCCACGAAGATGTTGCCGGGATGCATGTCGGCGTGGAAAAAGCCATCGCGGAAAACCTGCGTGAAGAAGATTTCCACCCCCGCGCGCGACAGATCGGTCAGACTGACCCCGGCCTCTATCAGCGCCTCGTTATGGCTGATCGGAACGCCGTGCATGCGCTCCATGACCATCACTGCGGTACTGCAAAAATCCCAATACACACCGGGCACCAGCAGCAGCTTTGAATCCTTGAAGTTGCGCCGTAGCTGCGAGGCGTTGGCCGCTTCGCGTATCAGGTCGAACTCGTCGTAAAGGTATTTGGCGAACTCGGCGACCAGCTCCCTGGGCTTCAGGCGATGGCCGTCCGACCACAGCGTTTCCACCAGCCTGGCCAGCGTACCCAGCAGGGACAGGTCGTGGGCGATGACGTCTTCCATGTTCGGGCGCAGGATTTTGACCGCCACTTCATGGCCGCCGTTCTCCGCGCGCAAACGCGCGAAATGGACTTGCGCCACCGACGCGCTGGCCACCGGCGTCTCGTCGAACTCGGCGAACACCTCGCTGGCCGGTTTCCCGTAGGCGGCCAGTATCTGCGCATGCACCTGCGCCGCCGGAAACGGCGGCACGCGGTCCTGCAACTTGGCGAATTCGTCGGCGATGGCCGTCGGCAAGAGGTCGCGGCGCGTCGACAGCACCTGGCCGAACTTGACCGAGATCGGCCCCAGATCCTCCAGGAAACGGCGCAAACGCACCGCCTCCGCGTCGTAGTCGCTGCGCCAGAAACGCAGGAAGCGGCACAAGGACGCCAGCTTCCCGGTTGGCTCGCGCCTGACGAGTATTTCGTCGATGCCGTGGCGGTGGGCGATACTGAAAATCCTGGCGATACGGAATAGGTGCATTGATTGAAGACGGTTTGGAAAAGATGGAAGTTTATCCTTAAAACCACGGCCAACACAGCGACGTAAAGGCGGATCGAAGTGTCTACCCAAAATACCAGGACGAACATGCCAGCCTTGCCTTTGACGACCAGACGAGGTTTGGCGGAGAGCGCCCTACCCTACAGTCGAGCATTGTGTTTTTTATCCAAGGAGAATCCAACTACTCGAAACCCGAGCTTCTGGTTGTGTCCGCAGTGGTTGAACCACGGTTCTGAGGGCCAACGTTTAACCGGTTCTTCCCGACCCCGGCTTTGGATTCGCCCCCGATGGATAGGCGCGCGAAAACGCGACGATCACTTCTCGGACCAGTTTGCGTTGCGGCATAGGAAGCTTGAGAAAAGCCTCGAAAATATCCCGTTCCTCATAACCGACGCCTTCATCCCAGCGCTTGCGCGCTTTCAGAACACGCTCCCCGATTTCCTTGCCGAAGCCCAGTTCCTGCGGCGTCACGCACAACCAGTCGGCCAGCGCGACGACCTTACCATA
>JAITNL010000095.1 GCA_031290495.1 Accumulibacter sp.
TTGCCTGGGCGCATCTGGACGTCGCCGGAACGGCGCGCAAATCCGGCGCGGACAAAGGCGCGACTGGCCGCCCCGTCCCGCTGTTGACGCACTTTCTGCTGGCGCGCGCCGGGAAACTGCGTTGACCCAGATATTCTTCTATCACAACGCCGCCGATCGCATTGTCGCGGCGGCGGCTCTGCTCGGCAAAGCTTACCAGCAGGGCAAGGCGGTCCTGGTGTACGCGCCCGATGCGAAGCTCTCCGAAGATCTCGACCGGCGGCTATGGCTCACGCCGCCGACCGGGTTCATACCGCACGTGCGCGACACTTCTCCACTGGCGGCTGAAACGCCGATCGTGATTACCGCGGACCTCGCGGACAGCGCGCAGAACGAGCGTCTACTGATCCTTTCCGTGCAAGTACCGCCTGCTTTCTCGCGCTTCACCAGCGTCATCGAAGTGGTCGGCCAGGACGACGGCGAGCGGCGCGAGGCGCGTGAGCGCGCCAGGTTCTACAAGGATCGTGGCTACGCAATCAAGTATATTGATTTCGCGGAGAAGTTTTCATGAACGCCCGCAGTGGTGATGGCAGCGCCGGGAATCCCGCGACACCGCCCAAGCGGCGCAGTTTCCTGGCCACCCGGCAGGACCAAAGCGTTGCCGCTGAAGCGCTGCTGATCAAGACCCAGGAGACCGATCCGCTTCCGCTTTCAACACCCTCGACACTTCCGGTTGTTACCGTGGAAGACGATATTCCCATCCTGACCGAGATCGTGCCAGTTGAGAAAAAGAAACGCGAAACGCCGGTCATCGAAAAAGCGCCGCCGGAGCTGCCAACGATCTCCGGCAACGTCAGTCTCGAAGAATTTGCCGCGCGAATGTCGTTGGCGATTGAAGAGCAAATGGCCTACGAATTGCCGACGCTGGTAGAAGCCGCCCTGTTCAGCGTCAGCGAAGAACTGCGCAAGGGGATCGCGTCGACGATGGAAGTCGCGCTGCGCGATTTCACCACTCACTACAAACCGGCGCCGCCCTCGCCGGACGAACAGCCTTTGGAATAATCGCGTTTGACTGGCGGATGGGCGGCGCTTGACAATATCCCGGCGCGAAGCCGGGTTTGAGCTGGACGCCGTGCGGCGTGGACGGATGCCTTCCAATTTCAAGCCCATACTCAGCGTTGTGGCGGGTGCTTACGAAATCCGTATCCAGATGCAAGGCGAGTGGCCGAGCAAACGCGACGGCCCGGCAACCATTTCCGCCGTGGTCAATACGCGCTTTTTTTTTGTGATAATCTCAGGCCAAGATTCAACACTAGGCAAAGAAACGGCATGCTCACGATATTAGCAAACAATTTTCTGGGTAAAACCCCGTCGTGGTACAAGCTCACCATCCTGACCTTCCTGGTAGTCAATCCACTGGTTTTTTATTTTGTCAGCCATTTTGCGGCTGGCTGGCTGCTGCTGATTGAGTTTGTCTTTACATTGGCGCTGGCGCTGAAATGCTACCCCATTCCGTCCGGCGGGCTGCTGGCTCTGGAGGCGGTCATCATCGGCATTACCACCCCGGCGGGAGTTTACAAGGAAGTCGCCGGTAACTTGCCTACCCTGCTCCTGCTCATTTTCATGGTCGCCAGCGTTTACTACGTCAAGGACGTGTTTTTTCTCCTGTTCACCAAGACATTCGTTTCCATACGCAGAAAATATATCCTTTCCTTCCTGTTCTTTTTTATCAGCGCCGTCGTGTCCGCGTTTCTGGACGCGCTGACGCTGATGGCCGTAATCATCTCGGCGTGTTCCAATTTTTACGCCATATACCATCGCTACCTGGTGTCCAGCAGACTGTTCGAGGGCGGCGGGGAAAACGCCCGGACGACCGAGGCGGAACTGGAGGAATTTTGCGGCTTTTTGCGCAACATCATCATGCACGGCGCGATCGGCACGGTGATGGGCGGTGCCATGACCCTGGTCGGCGAACCGCAAAACATAATGATCGCCACCATCATGGGCTGGTCTTTCATGGGCTTCTTCGCGCACTGCTCGCCGATTTCAGTTCCGGTGATGGCGGTGGGGCTGATCGTTTGTCCATTGCTGGAAATATTCCGATTCCCGGGCTTCGGCTACCGGTTGCCGGAAAACGCGCGGCTGGCCATCCTCGACAACTACACGAAAAAGTCGCAACAGATCGACAGGCAGACGATCTATCGCTACGTCATTCAAAGCGCGGCGGTCGCGCTGCTGGTTTTGGCGCTGGCGTTTCATGTAGCGGAAGTCGGGCTGATCGGCATCGCCCTGATCGTGGTGCTCGCCGCACTGACCGGCGTCATCAAGGAACACGATTTTGTCGAAGCTTTTCACCACGCCATGCCTTTCGTAACCCTGCTGGCCATTTTTTTCGCCATTCTGGCGGTGGTGCACGACCAGCATCTGGTAGCGCCGCTCTCGGCATGGGTGTTCACTTTCAAAGGTCACGCGCAGCTGCTGGCCCTTTATCTGGTCAACGGCACACTGTCCTTCGTCAGCGACAACGTGTTCATCGCCACGGTTTTCATCAACGAAATGAACGGGGCTTTCCTGGCGGGAGCGTTCCAGCAGGAGTGGTATGAAAAGCTGGCCGTGGTAGTGAATATGGGTACCAACATTCCCGCGATGGCTACGCCCAACGGTCATGCCGCTTTGCTTTTTCTGCTTACATCATCGCTGACGCCGATGATCAAGCTCTCCTACATGCAAATGGTAAAACTGGCGCTGCCCTATACCATTGCCATGAGTCTGACCGGCGGACTGGTCATTTACTTTTGGCTGTAGCCGGTCTCGGCGTGCAATACGCGCGGACGTTGAAACGCAACGTGGTATCGTGCCATTGGCATCACATTTATTTCAGAGGATAAGACAATGAAAAGTTTTGGTTTTCCGCTGGAAACCGTCGCCATTTTTATAGTGGTAGTGATGGTCTCCGTCTATCTTGATCTCGCCGCGCACCGGAAGACGAAGGAAATCACGCTGGGCGACGCTGCCCGCTGGGCGGTATTCTGGGTGGGGCTGGCGCTGTGTTTTTATGCCTATCTCTGGCTGCGCTTCGACAAGGGAGCCGCCGATTTATATCTGGCTGGCTACGCGCTGGAGAAGAGCCTTTCCATTGACAACCTGATGGTCTTCATCGCGGTATTCGCCTCGTTTGGTATCAAGTCGCACCTACAACACCGCATTCTGTACTGGGGGATTATCGGGGCGCTGGTGTTTCGCGCCATTTTTGTACTGATCGGCACCTCGCTCTTTCTCGCCAGTCCCTGGGTGGGTTTTATCTTTGCCGCTTTTGTGGCCTGGAGCGCTATTCAGATGCTCAGGGGCGGCGGCAACGATAAGGAAATTGAGGATTATTCCCACCACTGGAGCGTCCGCCTGACTGGACGTCTGATGCCCATTTATACCCGGCTTTCTGGCGACAGGTTTTTCCTCCGGCATAAGGAACTTGCTGAAGGCAATCCGGCGGGAAAATCAGTAACCAAAAGCGGCACCCTCTACGCCACCCCGGCATTTTTGTGCCTGATGGTGATCGAAACCTCGGACATTGCCTTTTCCTTCGATTCCGTCCCCGCCGTCATTTCGGTAACGCAGGAACCGCTGCTGGTTTATGCCGCGATGATTTTCGCCATTCTGGGGCTGCGGACGCTGTACTTTGTCATTGCGGCGCTGAACCGTTATCTGGCGCATCTTGGAAAGGCGGTGATTGTGCTGCTCTTTTTCATCGCCGCGAAAATGGCGCTGCAATCATGGAGCCATGTCTTTGGAGATACCGGGATTCATATCTCTCCGGGGCAAAGTTTACTGGTGGTTCTGGGCACGCTGTTGCTGGGCATAATTGCTTCTCTTGTTTTTCCAGAAAAGAAAAAAGAGACCGCGTTGCCTGCGGAAGACGATTGATTTTGTTCAACTTTTTAACATACACGAGTTCATCCCAGATTATCCACTAGCCAACATAGGTCGGGGTGATCGCAGCGAACCACGACACCGCAGCGCGCGTCGGTCTGTTTTGTCGGGATTCGCTTTGCTCACCCCGACCTATGTGTGTTGCGGTTTTCAGGATAATCCGGCTAATGGATTCTAAAACCTGTAATTCACCCGGAAACTTCCGGTCACGCCTTCGCGTTTTCCGGTATTTCCCTGTATCCCCAAATCGAGCGTCAGCCGTTTGTTGTTGGCCGGATTCAGAGTGAGACCGAGTTCAAATACTCCGGAATCGCCATTGAGTTTCGGGGCTTCGATCTTGTCTCCGTCGATTCTGGCTTTGGCTTTGCCGTCAAATTCGTGTTCATACGCGACTCCGGCGTAGGCGCTGAGGGTTTTTCGGCGTCGATCATGCCGCGAACCCTGGCGCCGAGTCTGACGCGCCGCGAATCGATGGCGCTGAATTTCACCTGTTTGCCAGAGGAAAGCCATGCTCTGTCTCCGTTCTCACGCGTCCATGTAGCGGTTTGACAAAACATCTATTGATAGACATAATCTATCAATATAGCAGTTTGACAAAAATTACATTATTTAATATAATACATACTTCAACGAAGGAGTGTATATTATGCCAAAACCAATTCCTAACGAAGAGCGCGAAAAAATCATCAAACACAAACT
>JAITNL010000109.1 GCA_031290495.1 Accumulibacter sp.
CCCGTCACCGACGAGGCGGCGATGCGCGCGCCTTCCGGCAAGCGGGCGTAAATATCGGCGAGGATGCCGCCGACGATCCTGACCGGGTTGCCTTCGTTGCTGCCGTAATGGGTGTAGAGCAGTTCGCCGCCCTCGCCGATCAACACCGCCTTGGTGGTGGTGGAACCGCCGTCGATGCCGAGGAACAGCGGCCCGCGATAACCGGCCAGCTCGCCGCGCCTGGCCCGCGCCTGGCCGTGCCGCGCGTCAAAGGCGCGGCGCTCCTCGTCGTCCAGGAAGAACGGGCGCAGGGTGCTGGTGCTCTTTTCGGCCACCGCGGCAAGCTGCTCGAACGCTTCCAGCACTTCGGCGAACGGCCGCGCGCGCCGGGCGCTGCCGTGCAGGGCCGCGCCGATGGCTACGAAAAGTTCGCTGTCCTCGGTCGCCACGCGGTGTTCGGGCGCGACGGCGAGCGTTTCGATGAAGCGCTTCTTGAGTTCCGGCAAAAAGTTGAGCGGCCCGCCCAGAAAGGCGATGCTGCCGCGAATCTTGCGCCCGCACGCCAGCCCGCTGATGGTCTGGTGCGCCACCGCCTGCAACACCGACAGCGCGATGTCCTCGCGCGCCACGCCCTCGTTGAGCAGCGGTTGCACGTTACTCTTGGCGAACACGCCGCAACGCGCGGCGATGGGATAAAGATTCTGCGCCCGGCTCGCCAGATCGTTCAGGCCCGGCGCATCGGTCTTGAGCAACACCGCCATCTGGTCAATGAACGCCCCCGTGCCCCCGGCGCAGGAACCGTTCATGCGCTGCTCGACGCCGTTGGTGAAAAAGGTGATCTTGGCGTCCTCGCCGCCGAGTTCGATCGCCACGTCGGTTTGCGGCGCGCGCAACTCGATCGCCTTGGCGCAAGCGATGACCTCTTGCACGAACGGCAGATCGAGCGCCTCGGCCACGCCCACGCCGCCGGAACCGGTGAGCACCACGGAAACGCTGGACGACGGCGCGAGCAGGGCACTTTCCGCGAGCGAGTCGAGGCAACGCGCCAGCGTCGCGCGCACCTCCGAAAAGTGTCGGGTATAGACCTTGAAGAGCGGCTCTCCCCGCCCATCCAGCACGACCACCTTGACGGTCGTCGAACCGATGTCCATCCCGATACGATAGGTGTTTCTGTTCATGTCCGCCTTGTAAAATACGCTTGGAGCAACATCCTGGGCAGGCTCACGGAATGGGAATTTTGCTGGATGCCGCAGGCCAGGATGCCTCCGGAATCTGACCGTGTCACGACAATGTTCGACGATTTTATAACGTTTGTCCGGGATAACGTTACCGGGCGATTGCAAAATGGTAATTTTGCTAAACTGCCGCAACGATCATCAGGTTACGCCCTGATTTCACAGCGTTTCAAAGCGGCATTTCCGACACGGTTTTCATCATGAACAGGAGCCTGCGCCATGAAGATAAAGAAGAAAAAAGCACTTCCGAAGAACTTCAAGGAATTGATCGAGGCCGGTGATATTTCGGCGTTGAAAGCGGTCTTTGACGTTTGCGAATTGGACGCGCGCGGCGGCTATCTAAAATCGACGGCCTTGAGCTTCTTCAAGATACCCGACGAGTTGACCCGTTGGCTCGTTGAGCAAGGCGCCGACGTAAACGCCGTCAATCAGTACCAGGAAACCGCCTTGCACGAACAGGCAGCCAGTTGGTGCGGAAATGTCGAACTGCTGCTGGAGCTGGGCGCGGCTATCGAAGCGCCGGACTATCAAAACGAGACGCCGCTGCACCACGCGGCAGGCAGCTACCAATTGAAAGCCGTCCGGGCTTTGGCCGCGCATGGAGCCAATGTCAATGCGGGAGACGACACGGGCCGGACGCCTCTGGCGAAGGCGCTCGCGCATTGCCAAAACACCAACATCGCCCATATGGCTGAAATCGCGGCGTTCCTGCTGGACGCTGGCGCGACGATAACTCCGGAGATGCTCGCGGACGTCAAGCGCATCGGTGAGCAATTTGAATTTCATCGGGCGAACTTCAACCAGGACGAGCTGACGGAAACCGACGCGGGGCTGGCCCGTCTGTACGCGCTTTTCCATGTCGCGTCCGTACCGAAACGACAGATGCACGACGGCGTTTCGCCAATCACGGTAAACACGACAAAATGGCAAGACCAACACGCGGAACTTTGGGATTTGCTGGTTCCGTCGCAAGGCGCGGCGCAAACGGTTCAGGGCGAGGCGATCCGCGTCTCCGGACGGATTTCGCATGAAATTCTGGACAACGGCGGCGCAAACTGGGACGCCGATTTCCGCAAGATGTTGAACGCCTTATTGAGGCATCTCGGTTCGGGAACGGCGCTTGATGAAGTGCAGCTTCGGGAAGCTGCCGAACTCGGCGCGCGGATTCGGGATGGCGATGGCGACGACGAGGAGTTATCGCGCCTGAGCGAGTTGGCGGTGCGCTGGGTGCTGGCAAACCCAAAACCGATGCCTGTTGGCTCGATTGATTATCGCCGGTAAACGCGAACCGCTTTCCGACAATGGAGGAAAGAATTACATGAAAGCAAGGCATGAAAAAAGTAAATGACACTGACACCTTTAATTGTTGCTACCCATTCTTTAATCCATTACAATGAATCCATGTCCACCAACTCATAATGGCAGGCCTTTTTTGTGATTGGCGGATCATCCAGCCGTTTTTTGCCATGTCCTCCAGAATGGCTTTCGCGCATCCAAACCTTAAAATGTTCCCGGCTTTCCCACTTGACGACATGCGTGTATGAGACGTTTTCCGGCGTTTCATTGACCCAGCACTCGAAAGACAGCAAACCCGCAACGCCTGCCGCTTCAGACTTTTTCTTCTTCATGATCGCTTTAAGCGCCGACTCATTGGTTTTCGCGCTTTCAAGCGTAACCTGACTGATAAACATTTTCCGATTTTCCTTAATTTTGAATTTACAAAATTATTTTATATCAGAGAAATCTGGTAGTCAAGAAGGATGTCACGAGTGTCACGAGTAACTCGCGACAGCTATTGCGTTACACGCCTGAAACTGTCCGGCAGTCTGTCGGACCTGGGTCGCCAAGGCGTGCCGTGCAAGGCAAAAGCAGAAATATTTTAGTGACTTGCCGGTAACTTTTCCCCTGTAATGCGTAAAATTTGATTAAATTTTAAGCAACTTCTCTTGGGACTTGGATCGGCAAGGCGCGTCACAAGGCAAAAGTAGAAATATTTTTTGTGACTTGCAAGTAAACTTTTTCCCTGTAATGCGTAAACGTTGATTTCGCCGAACCTGAACGAATCGATCTTCGCTTTTCTCTTTGCGGCCTACCCATGCCTCCTCTTCATGAACTCAAAACCGGGCTGAAAAACCTGGGTGCCAGCCTGACCGGCTTGGCCGATCTTTCCCGTCTGCCGGACGAAGCTGTATTGCGCGTTTTCCGCAAACGTTTGCGCGACGCATCGGCGGCGCTGTATGGCGTGAGCATCGCCGTCGCCTTGCCGCCGGAGATTGTCGCCGGACTGGGCAACGGTCCTACCCGCGCCTATTACGATGCTTACCACGCCGTCAACGACAAACTGGACGCACTGGCGTCGAATTGCGCGCGTCTGCTCGAAGCGGCAGGTTTCGCCGCCTGGGCGCAGACCAGGGACAACGTAAACGCTTGCGACACCCTCAACGAATACGCGACCCGTCTGCCGCACAAAACCGTCGCCACGCTGGCCGGTCTGGGCTGGATCGGCAAGAACGCGCTGCTGGTCACTCGCCAATTCGGCTCGGCCATCCGTCTGACCTCGGTGATTACCAACGCGCCGCTGCCCTGCGGTGAACCAGTCACCGTCTCGCACTGCGGACGATGCGTCAAATGCGTCGACATCTGTCCCGCCGGCGCGCTCACCGGCGTGACCTGGCAGTGCGGCATAATCGCGGCGGATAAGCCGGTCGATAGCGAACGTTGTTCCATCGTCGCGGCGGCGCTGTCCAAAAACAATTACGGCATCGGCTTCGACATCTGCGGCAAATGTTTCTACGTCTGCCCCTTCACGCAAAAATGGCTCAGACAGCGCAAAAAAGCCCAGGCCGATGGATGAAGATCAGGGCTTTCGTATTGGGGGATTTCCACTTGGCAATGGGGCCGGACGCCATCGCCCTGAATATCGGGCCGGAGCAATCGCGTTTGGCCGGAGAAGGGACAGCGTTTAACCGGAGCGCGGAATCCTTCCTTCCCACGTCATTTCTGCGCAAGCAGGAATCCAGCTTTACCGGATTTCCCGGCGGCGGTCTGGATTCTCGCTGACGCGGCAAGCCGGCCGCGCTCCATGCGGCCAGCAAAAAACGCGCTTGCGACGGGGATAGCCAAAAAAATTTAACAAAATGTTGAATCAAGAATCATTTTCATATACAATGCGAATCGTTCTCACTGAACTTTTTTTAATTTGGAGGTTATTCGATGAAAAGCTCGTGTTTTATGTCCTTGCGGTTTCTTTTCCGCTTTACGTTGTTGGCTGTGTTTTCGGCGCCTGTTTTGGCGTTGCAGCCCCTGATTACCGACGATGCCGGGACGCTGGGCGGCGGCAGCAGCCAGTTGGAGGTCTCATTCAACCGGGATCGCACCCGCTCGGACGGGGAGACCGAACGCGCGCGCGCCGTGCCGGTAACTTATTCCTACGGGCTGACGGAGACCGTCGATATTTACGCGGGGATCGAACATTTGCGCGTGCGTAATCCGGATGATCGCGTCAGCGGTTTCGGCAATACGACGATCGGCGCCAAGTGGCGGTTTTTTGAAAACGAGGCTTCCGGCACCAGTCTGGCCATCAAGCCGGAAGTGGCGATTCCCGTCAGTTCGCGTCGTGAAGACGACGGTCTGGGCACCGGCAAAATTTCCGGCAGCCTGACTTTCATCCTCAGCCAGGAACTGCCCTTCGGTTCGATACATTTCAACGCGGGAATCGGGCGCGACCGTTTCCGTCATTTGCACGTCGATTTAGAGGACGACGAGGAAGAGGGCGAGGACGCGCGGCATCACGCCAGCACGCGGCATTTTTCCGTGGCGCCCGTCTGGGAGGTTTCCGAACAATGGCAGCTGGCGCTCGACGTGGGGATCGATCGATCACGTTCCGGCGGACATACGGAGCGCTCGAAGTACGCTGAAATCGGCGCGATTTACACGCCGCACAAGGATGTCGATCTGGCGCTCGGTTTCATCCGCACAACCGACGACGAGCATCCAAAGTCAACCACCCACGGCGTGACCGTCGGCCTGACCTGGCGGTTCTGATGCGAGTTCATCACAAGAACCTGCTGTGCGGATGCGTCGCCGCAGCGCTGCTGTTCGGCGCTTCCGTGGCGCTGGCCGTAGAAACCTTGCCCGCGCCGCGGCAGACCGGCGGCATGAGTCTGTTCGAGGCGCTGAAAAAACGCGCTTCCGCCAGCGGCGGGGATTTTTCCCCCGCCGAGATAACGCGGGAGGAGCTTTCCACCCTCCTGTGGGCGGCCAGCGGTCTCAACCGGGGCGAGAAAGGCTGGACCGTGCCGATGTGGCGCGGCGTGCCGCCGTATTGCCGGGTGTATGTGGCGGCCAGCGACGGGGTTTTCCTGTACGACTGGAAAAATCACCGTCTGGAAAAGATTTCCGGCGAAAACATCAAGGGCAAAATCGGTAAGCAGGATTTTGTCAAAAGGGCGTATTACACGCTGATCTTCGTTGCCGACGCGGAAATTCTGTCGCAGTTCGGCAGCGAGGACATTTCCCGCGATTTCAGCCACGTGGCGGCCGGGGCCATGACGCAAAACGTCTATCTGGCTGGCGCGGCGCTGCGCATCGGCGCGCGCTACGTCCACTCCATGAACAAGGAGGAGATCGGCCGCGCGCTGAAGCTGCCGTCCGGGGATACCCCCATTGCCCTGATGTTGTTGGGGAAATAGGTTCACTCCAGACATTGCAAGGAACATGCCATGACAACGTTTTCCTTTCCCTTTATGACCAGAAAATTCATGCTCGTCATCGTCATGACGATCGCGGCCCTGTGCGCGGCGTTGCCGGTTTCCTCGCTGGCCGCCGAGAAAAAATACGCCGACTGGAATGAAATCGCTGGCGAAATGGCCGCTCTGCTGAACGCGTCCTATGAAGCGTATTTCCGCAAGGACGCCGAACAGGCCAAGAATCTCGTCAATGACGCTTATTTCGGCTTCTACGAAAAAGAAGGGTTTGAGCGCACGGTGATGACCTATATCTCCGGCAAACGCGGCGCGCATGTCGAGTATCAGTTTCCGGTAATAAAAAATTTGATGACCGAGGGCGCTGCCAACAAGGAAGTTCGCGCCTCGCTCGATAACCTCATCAAGATGCTGCGCGAAGACGCCAATCAGCTCGATGGCAAGCAGGAAAGCGGGTTTGGCGTGTTCATCGCCGCCCTGCTGATCATTTTGCGCGAGGGCGTCGAGGCCATCCTGGTCATCGCGGCGATGGCCGCCTACCTGACGCGCTCGGGCAACGCGGCGCTGGTGCGCACGGTCTATTACAGCGCTGGCGCGGCCATCCTGGCCAGCGTCGCCGCCGCCTTTGCGATGCAGAAGATTTTCCAGACCAGCGGGGCAGATCAGGAAATCATCGAGGGCTGCACCATGCTGCTGGCGACGCTGGTTCTTTTCTTCGTCAGCAACTGGATGTTCTCGAAAGCCGAGGCCGTGGCCTGGAAAGGATATATCGAAGGCAAGGTGCGCGGCGCGGTCGCTACGGGCAGCGCCTTCGCCCTCGGCGCGGCGGCCTTTCTCGCGGTATTCCGCGAAGGCGCGGAAACCATTCTCTTCTATCAGGCCATGCTGGCTGACGTGCAGTCCAGTTCCGGCATGGTGTGGGCCGGGTTCGGCGTCGGCTGCGTGGCCCTGGTGGGGGTTTTCGCCCTCATCCGCTACGGCTCGCTGACGCTGCCGCTCAAGCCTTTCTTCATCGGCACCAGTATTCTCATGTACATCATGGCTATCGCTTTTGCCGGGGGCGGCATCAAGGAGCTGCAGGAAGGCGATGTCATTGGCGTAACGTCGGTGGGCTTCGTTCAATCCATCGACCTGTTGGGCGTTTATCCGACCGTCGAGACCTTGCTTCCACAGATCGTCCTCGTGCTGCTGGCGCTCGCTTCAGTCGCGTATTACCGGAAAAGGTCGCGTTTATCGCGGCCGGAAACAGGCAAAGGAGTTTGACCATGTAAAGAAGCAAAGAAGCAAAGAAGCAAAGAAGCAAAGAAGTCTGAAACACAAACCGTTGAAATTTTTTCTGTCATTTTTTTACGTAAAGGAGTTTTGTCATGAAGCGTTTTGCATACAAACTGTCGGTTCTGGCGTGTGGTCTTTCTTTCTCTCTCGCCGTCGGCGCGGCCGCGCCAGCGCCGGGAGCCGCTGAAACCAAGGGGTTTGAAGAGTTTCCCTTGGGCGACGAACACGTAGTCGGCCCGCTGACCATCGCCGGCGTGTATTTTCAGCCAGTTGACATGGAACCGGCTGGAGTCAGCGGTCTGTCCGCGGCACAGGCCGACATGCACCTTGAGGCTGACATTTCCGCCAGCAAGGACAACAAGCTCGGCTATGGCGCCGGCGACTTTGTTCCCAATCTGACCGTCAAATACAAGGCGCAGAAGCTGGGCGGCAAAGGAGGCAAAGTCATCGAAGGCAACTTCATGCCCATGAACGCTTCCGACGGCCCGCACTACGGCAGTAACGTCAAGCTCGACGGTCCCGGCAAATACAAGATCACCTTCATCGTCGAAAGCCCGGAAAGCCAAGGCTATCTGTTGCATGTGGACAAAACCACCGGCGTTACCGGCAGATTCTGGAAGGAACCCATTGTCGTTTCATGGGATTTCGATTTCGTTCCCAGGGCTTGGTAAAATCCCGCATCCGTCCGCCTGCCCGGCGGACACGGATGTTTCGCGGTTGAAGGCGGAGCGCCGCGCCACGGACTGAAAAACGTCCAGGCGCGCCCTCCGCCTTTGGCCTTGAAAGCTTTCCCCGCAACGGTCTGTAAATAGACGCCGCTTACACATACGCACACAGTCATGCTGCATTACCTGATCAAAATCACGGACAACATGCTTTCCGTGGCGATTGCTTTCTCCCTGCTCTGCGCTCTGGCCGCGCTCGTCGCGCGCAAAGGCGAGCGCCAGTTCATGGCGCGCGGCATCGCCCTCGGCTTCATCGCCGCCCTGGTTTACGCCATCCTCAAACGCAACACCGGCTTTGCCGTGCGGGAATACTACGATCTGGGAGTCCTGTTTCCTTTGCTGTTGCTGTTGCTGGTCATGTTGGCCGCGTCGCGGCGTTGGTTCGGCGAAGGAAAGCAGACGGCAGAGGTGGCAGGAACAGGCGCGCGCGTCGTGCTCGCCCTGCTGCTGGCGGCGCAGACGGCCTATTGCCTGCCCGACATCCTGTTGTATCCGTTCGAGTTCGCAGTGGGCATGGAATCCGTTTTCAATACGGAATTTTTGTACCGCGTCGCGGGCTATTGTCTCGGCCTGCTGTTGATGTTTCTGCTGGGCTTGGGGCTGTTCAGAATTTCCGCCCGACTGCCGCGCGGTCTTTTGCTGGCGCTTCTTTTCGCCGTACTGCTGGTTCTTTTCGCCAGGCTGTCGCTCGAGGTGACGCAAATACTGGTGGCCCGGAGCATGGTGCCACGCCGCCCGTGGCTGATGTCGCTGGTCATTTTCGCCCTGAACCATGCCCATTGGTTTGCTTTCGCGATGATGGGACTGGCGGCGTTGCTTGCCGGTTCGCTCGCCTCGCGGCTCGCCCGCGAACC
>JAITNL010000179.1 GCA_031290495.1 Accumulibacter sp.
TTCCCGTACCGGATTGAATGACGTTGCCTGAACCTGACAAAGCAGCGGTCATGGTCAGCGCGTCGGAGCGGTTGAAGATCAGGGTGCCGCCGTTATCGACGAATATTGAGCCAAAAACCAAACCGCTCGTTCCACCGTCGCCAAGTTGCAAAGTACCGGCGGAAATGAGGGTGTTGCCGGTGTAGGTGTTGACGCCAGTGAGAGTGAGTTTTCCCGTGCCCAGTTTGGTCATGGAACCGCTGTCGGAAATCTTGCCGCCAAAGGTGCCGTCGCTGCTCTGGTTGACCGTGAGCGCCGCGCTGCCCAAGGTGATCGCGCCAGTGTTGGCACCGGAGAGAGTATTGATCGTCTGGGCGAGATTGTTGAGATCGAAGGTTCCGTCGACAGTTACCGCGCTGCTGTTCTGAATGACATTGCGGCTTGCGGCTTGCAGTGTGCCTGTGGAGATGGTGGTCGCGCCGGTGTAGGTGTTGTTCGTACCTGAAAGGGTCAAGGTATCGTTGCCGGTTTTGATGAAACCGCCCGATCCGCCGATGTTGCCGGATATTTCGGCGTCGCCGTAGGCGATGTGGAACGTGTTGTCGCCGGTGCCGAGGGTCCAGGTTTTGGTGTATGAACCCAGCAAGCCAATCGTGCCGCCGTCGAGACCGAAGGTGACGTCGCTCAGGAGGATAAGCGGCGCGGCAAGAGTGTAGTTTTGAATGGTGGCCTGAAAATCCACGCTCTCACCCGCGAAGCCGCTATAAAAATAGCCGCGAGTTTCTTCCCCGAAAACGTGGAAGATGTAAGTGCCGCCGGCCACGCTGCCGGTTGCGCCTGTCAGCGCGAAAGACCCGCTGCCGCTATTGGCGGTGGCCAGTTGCGCGTAGTAATGGGAAGTGGAAGCGCCCTGCAAAAAGCCGGAGACGTACATGTAGGAGGCGACCGTGCCGTCGGAGAAGTCGAAAGCATTGTTGGCTTTCAGGGTCAGTGTCGGGGTGGCAATGGTGCTATCGGAAAACGTGAGCCGGATGCCACTGCCCTGATCGGCGGCGGTCGAGAAATTGTTGCTGTTGCCTGATGCAGCGGAGGTGAAGAGTACATCCGCCAGATTCAGGTTGAAAGCGGGACGGATGGCGAACTGCGATATATGAACGTAGTAACAGTCGCAGATGGGCGAGGAAAGCGCGGCGTTTTTGGAGCCGCCATACGAACGAAACCACCATGCAGCAGTAAAACTTTGCACCTCTGTACTGAGTTTCTCCCATTCCGGGTAAGAAAGTGCCCACAAAAGCTGATTTTCCGCCTTCGTGCCATTCATGCCGTCACCTGTATATAAAGCAGACCAGTAGTGTTCTGGTGTTCCCTTGTCTATGCCGGTCCATCCGCCATCTACTGTTACGGGAACCAAATCTCGCTTGTTGATGACGTTTTGCTCTTTTGTCGGCAAATTCCCCGCAATCGTCACCAGCCTTCCTTGCAGCGTACTGCCGTTGTAATAGTTTGTGTAAGAACCGTTTTGCGCCGCATTTGTGTTGAAGTAGGAAGTACCATATCCACCTCCCGCACTCCCATTTTTGAGCAGCAAGGTAATGCTGTTTTCCGGCGCGGGCGTGCTGGACGGACTGGAATTGGCCGTGTTGCTGGAATACACCCCGCCTTCCGTGTCATTCCCAACCACCACCCATTGCTGCCCGCCAAAACCAATGACGGTGCTGTTGACCGTAGTGGAGACAGTGCCGTTCCACGGCGTTGTCTGCGCCATCAGAGGAAAAAAAGAAAGCGCCCCAACGAGGGCGCTAAACAGTGTGCTGCGTTTGAAGAACGCAGGGAGAACGCTTACATCATCATGCTTGCTTGCTTGCTTGCTTGCTTGCTATATTATATGCGATTTTCATAAAAATGTCAAGAAAAACATTCACATTTACAACTTTTTTTTCAAAAAGTGTGGCGAAATGGGTACGGCCTTCGCAGGTTTCAAAAACTTTAACCATGGCTTGAGATAACACTGTTTAGCTGCTGAATGGAATGAATTCTACCAACATTTTTGGTAATAGTCAAAAAACCGGTTGAATTTGCGAAACCCATCCCGCGCTCTCCCGCAAGTGGAGAAGGAAAGGCTGCCGCTAATTTTTGCCGCGAGTGCCCTGGACAGGCTGCCGTCATCGCAAGACGCCATTGAATGAGTATGTTATCCTTCCGCAACCTATACCAGCGGCTTATATCCGGCGGCTTATATCCGGAACATACGTAAGGAGTTACATCGTGAAAGTCAAAGCAAAGCTTGTCCTGCTGACTGTCTGTGCCATCGTTGGCATGTTGCTGGTCGGTTTCATCGGTTTGCAAAATTCCCTTGACGATGGCGAGTCCATTCGGGGAATCGGTACGGTGCGCATACCGAAGATCGAAAACCTGCTCTACATCGAGGTCGATATCGCCGAATTGCTGCGGCGCGAGCATGAAATCGCCGACCGCGGTTTGCTGCCTTACGAACAACAGATCGCCGAAGTCCGTCTGGTCGCCGGAAAACTGGAACACGCACTGGAGATCATCGGCAAGCGCATCGCCGAGTACGAGGCCATGCCGCGCAACGCCGTTGCCCAGAAAGCGTGGGAAGAGTTCACTTCGACATGGACCAGATTCTCCGTCAGCGATCGCGATTTTCTCGAACGCGCCAAAACCGCCGCCGCTTCGCCTTCGCCAGAGAGACTCAGCGCGCTCTACCAGCACGTTGTCGATGTCAACATGCAGCGTCGGGAGTTGACCGAGAAGCTCGATGCCGTCGTGCGCTCGCTGACCGGAATGAATACCAAAATCGTCGTCGAAGAAATACAGGATGTCGAACGCACCTCACGCAATGCCGTCATCCTCCAGTGCGTGGCGATTGCCGTCATGGTGCTGTTGCTGATCGGGTTGCTGATCTCGCTCAATTTTTCGGTCATCAAGCCGGTGGAGCATACGCGCAACCTGATCGTCCAGGTCGAACAAGAGCAGGACTTGAGACTGCGTACCGATCACATTTCGAGCGATGAAATCGGCCAGATGAGCGGGGCTTTCGACGCCATGCTCGGCAAGTTGCAAAAATCCTTGCAGAACATCCAGGACAAGATGCATGAAGTCAGCCGCGCGGTGAGTGAAGTCAACGGCGCGGCGCAGGAAGTCGCATCGGGTTCGGCGTCGCAAAGCAGTTCGACGTCGGCGATGGCGGCGGCGGTCGAGGAAATGACGGTGTCGATCAGCACGGTGTCGAACAGCGCGGTCGAGGCGCAGAACATTGCCAACGAAGCTGGCGAAATCGCCAACCAGGGCGGCGCCATCATCGATCAGACGGTCACGGAGATGGGCCACATTGCCGCCACCGTGTCGCAGGCGTCGCACGCCATCGAGGCACTGGGCAAGGAATCGCAGCAAATTTCCAGTGTGGTGCAGGTGATCAAGGAAGTGGCCGATCAGACCAATCTGCTGGCGCTCAACGCCGCGATCGAAGCCGCCCGCGCCGGCGAACAGGGCCGTGGGTTCGCGGTGGTGGCCGACGAGGTCAGGAAACTCGCCGAACGCACCTCGCAATCGACCAGCGACATCAGCGCCATGGTCGGCAAAATTCAGTCCTCGGCCAATGATGCCGTCGCCGAAATGTCGCGCGTGGTGCAACAGGTCGAATCGGGCCAAACTCTGGCGCAGGATGCCGGCAAACGTATCTCCAGTATCCGCGAAAGCTCCAACAAGGTGGCCCATGCCGTCGCCGAAATTTCCGACGCGCTCAAGGAACAGAGCGGGGCCAGTCAGGACATCGCGCGCAACGTCGAAAGCGTGGCGCAAATGACCGACCAGAACAACGCCGCCGCGGGCAGCGTCGCCAACGGTGTCGAGCGCCTGGATCAACTGACGCGCGACGTCAACGACACCGTGGAACAGTTCAAGGTGTAATTTCCCCGCCGGGCGGTGGAGAGTACGCGTGGTATTCCGCCGCCCCGTTCGATGCGCTCCGCCATGACGACATCGCCAGCACCGCCGCTTCAGCCTCCCGAACACGACGCTGTCATCGACCTCGCCGTCTGCCATCACTGCCGGCGCGAGGAGTACATGGATCTGCTCTTCGCCAATGTGCCGGAGAACATTCTGATCTTCGACGGCGCGGGGCGGCTGACGCGCTGTTCGAACTATTTTCTGCGTCAGATCGAAGCCGAGCGCTTCGGAAACGTCGTCGGCTGGCACTTCACCCGGCTCTACCTCTTGTTCGGCAATGATGCTTTCGTCGACAGCGCGGTCAAACGCTTCGAGCACGTCAAGGCAGGACGCAAGACCGTCACCACCGACATGCACCTCACTTTCCCAGCCTTGCGCGAGGAGCGCCTGTACACCCTCCACTCCGCGCCGATGCTGGCCGAAGGCGGACGGCTCGACGGCGTCATCGTGGTCCTGCACGACAGCACCGAGCACAGCCGCGCCGAGGCCGACGAGCGTACCCGCGCCATGCTCAACGCCACCCCCCTCGCCTGTTCCTTCTGGGACGAAAATCTTAATGTCATCGACTGCAACCAGGGGTGCGCCACTCTCTTTGGTCTGTCCTCCAGGGAAGAATACATACAGCGTTTCAACGAACTTTCACCCGAGTTTCAGCCCAACGGCGACAACAGCCGCGAAGCCGCGCTGCGCTATAACCGCGAAGTCTATGCCAGCGGCGAACGCCGCCGTTTTGAGTGGGTGCATTGGGTTCCCGATACCAGGCGGCGCTTGCTCACCGAAGTCACGCTGGTGCGCGTGCGCTGGAAAAACGATTACCGGGTGGTCAATTTTGTGCGCGACATCAGCGAAATCGAGGAGAGCGAAGCCAAGCGGCGCGAGGCCGAAGCGCATTCCCGCGAACTGGAAGTGCAGACTCGCGCCGCCAAAGTGGCATCGGACGCCAAAAGCCAGTTTCTCGCCAACATGAGCCACGAGATTCGCACGCCGATGAACGCCATCATCGGCATGAGCGAACTGATCCGTACCGACAATCTCGACGCCACCCAAAAAGATTTCGTCGCCGACATTCGCAAGATGTCGCACGCCCTGCTGCACATCATCAACGGCATTCTCGATTTTTCCAAGATCGAGTCGGGCAAGCTCGAACTCAATCCGGTGCATTTCGACCTGCTGGAAATCTACGACAACATCTGCTCGATCAACCGCTTTGCCGCCGAATCCAAAAACCTGAGCTTTACCGCGAGCCTTGCCCCCGACGTACCGCATATTCTTTACGGCGACGACGTGCGCATGCGCCAGGTCATCACCAATATTCTTGGCAACGCCATCAAATACACCCGCCAGGGCGGCGTCGATTTCAAAATCGCGCGCGTGGAAAAAGACGACGAAACCTGGCTTTCCTTCACCGTCGACGATACCGGCATCGGCATCAGGCAAGAAGATTTTCCCCGCCTGTTCGACAGCTTCGCCCAGCTCGACCGCCAAGCCAACCGCGACCAGATCGGCACCGGCCTGGGGCTGCCAATTACCCAAAGCCTGGTCAAGCTGATGCAAGGCCGAATTGATTTTCAAAGCGAATACGGCAAAGGCTCGCGCTTCACCATCCTGCTGCCGCTGACGCCAGGCGATCCGGCGCAAATCGACAAAGCCCCACAATCCGCGCTGCATTTTCACGCGGCAGCCGCCAACGTGCTGGTGGTCGACGACAATCAGATCAATCTCAAGGTCGCGCTGGCCTATCTCGTCACCTATGGCATTCACGCCGACACCGCGCTGGACGGTCGCGAAGCTCTCGCCAAGGTCGAACGTAACGATTACGACCTCGTCTTCATGGATCAGATGATGCCGGAAATGGACGGGCTGGAAACAACGCAAAAGATTCGCGCCCTGGGCCAAACGCCGGGCGGCGAAAAATACCGGAATCTCGCCATCGTCGCCTTGACCGCCAACGCGGTGCGCGGCGCGGAACAGATATTCCTCGCAGCCGGAATGAACGGCTTCATTTCCAAACCGATCAATCCCGACGAATTGAACCGCGTCCTGATGACCTGGCTGCCGCCGGAAAAAATCGTCGCCACCGCCGCCGCCAATCTCGCCGCCGCCGCCACGGTAGCGGAAACAGCAGCGCCCACGGTCATCGATCATGAACTCGGCCTGAAAAACGTCACCGGCGATTCTCGCCTTTATCGCCAGTTGCTGACCGATTTCACCCACGGCCACGCCGACGACGCCGCGCGTTTGCGCGAACAACTCGCCAAAGGCGATTTCACCAGCGCGCACCGCCTCGCGCACACCTTGAAAAGCACCGCCGCGACCCTCGGCGCAACAGCCCTGAGCCGCGCCGCCGCCGCGCTGGAGGATATACTCAGGGACAAGCGCGAAGACGCCGCCGCGCTGGTCGAAGTCGAACACCAGCTCACCGCGGTAATGACCACGCTGGACACGGTGTCCTCCACTTCCGCATTTGAAGAAGCCGCGCCAGCCATCGCCGATAAATTTACCCCCGCCGCCGCGCTGGCGCTGGCCGACGAACTCGAACCGTTGCTCGCCAGCGGCGATACCAGCGTCCTCGATCGCGTCACCGACATCCATCGCCAATATTCGCGCTTCGGCGAATACTGCGGTCTGCTCGTCAAACAGATCGAGGATTTCGATTTCGATTGCGCGCGCCAGACGCTGGTTTCGATTCGCGGTCGACTGAAAAACGAGTGACATCGCGCCCTGGCTTGCCGACCGTCCATTTTCACCGCGCGCTAACATCGGCGATTTGGCTAACCGGCAAGCCCGCATAGGTCGATTAACCCTTGCCGCGCGTAAATCCATCATGGCCCGACGCCTATTGAACGGCGTCACTCAGAGGTCGGATATACGGATGCAGCAACCGCCCCACTTCTCGCCTTCGCTTTTTCTCTTGCAAAACGGGAGGCGTGCATATACGGGGTGAGCGCAGCGAACCCCGACATCGCTGCCTGGATTCGTCGGTATTTCATCGTAACCCCCGCTCAGGTTTGAAACCCCGCACGTAAGAAAGGTAGGAGCTGAACCCTTGTATGTTCTTTCTTACGGTCGGGGTTCCGGCGGCCATTTGGACAGGCAGCAAAAATCAGCGGTAGGCCTTCAAGCCTGTCGGTCTAACGTGTTTTGGAAGGGGTTTGCACACCTCACAAAACGGTCGCCGCCCTAAAGGGCGGGGTTTCAAACCGGAGTTGGTTTTACGATGAAGTATCCGCGCGCGCGGCTATGTCCCGCACATTCGCCAGCGCGGCAAGGGTTAATCGACCTGTCGGCCTCGCGGGCCAGGGGTTAGCGCAAATCTCTGGCCGCCGGTTCGACCGTTTTCCCATCCTCTCTTCAGCGCCGACCGGTATCCCTTCGGAGACCCGCACCCCGTACTGACTGTCGTAATGCCCGCCACGAGTGAGCAGTGCCCACGCGATTCGAGCGTTCTTGTTGGCCAAGGCCACCGCCCCGATGTTCGGGTGCCGCCGTCGCTGACCTTGACCGCCCAGCGACTGCGCGGATCGCCTTTGTTGCGCGCCACCTTCAGCGCCGAGCGCGCGCCGTGAATCAGCAGCGTGCGCAAACAGCTGTCGCCTCGCTTGC
>JAITNL010000049.1 GCA_031290495.1 Accumulibacter sp.
GAATCTCGTATTGCTGTTCCGGACTTAACCGTACCGCGTTTGTTCTCAATTCATTTTCCATATCACCATTATGACATGTCTGGCAAAAAATTGCAGAGTTTATTTGGTGTGTCAATAACACGCCCATCCCCCACCGTGCTGTTTCCGCTATAATACGCGACACCGTCTTTATCGCTAACGCCCAAATTGTACAATTCAAAATTTGCCAGCTTTGCCGTATTGGCTTTTATCAGCGGAATACAGGTTTCGTCAGGTTCAAAAGCGTATATCCCGTGATACTTGTCACGGACATTACGGGCAAATGACCGGGAACTCCCGCCGTCAAACACGCCGCAATCGACAAAAACCTCGTTCTCACCCAGTTGAATAATGTCCTTCGGAAAATACTGTTTCTCATTGTTGTCAAATTCCCACATCAAAGGTTCTATTTCTCCTTCAAACAGCCATTTCAATCGAGCGTCAAAAACACGCAAGGATTTTTCTTCTGAAAACAATTTTCGCGCCGCGTCAATTTCGGAACGATTTTTTTCGAGTTCATCGGCATTGCAAGCAGGTTTGGATATCTTCTCTACCTGGTTGGCAATATTATTTACGAAAGCATTGATACCGAAAAGATTTTCAAACCCCATCGCTTCAAGAGAGCACATTATGCCGGGAATCCAGTCAAGCGGCGTTATGATAATCGGTGTCTTCCGGTCATAACGCGACAACGCTTCCGGTGCGACAACGGGTATTTTGCATATGGACGTGTCTTGCTTTTCTTTGTCCGCGTCGACGATGCAATGAATGGTAATGCCGTCAAGCAGCCTGGAAATATCCATGCCGAATACCGCGCGGCATCCGCCGGTGAGCTGCCGTACAAGATTGTTACCTTGTACACCCGCGCCATAGATGACGATACCGGTTTCCTTTGCTGTTTTATTAAAGTCACCGTTGAACGATAAATCAAATAACTGCTTAATCATGTTACTCTTCTTCTTTCTCAAAAATATTTCCTTGATGCATTTTTGCTCCCGCGCGTTGCCTGATTGTATCATATTGAAACCCTGCGGCCTTATTTCCCGTTCCCCTCCAAAATGCGATTGCCCTGCCGCGGCTGGATATATCTGACTATATAATGCTCTTTTGATCGAATTTTCGGAGAATGCGCAATGTCTTTCATCAAATTCGCCGTGACATGCGGCCTTCTGGCCTTGCCGGTTTTGGCGTCGGCCGCGGCCAAACCGGCGCTCGTGCCGGTGCTGATCGAATTGTCGCATCGGCTCGACGAAGTACAGGCCGAGCGCCTGGAGCCGTTCATCGAAAACTTCAACAGGCAGAGCAAGGACGTGCTGGTGAAGATGGTCCGGCGCGCCGATGGCGACGCGCCAAAACAGCTCAATCTGGTGACCAACGAGGAATACGCGCGATTTTTAGCCAAAAAAGCCAGTTTCAAGCCGCTGCACCAAGTGATGCGCGAAGCGAATATCCCGTTCGATTCGGCCAAACTCTCCCCGGAACTGCGCGGCAGCCCAATCAATAGCAAAGGACAGTGGTTTGCCCTGCCGCTGGCCTTTTCGACGCCCGTGCTGTACATCGACAAGCGGGCTTTCAGAAAGGCCGGTCTCGATCCGGAATCCCCGCCCAGGACTTGGGCTGAAACGCAGACTGCCGCCGGCAAGCTGATCGCGGCGGGCAGTCAATGTCCCTATACGACATCCTGGCCGGTACGGGTTCTGATCGACAACATCAGCGCCTGGAATGGCGCCGAGGTCAGCGACGTCAAGGGGGGGCTGGCCTTCAATGGTCTGTTGCAGATCAAACACATCGCCATGATGGCGACGTGGCACAAGGCCAGGTATTTCATCTATTTTGGCCGGCGCGACGAAGCCGACCAGCGTTTCGTCAATGGCGAATGCGGCATGTTGACCAGTTCTTCCTCCTTGTTCGCCACCTTGTCGGAGAACAACAGGCAGAACGTCGGCGTTTCCGCGCTGCCTTATCACGACGATGTGCGCGGCGCGCCGCAAAACACGCTGGCCGAAGGCGCGTCGCTGTGGGTGAAGGCGGGGTTGAAACCGGCGGAGAATCGTGCCGTTGCCAAATTTGTCGGCTACGTGCTGGGTCCGGAGGCGCAAATCGAGCTGACACTGGCCGGCGGTTTTTTGCCGATGACCGGCGTGGCGCGCGCGGCGGCGAGGAGCAAGCTGATGCAGGACGACCTGAACGGCTTGCAGGTGGCTTACGCACAGCTCAAGGGCAAGACTGCCGCGCCAGCCGTGCGCGTCTCGCAGATCGAATCGGTGCGCCGAATCGTCGAAGAGGAACTCGAAGCGGTGTGGGCCAATCGCAAGCCGGCCAAGCAGGCGCTGGACGAAGCCGTGCGGCGCGGCAACGCCGCGATGCGGGCCAAAAAGTAAGTGAAAAACCCATGCCACGTTGCAAGCCATGGCAATCGCGTGAATGTGGTGATAGTCAAAATAATGGTAGAAAACCGTGGACAAGCCAGATTACGCCGCCGCGCGGCTTGTCCAAATGCGCGCCTACCCTCAATTTTCCTTCTCCCCTTGCGGCATCCATCCCTTCACCCCTTGCGGGAGAAGGTGCCGCAGGGGCGGATGAGGGGGGTGCCACGCAAGGAGGGGTGCCACGCAAGGAGGCGGAGCATCTGCTCCGCCTGTTGACATGCGATTACCCGGCGTCGTGTGTTCGGCATCAATTCTGCCCGCCGCCTCCCGGTGCCGGAATCAATGCTCCCGGCGTTACTTCGCCACGCCTGAAAATTTGTCCAGCGGACTCAAAAAAAACCGTTCAAACCCTTCTTTTGCCAGCGAGCGAACTCATGAGCAGGATCAGCAGTAGCAATAACCCCTGTACGGATTGTGAAATATGGGCATCCGATTTATTGATCAGCGCCAGACCGTTGATAATGATCTGAATCGAGAACGAGCCGAGCAGTATTTTATAAAACCTGGCCGAGAAGCCTCCCGTCACCAACACACCGCCGAGGAAAATCGCCATGACTACCCGCATCTCAAGAAAGACGCCCATCTGTTGGCTGGTCGAGCCAATGGTCACGACATAGAATAACGCTCCCATTCCGGCCATCAGTCCCGACAGCGCGAAAGCGATAATTTTCATTTTGTCGACCGGGACGCCGACGAATCTCGCGGCGGTCTCATTTTCCCCAATGGCTTTGCTGTAGCGCCCCGTTTTCGTGAACTCGAAGAGATAGGCCATGACGAGCACGATGGCGATGAAGATCGCCGTTTTGACGAGCGGTGTGTTCAGGAACAACAAGCCATCGGGCAGACGGTGGACGTGCGTCTTGGTCTGGATGTAGTTGACCAGCCCGCGAACGCCAATCAACATCGCCAGCGTCAGCATAAAAGACGGCACCTTGAACCGGCTCACGATGACGCCGTTGAAGGCGCCGACGACAAGCCCGGCCAGCAATGACACCGGTATCATCAGGAACGGTATGCCGGTGACATTGGCGGCCCACATGCCGACGACGCCGGATAAAGCGAGATTGACCCCAACCGACAGGTCGATGCTCCCCTGCGCAACGACGAACAGTGTGCCGCAGGCCACGATAATGGTCAGCATCGTCTGGTCGAGTATCGTGTGCAGATTGAGCGCCGTGAGCATCCGGAAAGCGCCGGTACGTTCGCTATGACTGGCGATCGTGAAGAAAAGGAAAATGGCAAAAAAGGCAATGAAGGGAACAATGTCCTGAAAATCAGGCTTGAACTTTTTCATATCATCACCTCTATGACCGCTTGCTCAGTGAAAGCCGTCCCACGGTCGATCGTCCGCGTCACCCGACCATCTTTCATGACGATCAGCCTGTCCGCCATGCCGAGCACCTCCGGAAGCTCGTCGGAGATGAGCAGGATGGCGATTTTATTCCGCTTGGCTTCTTTCATCAGCGCATAGATATAAGCCTTTACGCCAACATCGACGCCGCGAGTCGGGCAGTCGAGAATCAGCAGACTCAGATCCTTGGCCAGCCAGCGCCCCAGATTTATTTTCTGCTTGTTGCCGCCGGAAAGCGCGCCGACAGGCTGCGCGATGTTCTCGCATTTTACCGAGAGCTTGGCGACCATCCGCGAAGCCAGTTTTTTCAAACTTGCGGGGGAAACATAGCCTGCGGCGCGCGTCAGCTCGCCAAGCGACGGCAAGACGAAATTCTCACGGATCGAGGCGTCGATCATCAGCGCCTCGGTGTCGCGGTCCTTTGGAATGTAACCCACATTATTTCGGAGCGCCCGCGTCGGGTCGGTGATGTCCATATCCTTGGCGACGAGGCGGACGGAACCGGCGTCGGCTTTCGACAGGCCAAATACCGCTCTGCCGACCGAGTGGATGCCCGAGTCGCTCAAGCCGCAAAAACCGAGGATCTCGCCCGCGTGGATGTCGAAGGAGATGTCGTCAAGCTCGCCCGCCACGCTCAGGTTGTTTACGCTCAGGACGACTTCGTCGGCGTATTCGGGTTGGTTGTCGACACGGTAGTAGTCGCCGCCGATCTCGCGCCCGACCATCATGCGCTTGATCTCGTCCGCCGTGGTTTCGGCGGAGACGCGCTCGCCGACGACCTCGCCGTCGCGCAGGACGGTGATCGTGTCGGTGATTTTGAGCATCTCTTCCACGTCGTGGGTAATCACGATCACGGAGCGCCCCATGTTTTTCAGTTTAATCAGCAGTTCATACAGCTTTTGACGGTTGTCCAGCGACAGCGACTGCGTGATCTCGTCCAGCAGCAGAATGTCTGGATCGACTGACAGCGCCCTGACCAACTCGATGATCTTGTGCGTTTCGACCGTCATGTCGCCGGTGAATTTGTTCATCGGCGGCATGGGCAACCCCCATTTCGTGAACTGTTCCGTGGTGGCGCGACCGATGGCCTTGCGGTTGACGATGCCGAATCTGGTGAACTGGCCGGTTCTGCCGAGGAAAACGTTGACCACCACCGGCAGGTTGCCAATGACGCCAAGTTCCTGCAGGACCATCGAAATGTTTTGCTTATACGCGTCCAACGCGTCGCGCGGCCGGTATATTTTGCCGCGCACGTACATTTCGCCGGAATCCGGAAGGTGTATGCCGGCGATCTGCGACATCAGCGTGGATTTTCCCGATCCATTTTCGCCAATCAGCCCCCTGATCTCTCCCTCACGCAACGTAAAGTCGATATGTTTGTTTGCGTGCGTCGGCCCGAAATGCTTGTCCAGCCCGCGAATTTCAAGGATGGGCGAGTTCATTTCACGACCTCATTGACTTTTTTTTGCCCGCCGATGCCGAACACGATAAGAAAAATTCCCAAAAATACGTCTTGCAGGGTGCCGGAGGGGACGCCAAAAAAGGTCATCAGACTAAACACCGCGTAAATGATGAGCGAACAGAATGGAACCGCCACGATGATGTTGATCCATTTTTGCAGTATCTGCGCCAGAAGCGCGATGGCGAGCGGCTTGAAGAGCAGCACGATACTTGTCATTCCCGCCATGGCGAAGGTTTTGACGTTGTAGCTTTGCTGGATGACGGAAGAGGCGCCGATCAGCAGACCGCAGATCAGCCCCACCCACAGCAGCGTTCGGAGGATGTTGACGCCGAGTACGCGGGCTACTGCCTTGTTTCCGCCGACGGCCCGGATATTTACGCCGATGGTCGTCCGGTTGTACAAAAAGTAAACGAAGATGAAGCCGGCGACGAGCAGGATCACATTGACTGGAAATTGCCCCAAATCTCTGAAATTCCGGCTCAATTCCGCGTCGACATACGGCTTGGTGACGCTGTGTACGCGCAGAAAAACGCCGATGGCTTCATAAACGATGGCCAAGCTGATGCTGGCGATCCATGAGGGTATTTTGGTAAACGCGAAGATCGTGAAGTTTACGAAAATCAGCAGAATACCCGTGATCAGCCCGCCCAGGATTACGCCGGGGTAGCCGTAAAGATTGCCGAAAGCGCAAGACGCGAACGAGCCGAGTACCACCACGCCGCCGATGGATAGATCGGTATATCCGCAGGCGAACAGAAAGCAAAGTCCCCAAGCGATAAAAGTGGGGTAGATGGAATTTGACAGGATGATCTGCGCGTTCCGTGCTTCCAGAAACATGCCGCCGGTAAGGAAATGGACAATGACCGCGAGAATCGCCAGGACGACGACGAAAAGAATAAAAAACAGCGCGGAGTTTTGCCGTTTTTCCTTTTTGCTGGCGGAAAGCTCTTTTCGCATGTTTTCATCGCCTCTTTATCGTAAAACCAAACCCGGTTCGCGGGGCGGGGTTTCAACGGTGCCGCTTGAGTCAACCGCCAATCGACGGATTCAGCGCCTTTTTGAAAGAATCGCCTCCAGGGTAAGGCCGTTGCCGGTCAGCCCGGCAAACGTCTTGTAGCTGACATCCTTGTTGAATCGCCAAAGCAGTGACTTGAGGACATCCTCGGCGATGGGATGCGTTCCCGGCGTGTAGAACATGGCGGTGTAGTCATCGACATTGTCCTTGGTGACCAGGAATGGATTGATTCTCAGATCCGGTGCCTTGCCGTTCTCATTGAGGATCGGATGCCCGTCCAGGTGGTTGATGAGCAAGGCGACGGCGACGCCGGCTGGCATATCGTTGCCGCCGCCTCCAGCGGCGACTCTGCCGTTTTTGATGTGGCCGACAACGTCCGAACCGGCGTTGGACGCATAGACGGGTATGTTGAGGCCGAGAATATCCATCGCGTTGATGGAACCGGTCACGTAGTCGCCGACCATTGCGTAGAGGCAGTCAACGTCCCGGTGCGCCGCGAGCAGGGCGGTCGCTTTCTCCTGGCCTTCGGCGGGGCTGGTGCAACGCGCCTCATCGATGATTCTGCCGCCGCCTTCGGTCACAAACGAATACCTGAAGCCGGCGATCCTTTGCTCAAAATGGTGATCGCCGACGTTGCCGCCGATCAGTACCGCCGTTTTGTGTCCGGCGGCGGCGGCGGCCTTGCCCATGAGATAACCGTCATGGTACAGGTTGGCGCTCACCGCGCCGGCGTAGTAGGGATTGTTCGCCGCAATCGCCGCGCGGGCGGCGGCGTCGCCGATAAATATGCCCAGGGCGAAGGGAATTTTGGAGTTCAGACACGCTTTGGCGGCTTGCGGGAGCACCGGGTCGGCAGAGATTTGCATGACGATCCCGTCAACGTCGGCCGAGATAAAGTTCTGCATGTTCTGCAACTCTTTGTCGGCCTGGTGGTCGTCGGTGGCCCGGCTTCCTTTCAGCCCGTAAGTGGCGAGGGCATAGTCGATTTCGACCGCCATCATGTCAAAGGTCGGCGTACCGGCGCCCCAGGTGTTATAACCGATCATGTAGGAGGTATCGGTATCGGCAGCGGCGGCGTTCCGCGATTTTTCCTGTTTTTGCCCACAGGCCACCAGCACCGAGGTGTACGCCAAAACCAACGCCGCAAGCAAAGCGATTTTTGAAATCCGACATATTTTCATGGGTACCACCGCTGATTTTTCGCAGAACCCCTGCCGGTTTGAAACCGTGTCCCGAAGGCCGTGGTCCGACCGCGCCCATGAATGGGGACAATCTCTTGATTGTCCCCAATGGCTGCCTGAAAACCCGGAGTCATGCTTTCGCAGGAATGACGGTTATTCAGAGGGATTGGGCATTTATGGAAATCGCTATAACTCCGGCTTTATTCCCGCGTCCCCGGCGCGGCTGAATCCGGTTCCTGTGTTTCCGGCGCGGCTGAATCCGATTCCTGTGTTTCCGGCGCGGCTGAATCCGATTCCGGAGCGGCTGAGTCTGGAGTCGGCGCGGCTGAATCCGGAGCATGTTTTGCAACGATCGCCTCCAAGGTGAGACCGCTGCCGGTAAGTTCGGTAAACGTCTTGTAGCTGACATCCTTGTTGAATCGCCAAAGCAGTGACTTGAGGACATCCTCGGTGATGGGATGGGTCCCCGGCGTATAGAACGTGGCGATATAGTCGTCGACATTGTCCTTGTTGACGAGGAAAGGGTTGATTTTCAGATCCGGCGCCTTGCCGTTTTCATCGAGGATCGGATGCCCGTCCAGGCGGTTGATGAGCAAGGCTGCGGCAACGCCGGCCGGCAAATCGTTGCCGCCGCCGCCCGCGGAGACTCTGCCGTTTTTGATGTAGTCCACAATATCCGCGTTGGCGTTGGACGCATAGACGGGTATGTTGAGACCGAGAATGTCCATCGCGTTGATGGAACCGGGCACATAGACGCCGACCATCGCGTAGATGGCACCAACATCACGGTGCGCCGAGAGCAGGGCGGTCGCCTTCTCCTGGCCTTCGGCGGGGCTGGTGCAACGTGCCTCGTCGATGATTTCGCCGCCGCCTTCGGTCACAAACGCTTGCCTGAAACCGGCGATTCTCTGCTCAAAGTGGTTGTCACCGACATTGCCGCCGATCAGTACCGCCGTTTTGTGTCCGTCTTCGGCGGCGGCTTTGCCCATGAGATAACCGTCATGGTACAGGTCGGCGCTCACCGCGCCAGCGTAGTAGGGGTTATCCGCCGTGACGGTCGCGCGGTCGGCGTCGTCACCGATAAATATGCCCATGGCAAAAGGTATCCTGGAATCCAGACACGCCTTGGCGGCTTGCGGGAGTACCGGGTCGGCCGTGATTTGCATGACGATTCCGTCAACTCCGGCCGAGATGAAGTTCTGCATGTTTTGCAACTCTTTGTCGGCCAAGTGTTCGTCGCTGGCCCGGCTTCCTTTCAGTCCGTAGGTGGCGAGGGTATATTCGATTTCGACCGCCATATCGTCGAAAACCGGCGAACCGGCACCCCAGGTGTTGAAACCGATCAAATAGGATGGGGGGGCGGCGGCGGTGTCTGCGTCGCTCCGCGATTCTTCCTGTTTTTGCTCCTGCTTTTGTTCCGGCTTTCGATCACAGGCCGCCAATACCGTGGTGAGCGCCAAAACAAACGCTGCCAGCAAAGCGATTTTTGAAATCCGACATTTTTTCATGGTGCGCACATCCTCCAGTTTTCAACTCGTAATTTTCTGCGGCCTTGCCGCGGTGGTCGACGCAAGACGCGCCGAATTGCTTCAGTAGAACCAGCTCCGGTTTGGAACCCTGCACGCAAGAAAGGCGCGAAGGTTGAATACCACTTTCTTTGCCGGCCATGGTTTCGACCGCAATCGCCCGGAAGGAGATGTAACTCCCTTCCAGGTTTGTTCACAGCGACAGCGCATGAATACCTGCCGCTAATGTTCTGCTTCGGTTTCCAGGAAAATTTCCCCCAGATTGACATCGCTCAAGGTGTCGGGGACGAGACTGATTTTCTTGTACCCTGGTGCCTCGATATCCAAGGTGTATTCGGTCCTGTTTTCCAGACCGTCAAACCAGAAATCGCCGAAAACATCCGTTTCGACGCGCCGCTCCACGCCATTTCCTTTCAGCACCACCTCGACGTCCTTGGCGCACCGATCGGTCTCCTTGATGACCACGGTACCGGCCACGAACTTCTTGGGGATGTTCAGGTAAAGGACATTCTCTTTCAGGCCAAACTCAGGATGCGAAGAACTGGGGTTCTTTTCAGCCACCAACCTGGCGACTTCGCTGTCGGGGTCGTTCAGGTCCCCGAAGACGAGCGCGCTGGTGGGGCACATCTCAACGCAACGCGGATTGGCAAAACCCTGATCCAGAAAATGGGCGCACAGATCGCACTTCTGGGGAAGCTGTTTCTCCTCGTTCCAGAAAATCACCCGGTGCGGGCAGGTGTTCACGATCTGCTTCTGGCCGACGGCCTTGACCGGATCGACGATCACAATCCCGTCGTCCCGCTTGTAGACCGCGCCGTTCTCCGCCATCTGCATACACCCCGGTTTATCGCAATGGGCGCACAGCTTTGGAATGTGGCTCAGTTTGATCTTGGGAAAGGTTCCCCGCTCCACCTCGGTGAGGTTGATCCAGAATTGGCCGGTCATCGGTTGCGCCGCCGTGTAACCGGGAAATTCTTCACCACAGTTTTCATCCTTGCAGGCGAGGAAGCAGGCGTAGCAACCGGTACACTTGTCCACATCTACTACCATCCCATATTTTTTCTTCATATTTTTTTCCTCACAGGATTAATTATCCCATCTGTCGATTTCAACGTTGATCGAGTTGGAAACCATTCCCGGCGCGTTTTTGGAAACCATCCGCGACGGCGAAAGCAGATTCACGCAACCTCCGCGATCGATGCTTCCTGGCTTCCCCGGTTCCAGGGGGTCGTATTTGGCACCCGCCTGGTAGGACATCACCACGCCCGGCTTCATGCGCTCGGTCAGCCAGGCCACGCACAGAACGGCACCACGGTCGTTGTAGATCTTGATGAGATCGCCGTGCCTGATTCCGCGCGTGCGCGCGTCGTCATAGTGCATACGCACAAGCCAGTACGCGTAGCCGTCTTTCATGGCGCGGTGCGCGGGGATCTCGTCCATCCACGGCGACTTGTTGTCGAAGTGGGTGTGGTAAGAGAAGCGCATGTGCGGCGTCATCAGGATCAGAGGGTAATTCTCTTCGGCAGGCGCGCCTTTACCTTCCCAGGGCGGCAGATACTGACCCATGACCGGGCGTTCCTTGTCTTCGGGGAAGTGCTCCTGCAAGAAGGTGGAGACAAACTCGATTTTGCCGCTTGGTGTCCCCATCATCTTGCCGCGCGGGGTACCTTTCAGTGGATTATTGTGGTCGGCTACGTCGCATTCCCGATCCTCGTAATACCACTTGTTGGAAACAGCCCGCTTGAAGTCCGGTTTGGGCGGCGGCACGACGTAGTAGCCCTTTTCCTTGAACTTGTCGAAGGCGATATGCTTGTGCAACGACGATTTGTAGAAAACCTTCTTGATCCAGTCCTCAATGCTGTTGCCCTCGGTGAACCGCTCCTGAAAGCCGAGCCGCTTGGAAAGCTCGACGTAGATTTCATAGTCGGACTTGGATTCCCACAACGGTTTGATGCACTGCTTCATGTAGACCATGACGCGGAAGTTGGCGCCCATATCGTTGGCGCCGTAACCGCCCGGAGCGCCCAGCTCGCAGATGTCCTCCTTCTCGAAGCCGGAGCAGATCGGCAGGATCAGGTCGGCGAAGCGGGTCTCGCTTTGCCAATGCACGTCGGCGGTAACGAAGAACTCCAGGTTCGGGTGCTGGAACATTCTCGGCCAGCGGTTGGTGTCGGTCATGGTGGAAATGAAAGAACCGCCCTGACGGTAGATCATCTTGATCGGAGCGCCGCCTTCTTCCTTGGGCAGCGGGCAAACCTGCCGCGTCAGTTGCTGCTCCAGCGAATTGCCGCAGAACCCTTCGCCAATCCATTCGGTCTTGTCGTTCATGACGCATTCGGGAAGCAGGATGCGGTAGGTTTTCTGGCGGATCGTGTTCCGGGCCGACTCTTTGGCGACGATCCCGAAGGTATCCCAGCCGTTGTCTGAGTAACCGAACATGCGGAAACTCATGTCCATCGGCGGCGCCATGGAAGCGCCGCCCCAAGTGTTGCAGCCGTCCGAACCCAGGCCACGCATGGCCAACAGAAAGACCATCAGGCGCGCCCACTCGGTGGCGTAGGGCTGGCGACACGCGCCGGATACGCCGTAAATCGAGCCAGTGCACAGCATGGTCTTCTTGGCGGCCCATTCGCGGGCGAGCGCGTAGATGTCGCGGGCCTTGACGCCGCAGGCTTCGGCGGCCCATTCGGGAGTGCGCGGGAAACCGTTCTCTTCCTGACCGAGGATGTGTTTCTTGAATTCCTCGAAACCGAGCGTCTTGTTCGCAATGAACTTGTGGTCGTAGGTATCCTCGGTGATCCACACCCAAGCGATGGCTTCGGCCATGGCGCCGTCGGTGGCGGGGTAGGGGGCGAGCCACTTGTCTCCCCAGGTGGCGGCCGTGAAATTGCACCAGGGGTCGATGAACACCATCTTCATCCCCAATTCCTTGCACCACAGGCGCCAACGGCAGCCGTCCTGCCCGTTGTAACCGCCCGCCGAGGTGTTCGGATCAACGCCCCACATGACCAGCAGCTCGGTGTATTTCATCGCCTCTTCGAGCATGTCGAAGTTGTCGCTGATGCCCAGCTTCCAGTAGTAACCCCAAGCATGGGTGGCGCCCCAATGCCAACCTTCCCAAGAGTCCGGGTTGTCGCAAAGCTGCGAGTAACCCAACATGTTCCAGAAGCGGCCAAAAGGCCCCATCTTGTACTGAAGCAGGCCAAAATCGGCGTGAGAACTGGTGGAGGCGGTGATGGCGGCCTTGCCGTAGGTGGCATGAATCCGCTTGATTTCCGATTCCAGCAGATCAAAGGCTTCATCCCAAGTGATGCGGACATGGCCGGACTTGCCGCGGTTTTGGGGATTGCGATTCCCATTGGGATCGAAATCGACGCGCCGCATCGGGTACCTGATCCGGTTCTCCGAATAGATACGGGCTTTCTGAGTGACGACGTAGGAACCGAGCGAGGTCTGGCGCGG
>JAITNL010000054.1 GCA_031290495.1 Accumulibacter sp.
GAATCTCGTATTGCTGTTCCGGACTTAACCGTACCGCGTTTGTTCTCAATTCATTTTCCATATCACCATTATGACATGTCTGGCAAAAAAATTGCAGAGTTTATTTGGTGTGTCAATAAATACAATCATATCGGCAGCAACACAAGCCGCGAAACAAGTTTCCATATTTGATGGGACGACAGACCAAAAAATCATGCGAAAAGTCTCATCCGCTACCATAAGCGTGACACCTTCAAGCAAAAGATGTAACGCATTAAAACAAATAAACGCCATAGTGACGGCGCACGTCACGACCGCAACACCAGCAACGACTTTCGACGTGAGAGCACCGGAAAACCAAGCAAAAGCAGAACCGAATAACGTAGCAATAAAAGCGGCTAATTTTGACATGACAATCACCTAGTCAGAAGATTTTGTAAATGAACGAAAAATATAAATAATGGTGAAAACCCCTACAAGGTATCCTAAAACCTGTCTTATTATATATAAATAAGGACAAATATCTAAATCATACGACGAATCAAGACCATGCGAGGGGCCGCTAGAAACCGCCGCGCGATAAGTAATTGGTTTGCATTCGACCGAATCGCCGGGCGACAAATGCAAAGTAAAATCAGACCAATTAAAATGCGGGCCATTTTCAGGGTCTTCCAATTCTTCGATCGGGTCTTTTCGATAATTGAAATTAGGCGGTCCGACGCCATCGCCAGGTATATCAATATCATCAATACCGCCAGCATCATCCAGTAATTTTTGCGCCGCCGCATCCGCTTCACCTTGACGGGCATAGTCATCAGGTAATTCCAACGACACAGACTCACCGCCGGAAGATGCGCTGCCGCTACCGCTTGACGCAGGTGCTGAGGCAGTGAGAGATCGAGCGGCGATCGCTTGCTGAACGGCCAATTCAAGGGATTGTGCTGCTGTCAGATCGCTAGTTGGAGCCGGAGCAGGCACTTTCAAAATTTCCTCGGAGAGTTCGTAAACATCACCGTAACTATCGAGCGTCATGCCACGTAATTTAATCTCTTCTTCTGACAACTTGTTAACCGTTAATACTCGAGTATAGCCTTTGGGCGACGCATCAAAAACAACTCTATCATCTCCCGACGATGATTGAAATTCTAAAGGCGATGCCTTATCTTTACCATACTCAAAAAGTTGAGCAGGTGTCCAATCCGGGTCAGAAGAGTCAGCGTAAAAACCTCCTGTTTTCGCTCTTTGAAAACGTTTAATACCGTCACTTAATTCGTGAACATAATGCGGACTAGGCCAAATATAACCACCGACCAATTTTTTACTTTCTTGTGAACCATCCCACCAATCTATGTAATAAAATTGAGTTTGTTTAACCCACGCATCATGATAATCATCATCCGCCCAACAGCCAATCGCCAAGGGATACCCTTCAAATAAATTAGTAGTAATATAATGACCGTAAGTATTAGGCGGTGAATTACCTCTATAAAGTATACTATATTCCTTGAAAAAAATATTAGCCATCTCAACCCAAGTATTATAATCGTAAAATGATTGTGACAGCATATTATGTCTAATACCATCAACAGACTGATCGGCAGGAACAAAGCAACAATTATCATCAAGGACATAATCATGTGTGCATTTGTCGTATGATAAAATACCAGAACCGGAAGAAACAGGATAAAAGGCGGCGGGCGGAATCGGAGTATATTCCTGTATGCCTATCTCATAAGCACCGTCGAGCGCAGCTATCTTTATAATGTTAGCTGATTGAGCTATCCAGTTCATAGCAGGAAAAAGCGTAACCCAAGACGACGACTCGGTAGCATCAATCGCCATTTCTATATACATAGTACGCATTGTATTTTGTACAATCATTTCAAGAGTAGGGGTAAGCGTTCTTGTGACAACGACAGCAGCAACAGGGGCGGCGGCTGGTAATATTGAAAAAGCTGGTTTAATTAAAAAACCCGTAAGTACACTTACTATTAAAACAACAGTAAATTTAATTATCAGCTTGTTCATTTTTTATCTCAAAACAAAACAAACAACACACACCCGACAAGTCGGGTGTGTGTTGTTTGTTTTTACTTGGCGATTAAACCAATTAGCTTTTTAACGATGCGAGGTGTCATCAAAATCACGCCAACAGCGATGAGGAATGGCCACGCAAGACTAAGCAAATCCAAAATGGTGGCCTGTAAATTCCCAAACCCATCAGAAATTGCTGTGGTCGTAGTGGAATCAAGAACGGACGCCGCCACCGCGAAACACGCGAACGAATAAAACATCGCAAAAAAACCAAACAAGGAACGAGTAACAAGTTTCATAGTATTTACTCCTAAAAAACACAAATAAGGGCAGAATGTTACAAAATAAGGAACGCCCTTGAAATTCCTTAATCTGTTATGTCTAATATTGATTTAATCAATCGCGGAACAAAACCCAAGGCGACGCCAACACCTAACCCAACCATAAAGGCACTAAAAAACGCCTTGAATAAAGCTACAGTTGCAGTCATATCAGCTTTACTCCAACACCTAACCCCAACAGCCCAAACAAACACATGCCGATGGAGTAAAGAATGTCTTGAACCGGCATCGAATCGAACTCAGATAAATAAGGATTCACATCGGACGAATCCAAAGACAGCATATTATTTGGAGCATATCCAGATGGGCATGGGCTTATTGTGCGAAAAGCAGGAATACAGACGAACGTTTCAGGTACTTCAACTTCGTTGATTGCGGCAACAGTCCAATAACCAATAACTCCACCCTTACTCCAAAATATTTGAGTTCCTTCCTGAATAGGATCGGAACTGCAACCTACAAAAACAAGACCTTCGGCAGTATAACCACTCATCAATTCCGGGCCGGATACGCTACACGACAAACTGGTTGCTCGAGTAAAATCCGTTACGGAAAACGCCCAACTAACATCATAAGCGGATAAACAAACGCTTGGCAGAAAATACAACATATAGATTAAAAATTTCACGCCATATCCTTTTCGGTGCCGGGAAAACCTGTTTGCCTCCAATAATAGTATTTTGTTGCGCCATCATGCAGCCCTGCGAATATCTTCCCAGCAACGCACTGGCTTGGCAAGAATAATGTGCACAGGATATTGAACAACATTGCTTTGTTGCAAATAAGAATCTGAAATTCCAACGGCTCTTAAATACTTGAGATGACGTTGCCACGTCGAACGTGACATATACGCGCGAACAACCTCAAATCCATCTTGCCTGATATTTCTGTATGTCGTGAAAGCCGCCATTGCGCGACCTTCGGTTATCGAATTTATTTGAGCGATTTTTAATACAAGCTCCGTCCTGTTCATGTCTTTTACCTCCACTACACCTATAACTTTTTCAAAAAAATTTACATATAAATTTTCGAGTTCAAATGTTGTTAGTTCATACCAATTTCGTTTGGTTTCAGAAAAACGGCGGAACCAGCGCGCCGCTAACGTAAATTCAAGTCTTAAAAGGCGATTCCCTAAAATTAATTGCTCATCCGTTATATCAACAACGCCCTTGCGTTGCATGACAGCCATCTGTGGGCCTTTGTGGTATGCTTTTCCTTTAACCAAATCGGATGCTGGATTCCAGTAAACGCTGTCGCCGCCCTTGTGCGTGGTCGTAGCACGGCGTCTGCCGCCATCGGAAAGAGAAAGTTGGCGAAGCGCCTGTTTAACACTGGCGGCGTCTGGTAAGACGAAATTGCCCGTAATGTCAATACGCCTGCACTGCCAGAGGTCGAAGTCAGGAAGGATTGACTGAAGAGCCTTACCTGCATGCTTTATCAGCACCCGCGAGCAATGTTGCAGATCGCAAGAGCCGAAAACATTCAGACCGTATTCCAGTGACGCCGGGGACGCGCCGATAACCAAATACTCAATTTTTCCGTCGCTTTGAACTTGCCAGCACAAGCCCCGTGTGTCCGAACGCAAGGCATCGACATCAAGGGATAGCTTTTTCCAAAGCAGTTCGCCACTCGAATTGCAACAATGCAAGGTGTTTAGACACGCCTTGATACGTGAGAAAAGAACTTTCCCAAGCGAAATTTTCAGCGGTATTCGCAGGGTCAACCAGTCAATCAAGTACTGGTTTTTTTGTTTCACGAAAAGTGAATTTTGTTTCACAAGTTTCACCCGTGAGACAAAGTCCGGGTGTTACAAAGTCCGGGTGTTACATAGGGACCCGGACACAAAACCCGCAGAAATTGTTCCACGGTCAAATGAGAACGATTCGCAACACGAAAGCGCCGCCGAATTCCATCCAGATGGAACTCGGCAAGCGCTGAAGATGAGGCTGTTTTGACTCATGATGGCGACAACGAATCAGCCGAGACGCAGGGCTTCACGATGATTTCGTAACCGTTGGCAAAGTCAAAAGCCTGTACAGCCGCAAGGAACGCTCGACGCTTGTTCATCGCCTTGACGACGCCGAGCAGACGACCGCTGGCATAAATGCTCCATTCGCTCATGGCCTACTCCTCCACAGCACGCAGGCCGACGTAAGCTCCGGTGAATCTTCGGGTTTCGCCGCTTTCCGGGTTCGTCCAGGATTTCTGCGTGCGACGGCCTGTAATATCGCAGACCAGGCCGACAAACTCATCGACTTCGCCGAGCGGAGCAAGGCTTGAAATTTCGTACACGCGCGGATAACTGTATTCGTCAGGTGATGGTGATGTTACGACGTGGATAAAACTCTTGCCGATCTTGGTTCTGCCGACGATTTTGCCTTTTATGAAAGTTTGACCAGGTGCAACCTTGGGAGAATTGGAAGTGGGTACTTTTGCGATGGCGACGGGTTCAGACATGATTTATGCTCCAAGAGTAAAAAAAATAAAAACAACGAAAAAACAACCACTTGCAAAACCAACTGAAAAAACCACAGAACGAAGACGAAGGACGTCTAAAATTGCGGATTTAAGGAAAAAAACATGATCAAAGGAACCGAAGGCGCATTTGTGGCGTTGGGAATGCTTAACACCAAGATATTTCACTGGTTCGTAAGTTGCGGAATCATCATCGCAACACAAATCGCCATCCTGCTTTCCTTGAGATGGCAAGGAATCAAAGGAGCGCGCCTCGAATTGATTGGTTTGATCACAACCATCATCACGGTCGCCTTGATTGTTGCCCACACAATTCATGCTTTTGCCTTGTTGTAGCTCCAATTTGGAGCGATACGCGAAAATAACTCCAATTTGGAGTGTCTGTCAAGTACCGAATTGAAACTAAAATGCAAATTGCAAAGGAGAGCACCATGACCATCGCGGAATTACTAAATACAATCAAAACAACCAAAGCAATAAGCTCTGACTATGAGCTAGCAAAAAAACTTAACCTGCCAAGCGGTCATATATGTGAGTACTACAAAGGAAAACGCACGCCAAACGAATATGCTTGCCTACAAATCGCACAGGCAACAGGGCGGGATTTTTTGGAAGTCATGGCGCTTGTGCGCATCGAGGCGGAGAAGGACGAAACCCGCCGCCAGGTCTGGACAGAATGCTTGCAAAGCCTTGCCGGTCAAGGAGACCGGCACGAGGCGGCAACGGTCGCGGCAACGGTCGCGACAACGGTCGCAGAAACGGAAACGGCCCCCGAAGGAGCCGTAAAATTGAAACTGGTAGGGCGTGTAGGGATCGAACCAACGACAAACGGATTAAGAGTCCGCTGCTCTACCAACTGAGCTAACGCCCCACGAAATCAAGCTCCGGATTATACATTGGATTCCTGAATTTCCGGTAGGCTTGGGAGAGAAACAGATTGAAACTCGTGACACCCCCCGAAAACTCAAGACCGCTCCTGCCCCCACGCGCCAGCGTTCAGCAAAATCAGCCCGTGCAAGTAAAATACGCAAGTTTGAGCTGGCTTGAAATACCATGATCCATTTTGGCATTGATCTTGGCGGCGTCAAGATCGAAATCATCGCCATCGATATCGTTGGCCGCGAATTGCCGCGGCGCTGGATTCCAATGCCGCCGGGCGGTTACGTGGTAACGATCCGCGTCATCGCGGCGCTGGGCGGCACGGCGCGGTTATGGGAGCGCGCGTAATGTTACCGCCGCCGCAACAATCGCCGCCGCAACCGCCGTCGTCCTGGTTCCGCCTCTTCCTGCCCTTTGCCGGCGGCTATTTCCTTTCCTACCTCTACCGCACGGTCAATGCCGTCGTCGGCCCCGTGTTAAGCAACGAACTCTCTCTGGGCGCCGCCGGCCTCGGTTTGTTGACCAGCGCGTATTTCATTACCTTTGGCCTCGTCCAGCTGCCGCTCGGTATCCTGCTCGACCGTTTTGGCGCGCGGCGCGTCGAAGCGGCCTTGCTGCTGGTCGCGGCGGCGGGCGCGGCGATTTTTGCCCGCGGCGACGGAATCGCCATGCTCGCCGTCGGTCGCGGTTTGATCGGCCTGGGCGTCTCGGCGTGTCTGATGGCCGCGTTCAAATCTTTCTCGCAATGGTTCCCGGCGGAACGGCAAGCTTCGCTGGCCGGCTGGATCATGACTGCGGGAACGCTGGGCGCGCTGACGGCCTCGGCGCCGCTGGACGCTGTCCTGCGCGTCCTCACCTGGCGCGAAGTGTTCTTCGCGCTGGCCGCGATTACTGTCTGCGTCACCGTGTGGCTGTGGCGCTGCGTTCCGGAAAAACCCCAGACCGCGCGTCCGCCATCGTTCGCGCAACTCGCCGGCGGTCTGCGGCAGATCGTCGGCCACCGCCATTTCTGGCGCTTTGCCTCGATCGCCTTCGCCCAGGTCGGCGGCTTCATGGCCGTGCAAAGTCTGTGGTCGAGCGCCTGGCTGATGCGCGTCAACGGCTATCCGCGTTCGGAAGCCGCCAGTTATCTGGCGGCGATGAACGGCGCGATGGCCGCCGCGTATTTCCTGATCGGATTGCTGTCGGTCAAACTCGCGCGGCGCGGCATCCACACCGCGCACCTGCTCGGCGGCGGCCTGACGCTGGCGTTGTTGTCGTTGCTGGCAATCGTCACCCAAATCAGCGACCGGCACTATTTTCTGTGGGCGGCTTACGGCTTCTGTTCGAGCGTCGGCACGCTGAACTACGGCGTGGCCGCCGCCGGTTTTCCGGTGGAACTGTCGGGGCGCGTCAATACCCTGCTCAATCTGCTCTCCTTCGCCGGCGCGTTCTCTCTGCAATGGGGCATGGGTATTCTGATCGACGCGCTCCAGGCGGCGGGACATTCCACGGCGGCGGCGCACACCGGCGCGTTCGTCCTGCTGTGCGCCGTACAGGCCGCGTCGCTGGGCTGGTTCTTTTTCAGCAGCTGGCAAGCCAGAAAATCTGGCTGAAGGCGAGAATGCCGGCCAAACGCGGCGGCGCTGTCCGTCGCCTCCCGTCGTAGTTTCCAGATCAACAGAATCACCCGACGAACAGCCAGGGTTGCGCCGCTTTGTGGCGGACTTCAAAGGCGCGGATTTCGTCGGCGTGGCGCAAGGTCAGGCCGATTTCGTCGAGACCATCGAGCAGGCAGTGCTTGCGGTGCGGCGTGATGTCGAAGGTGAAGGAAAAGCCGGTCGGCGAAGTCACCGTCTGCGCTTCCAGGTCGACATCCAGTTTGTAAGCCTCGCTTGCCGCGCGCTCCTCATCGAACAGGCGGTCGACAACTTCCGGCGGAGCGACGATTGGCAGCAGCCCGTTCTTGAAGGTGTTGTTGAAGAAAATGTCGGCAAACGAGGGGGCGATGATTACGCGAAAACCATAATTCTCGATCGCCCACGGCGCGTGTTCGCGGCTCGAACCGCAGCCGAAGTTGTCGCGCGCGAGCAGGATTTGAGCGCCTTGATAGCGCGCCTGGTTGAGCACGAAGTCCGGTTTTTTCGGACGGTTCGCGCAGTCCATGTCCGGTTCACCGTGGTCCGTGTAGCGCCATTCGTCGAACAGATAGGGACCGAAACCGCTGCGCTTGATCGATTTCAGGAACTGCTTGGGGATGATCGCGTCGGTATCGACGTTGGCGCGGTCCAGCGGGCAGACAAGGCCCTTGAGTCGGGTGAAGGGGTTCATGCGGTGTTCTCCTTTTCAGTGGGTAGAGCGGCGGATGAAAATCCGCGCGCCGGCAGTTCGATTTTTTCTGGAAGTTGGAATCAGGCCGAGCCGCCGTTGACGCGCAGCACCTGTGAGTTGACCCACGCGCCGTCCGGGCCGGCCAGAAACGACACCATGCCGGCGATATCCTCGGGGGTACCCAGACGCTGCGATGGGGACAAATTAGCGATCTGCGCGATCTGCTCCGGGGTCTTGCCGTTGAGGAACAGTTCGGTGGAAACCGGGCCTGGCGCCACCGCGTTGACGGTGATGCCGCGTCCGCGCAGTTCGTTGGCGAGGACGCGCACCAGTCCTTCCACCCCCGCCTTCGACGCGATGTAGGGACCGTAGGATGGAAGCGCCTTGGCGATCACGCTGGTCGACAACGCGATGATCCGGCCACCCTCGCCCAGCCGGGCCGCTGCCTGGCCGAGCACCAAAAAGGCGCCGCGCAGATTGGTGGCGATGACCCGGTCGAAGTCGGCCAGGCTGGCTTCATTGATCGGCACCAGCGACGCGACGCCGGCGTTGTTGACCACGACATCGATGCGGCCAAAGGCCCGTTTCGCGCCGTCGAACAGAGCGGCCACATCGTCGGGGTTGCCGATGTCGCCCTGAATGGCGATGGCCTTGCCGCCCGCCGCTTCGATGGCCGCGACGGTCTCGCGCGCCTTGGCGGCGTTGCTGGCGTAATTGACGGCGACGGCAAAACCGTCGGCGGCCAGTCTCAGGGCGATGGCCCGCCCGATGCCACGGGAACCGCCGGTGACGATGGCGGCCTTGCGTGTTGCGTTTGCGTTCATTGAGAGGCTCCGGTGGTTGGGGATGGGCAAACGTGGCGCACGTCGACGAAATGACCGGCGATGGCGGCGGCGGCGGCCATCGCCGGACTGACCAGGTGCGTGCGTCCGCCGAAACCCTGGCGTCCCTCGAAATTGCGGTTGGAAGTCGAGGCGCAGCGCTCGCCCGGCGACAGCCGGTCGGCGTTCATCGCCAGGCACATCGAGCAACCCGGTTCGCGCCACTCGAAACCGGCGGCGACGAAAATCTTGTCCAGCCCCTCGGCCTCGGCCTGGCGCTTGATGAGGCCGGACCCCGGCACGACCAGCGCCAGCTTGACGTTGGCGGCGATCTTTTGGCCCTTGACGACAGCTGCGGCGGCGCGCAGATCCTCGATGCGCGAATTGGTGCACGAACCGATGAACACCTTGTCGATGCGGATGTCGGTGATCGGCGTGCCGGCTTCAATGCCCATGTACTTCAGGGCACGCTCGATTCCGGCGCGGCGCGCCGGATCGCTTTCCCGCGCCGGATTCGGCGCTTTGCCGCCGATCGAAGTCACCTGTTCGGGCGAGGTTCCCCAAGTCACCTGCGGCGCTATCGCGCTGGCGTCGATGTCGATTTGCGCGTCGAACACCGCGTCGGCGTCGGAGCGCAAGGTCTTCCAGTAAGCGACGGCCGGGTCCCAGTCCTTGCCTTGCGGCGCCAGCGGCAAGCCTTCGAGATAGGCGAGGGTGGTCGCGTCGACCGCCACCAGACCGGCGCGCGCGCCGCCTTCGATGGCCAGGTTGCACAGCGTCATGCGTCCTTCCATCGACAGCCCCTCGATGGCCGTGCCGCCGAACTCGACACAGTAGCCGGTGCCACCGGCGGTGCCGATCTGGCCGATGATCGCCAGCGCCAGATCCTTGGCGGTCACGCCTGGACCGAGCACACCGTTGGCCCGGATCAGCATCGACTTCGATTTCTTTTGCACCAGCGTCTGCGTCGCCAGCACGTGCTCGACTTCGGATGTGCCGATGCCGTGCGCCAGCGCGCCGAACGCGCCGTGCGTCGCCGTGTGGCTATCGCCGCAAACCACCGCCATGCCCGGTAGCGTCGCGCCGTTCTCCGGCGCGATCACGTGGATGATGCCTTGGTTGGCGTGCTTGAACGGAAAATAAATCCGCGCGCCAAATTCCTTGATGTTGGCGTCCAGCGTCTCGACCTGCAAACGCGCGACCGGATCCTCGATGCCCCGCTCCCAGTGATCGGTCGGCGTATTGTGGTCGGCCACCGCCACCACCGAATCGCCGCGCCACGCGCGTCGTCCGGCGAGGCGCAAGCCCTCGTAAGCCTGCGGGCTGGTCACCTCGTGCACCAGGTGACGGTCGATGTAAATGAGACAGGTGCCGTCCGCTTCCTGGCGCACCACGTGGCTGTCCCACAGCTTGTCGTAAAGGGTCTTGCCGGCCATCCATGCTCTCCTTGAAAAAAAGCCGCCGGGTAAACGGCGAACGGACACGATCTTAACGATGCCGCTATACCCTGACAAGACGATTATTTATACTGGTATCCAAACTGATACGTTACGAGAAAATGCCCATGAAAAACGAACTGGCCAGCGCGCGCCGCCGGGAACTCGCGGCCTTCCTGCAAGCCATCCGCAATCGCGGTCAACCGGCGGATTTCGGCTTCCCCACTGGCGTCCGGCGGCGCACCGCCGGGCTGCGCCGCGAGGAAATGGCGCAGATCGTCGGCATCAGCACGACCTGGTATACCTGGATCGAACAGGGACGCGAGGTCAACATTTCGGCGGACGCGCTCGACCGTCTGGCCGGCAATCTGCGCCTGACGCGCAGCGAACGCGCCTACCTGTTCGAGCTTGCCGGCCGCCGCGATCCCTTGGGTGCAAACGGCCCGTCCGAGAGCGACGGCGCGCCGCCGCTGCTGATCGAATTGCTGGACAAGATCGTCGTTCCCGCCTATCTGATGGGGCGTTACTGGGACATGCTCGGCTGGAACGCCGCCGCCGCCAAACTGTTCACCGGCTGGCTGGATGTCCAGCGCGACGACGGCGAAACGCCGCCGAACCTGCTGCGCTTCGTTTTCCTCGAACCGCGCGCGCGCTCCTTGCTGGTCGACTGGGAAGTGCGCGCGCGCCGCGTCACCGCTGAATTTCGCGCCGATTGCCGCAACAGCCTCGACGATCCAGCGCTGATCCGTCGGGTCGACGAACTTACGGCGGCGAGCGCCGATTTTGCCTGCTTCTGGAAACAGCACGACGTTCTCGAACGCCAGGGAGGCGAACGCCGTTTCCTGCATCCCGCGCGCGGAGAAATTCTGTACCAGCAAGCCACCTTGCGGCCTGACGAACACGAGCATTTGAAACTGGTGATGCTGAGGCCGGCGTGATCCGGTTTTCAGATACGCCGTTTGACGCGGCTTACCGACCGCCGCGCGGGCCATGTTCCAACCATTCAGCATTACGAAAAATCATGCGATTGTCCTGACTTGTCATGCAAAGAATCGGCGCAATGCCACCGCGGCGCCGCGCGTTTCTTGCGATAATTCGCGTCCTGTTTGCCGAACTTGGAGAAAATCGTGACGGCCCTGCTCCCTCATCCCGATCCCGATGGATTGCTCGAATACTCGGTTGTATACAGCGACCGCGCCCTGAACCACATGTCGAAGCGTTTCCAGGGCGTCATGCGTGACATCTCGCGTCTGCTGAAAAAAGCCTACAACGCAAAATCGGCGATCATCGTTCCCGGCAGCGGCACCTTCGGCATGGAAGCCGTCGCCCGCCAGTTCGCCGGCGGCAAAAAAGTTTTGGTGTTGAGAAACGGACAGTTCAGCTACCGCTGGACGCAAATCCTCGACATGGGCGGCATCCCCTCCGCCAGCATCGTGCTCAAGGCGCGGCAGCAAGGCAACGGTGCCAAAGCTCCCTTCGCCCCCGCGCCGCTGGACGAAGTGCTGGCCACGCTGCGCAAGGAAAAACCCGAGGTCGTCTTCGCCCCGCACGTCGAGACCTCCGCCGGTCTCATGCTGCCGGACGATTACATCCGCGCCGTTGGCGCCGCCGCGCGCGAAATCGACGCCCTCTTCGTTCTCGACTGCGTCGCTTCCGGATGCGTCTGGGTCGACATGCAGGCCAACAACGTCGACGTCATCGTCACCGCGCCGCAAAAAGGCTGGAGCGGGCAACCGTGCGGCGCCTTTGTCGTCCTCGGCGAACGCGCCCGCGCGCGCATCGACGACACCACCAGCACCAGCTTTTCCTGCGATCTGAAAAAATGGCTCTCGATCATGGAGACCTATGAAAACGGCGGCCACGCCTACCACGCGACCCTGCCCACCGACGCGCTCGCGGCGGTACGCGACGTGATGTTGGAAAACGAATGTTACGGTTTTGAAAAAGTGTGCGCCGAACAGCGGGAACTCGGCCGCCGCGTGCGTAAACTGCTCGGATCGCGCGGCTATGCGAGTGTCGCCGCCGAGGGCTATCACGCGCCGGGCGTTGTCGTCTGCCATACCGACGATCCCGATCTGCAATCGGGCAAAAAATTCGCCGCAGCCGGCATCCAGACCGCCTCGGGCGTCGCTTTGCAATGCGACGAACCCGCCGGCTTCCGCAGTTTCCGCATCGGCCTGTTCGGACTGGACAAACTGCACAACCCCGACAGAACGGTCGCCAATCTCGCCAAGGCGCTGGATACGTTGAGGCAGCGGGCTGGTCATGCCAATGGCGGATTGTAAAAAACAAAAAGCCGGTTTTTCAACGGGCTTATCGTTTTGCAACTAAAAGAGAAAACAGACCCAATGCGATGGCCGCCATCGAGAACGCTCCTCAGCGCAGCCAGCCCTTTCTGTAGAAGAACCAGAACGGCACCGCCACCGAGAACAGCATCAGCAGCAACGAGAACGGATAACCGTAGCGCCAATGAATTTCCGGGAGCCACTCGAAGTTCATGCCGTAGATGCTGGCGATCAGGGTTGGCGGCAGCATGGCGACCGACGCCACCGAGAAGATCTTGATGATCTTGTTCTGATTGATGTTGATGAAACCGACCGTGGCGTCCATCAGAAAGTTGATTTTCCCGAACAGGAAAGTGGTATGCCCGTCGAGCGATTCGATGTCGCGCAGGATTTGCCGCGCGTCGTCGATCTGGGCGGGCGACAGCGATTTGCCGCGCACCAGGAAGGA
>JAITNL010000079.1 GCA_031290495.1 Accumulibacter sp.
CCGTGTAATGGCGCAGGAAAAGTGGGCCGCTGATATGGTTTTTCAGCGGTTTCCCATTGATTTGAATCTGTCTGCCGTCTTTCCCGAAAAGAAGAATGGCGACGCGATGTTCAAACCACAGCGCGTTGGTCAGATTCCGTTCGGTATTCGAGGTTTCAAACAGTTCCAGGACATGTATCGTTCCGTCATCGGCAAGGTGCAGCGATTCCCTGACCGCGGCATGTGGATTACCGTGCGTATCGACGGTCGCCAGTATCTTGACGGTGTCCGGAGCGTTGAATAGTTCGACGATGGCGGGTACGAGTTTCGTGCTCATTTTTTTGTTCCTTGTAATCATTGCAGACGCGCGAGGTCGCTGTCCGGATGATTGCCGCAGCGGCGATAATCGTCGAAATCGATGCGCAGGTCGTATTTGACGCGCAAGTCCTGAAGTCCTTGCGCCAAGCGGATGAAGTAGTCGAGAGACGGCGCTTTCTGGTCGTGCAGCGCCGATCCCGGACGCGGAACCCAGACGATATAAACCGTGGTGACGCCGCGTTCCGCGAGATATTCGGCTTCGGCCAATGTTGATGCCAAGGCTTCTTTCTCGGTTTTGAATCCATGCGGTCTGGCGAGTTCGACGCCGCCGACGAGTCCGGTGCCCACATTGCCACGCCCGAAGATATCGACCGCGCGAATCAGACGCTCCCGCCATTCCTTGTAACCTACCCATTTCGCCTTGCCTGGGCACAACCAGTCGAATTGTTCCTCGCCCAGCACCTCGAGGTCGCTGGTATAACTGGTCAAGCCGGTGTGTTCATAAAGCCGCGCGAGTTGTTCCTCGTCGAATGCCGAGGCGATCAACTGGCTCGGAAATTTCTTCGTTCTGAAATTTTCACCGATGGCCTGAAGCAGTTCAAAGTAGAACTCGACTTCCCTGTCGAAAAGCCGCGATCCCTTGATGACCGAACCGGCGGTCAAGCAAAGATTGGTAAACCTTCCCGGTTCCTTGATGGCCTCGGCGACGGTTTCACGCACGTCATCCGGACGTAGGCGGTTGGGGACGCCCAATTCCTCGCGTTGCTGTTTGGTATGGGTAACGATATCGCAGAACTTGCAGCCTTTGTCTTCAGCCCAGAAATAGCAGAAACTCGACTGGAATACGTTGAGCCGTTGTGGTCTTGCGGTGACGATATGACTCATCGGCAACCCGGAACTCGTCATTTTTCCGTAATAGGCGGGTTTCGGCCACAAATCGACGGCTTCGACAATTTCGCCGCAGTCGATCAGGACGAAGCGATGGTCGACGTAATCGACGATATACGGTTCCTGATCGAGTGGCGTCGGGTCGGTGAGAATCGTCGTTCCGTCACGCAACAGAAGAGACTCGGGCAAAGCTTTGATCTCGCCGTCGCGCGATCCGAAAATATACGGGCTGCGCAGCTGATGAATCTCCGGGTCGGTGGCGCTCTGCGCGCGGTCGGTGTAACTGACCCCACGGCGCTGGACATCGATTTTGAGCGCAATGAGCCGCGGAAAATCCGGGTGTTCGGCGACGACTTCGTCAAAAAACGGTTCGTCCCGATAGTTCGTTTTTACAAGCGCGACCATCCACGGTCTCCTTATTTGACAATCCTGAGATTGTCATCGCGCTTTTTTCGGGTGTGAACGAATTGTTTCTGATTAGCTAATCAGAATTTGTTCCAAAAGGAAGTGACCGTGGCTTTTTTCTCCTGGATTACTCACAGACACGGTTTCGCAGGAAGACATCGCTCTTGATCGTTGAACGCCGATCTCGAATCTGGCGATTGGAGCGCCGATCAGCAGAAGATTGAACAAGTTGAGGGGGGCGTGGCTTTCCTGACTCTTTCAAAATATAAAAGAAGGAAACGAGAGGAAACCCATTTTGAAAGCATTCTCTTGGTAATGTCTGAATTTCGCAGCTAATAGCTTTACAATTTTCACCAGCTGCCTGGCGGACGGAATTGCCTGAGCCAGTTCTTGGCTCTGTAGACCGCGAGTCGACTCGATATGTCGAAAGATTGCCTGGGCGATAGCGCCAAACGTCCATCAGTCAATTTCCTGATGGCTGCGATACCGAAGTTGGGTTGTGTTTCTATTTCTTCCACGGAAACTCCATGGTTGCCTTGCAGGATTCCGTCTATCAATCGACGCGGCCCATTCCATCCGCAATGCTCCGGGTTGGTATCGTGGAGGAGAATGATTCCGCCTTTCCGCAGTCTGGGAAAATAGGCGAGTAAATCTCTCGTGACACCTTCAAATGTGTGGTCTCCATCAATGAACATGAAGTCATACTGTTCGAGGGAAGAAAATCTTCTCACAAACTCGACGGAATCTGAAACATGGAAAGTGATCCGACGGCCTGTGTCTGTTTTTTTGGCAGTACTGCTCGCGAGTCTGAATGGATCGGCCAGATAGCTGAAGTGACAAGGTAACGGATATTTGGGCCAGAAAGTATCAACCGAATCAATCCGGCCCCCCCCCCCCCGATTTCGTCAAGCGCGGATGCCATCCAATGAGACGATATCCCGATGAAACAACCTATTTCCAATACGCGGGCGGGCTTTTCGCGAAGTATCAGGTCGCGAATCTGTATGCCTTGCGACGGCGGCAGACTTGCGGGAAAAGCTACGGGAACGGAGTAAAGCTCCCGGAGCGAATCGACCCAAGGGCCGTGGAAACCATCAAGCGGGGTCAAGTTCCAGTTCTTGGGCTGGAAAGATAGCTGTCTTTTCAGATGTTCCAGTGCGGCATCAAGTCGATCGACGGTTAACTTTGCCAACGAGGATTTGGTGTTTGCCGCGGCTTTCACTAAATCCAGATTGAGGCGAGTCGAAGACGCAAGCTCCTCAACGGTCATGTAAAACTCAGTATTTGACTTCATCAGTTGATTTTCCAGTTTGTGTGGCGACGCCCCTTTCGCCCAAGCAGTCCGTCGACCAATCCGGCGATAAACGCCCACAGCTGCGCAAGCCGGCGGGGTTCGTGAATCAGCGTTGCGAACAGGCGCAGGAAAGAGCCAGGGATAGTTTTGTAATAGAGCGCCAAACCGTAATGGTTACGGGCAACGAAAATGCGATTGCGTACATCGTAATAGCGCTTCCAGGGAGGGAGTTTCAGAGAATAGAATTTCCTTCCTGGAAGCCATAGCCGGTAACGCTCCGACGCCGGATGTTCGATTCGGCTTGCGCCAACCAATAAAATCTTCGCGCCGGCCTGCCGCGCGCGCATACAGTAGTCGACATCGTCCGCGGCAAGAAAGAAACCGGCATCCGGCAAGCCGATCTTGTTAATCAGCCTGGAGCTGACCAGTAGCCCCAGGAAGGGAATGAATTGCACGTCAACCTCGCCCGAAAGTTGGCGCGTTTCATGGATTGCCGCTTCCATGGCCATCATTGGCCAGGAAAGTTTTTCCCCAGAGATGGCAGCAGAGCCATAAAGATTCTCTGGCTCAAGCGAGCGGTCAAGCAGGTGTTCCAAGGCATCCGGGTGGGGTTCGGCGTCGTCGTCCATCATCCACACCCAGTCGGCGCCATCGGCGATGGCGATACGCAGACCTTCGGAAAACCCGCCTGAACCGCCGGTGTTTTCCGCGAGGGTGATTGCGCGTGCCTTGACGGGAGATTTCGCCGCCCATTCGGAAATCCAGGCCGTAGTGCCGTCGGTTGACGCGTTATCGACGACCAGAATTTGATCCGGGGGGCGGGTTTGTTCAGTAATCTTTGATAAGCATTGCCTCAGCAGGGCAAGACGATTGAAGGTAACGACGAGCGCGGTAACGCGAGGTTCTTGTGCGTTTAGACTTGCTTGCTTGCTTGCTTGCTTGCTTGCTTGCTTGCTTGCTTGCTTGCAAAAATTATGCGCGGTGTTTCTGAAATGTCAAGCAAAACATTCTGTTTCACGATTTTTTTCCTCAAAAGTATGGCGAAATCGGTACGATTTTACAGGCGTTCAAGAACTTTAACCATTGCTTGCGGTAACGCTGTTTCGCTGTTGGATAACCAGTTGTTTACTCTCATCTTTTTCGCTTGTAAAGTGTCGTTCCGCAAAATGCCGCGCGCTTTCATCCTGTCCGTCTTGTCGGTCACCTCGTCGGCGACGCCATGACCACCGGACGGATTGAAAGCGCATGACACGTTCCGCTTGAAGCGAATCGCTGGAACACCTAGAATGAGCGCCTTTGCGGGCGTCGTATAATGGTAATACCCAAGCTTCCCAAGCTTGTGCCGTGGGTTCGATTCCCATCGCCCGCTAAAAAATCCTTCCGAAGCGTTTCTCCACGCCGCCCGCGACGGCGGATTGCGCGCCGCCGGAGAGCGCCAGCAGCCAGATCAGCGCGTCGGACCAGATGATGATGGGGAGGAAGCTCATCCTTGAACGTCCGCCGTATTCCAGATAAATCCCATGAATAATCCACCGGTTGTGCCGTGGTGACGGTAAAAGTTTGACATGTACGGTCGTCTATCGGAGAAACCACCGGAGCGAGCCGCCAGGCACGCTCAAAGATGGGTTTCACGATGGACGACGATGAAAGTCCAAGTGACAGTCGGTGGGATGGCAAATACCCTGTAGTGTTCTGTCACGAGTTTTCAGACTGGTCAGCTTTTGTGTGCCCTCTGCCAACGGTTGGATGGCGCAGTTGTTGAAAGTTCGTGCATGAAGAGAATGTTTGCTGTATCATCCCGCGCTTCTGACGTAAGCAACAGGCGACATGGCATGACGACGCAGACGAAAACGGCAAAAGGCAAATACCCGCAATGCGGGTATTTGCCTTTTGCCGCACAGCCGCACAGCCGCACAGCCGCACAGCCGCACAGCCGCACAGCGTCTGATTGAACGCGCCCTTGGCGCACAAACCCTTTCACGTTTTCCCGTCCGCCTGAAATCGCGCCTTGGCGCGATTTCGTCGCTCGTCCCGTTTCCCCGAAGCCCTGTTTCCGCATGGAAACAGGGCTTTTTTTTTGTTTTTCCCACCAGGAAGGAGTTACACCATGAAAGTTTTCATTTCCCGACGCGATCCACGCGTTTCCCATAACAGATTCGCGGTACGCGTACTTTCCCTGGCGATTGCGGCGCTGCCGGGGTTGGCGATGGCTGCCGATGAAATAGGTTGTTCAGCATCAGGGAGCGGAAATCAAACAGCCAGTGACTGCAACAAAACAGTTTCCGGCGCGCTTACGACTTCGGACAAACTGACCGGCGGTTTCGCCGAAAGCACGGGTTCCGTCGGCACAGCGACCGCCAGCGGTAATACCGCGATTTTGACGGGCGGTACATTCGTAGAAATTTCTGGCGGTTTGGCAGAATTTACGGGCACGACAGGCTCCGCGACGGCGAGCAACAACGTGGTACGCGCTACCGATGTAAGCCGCGTTACTGGTAGCTATGGTGGCTTTGACACTATTATTACTGGTGGCGATGCACGTAACACGGGAACTGGTTTCGCGACGGCCAACGCGAACAAAGTCTACATCACGGGTGGTGATGTTGGTTATCTTGTCTATGGTGGCGAGGCGAGGTTCTTCCTCAATTCCAACTACGGCAGCGGCGCGGCGGATGCCAGCAGCAATATCGTGGAAATCGTGGATGCCACCGGATTATTTGATGTGTACGGTGGCGATACTGATACTTATGGCGACGGCGAAGCGACGTCGAACAACAACCAGGTTACGCTCACAAGGAGCACAGTCACCAGCCACGGCGTAAGTGGCGGCAGTGCGGAGTCCGAGAATGTGGCCACAGCCAATAACAATACTGTAAGCGTCACGGGAAGTACTGTCGCAGGCAATATAATTAGCGGTGAAGTCGAAGGTAAAGGTAACGCAAGCGGAATTGCCAACAATAATAAGGTCACGGTCACAGGGAGCACGCTCCTTGGCCTTGGCACCGACAGCGACGGAGATGCGGACGGCGGCGTATATGGCGGCGACGCGGAAGCCGACGGCGGTGACGCCACCGCCAACAACAACACCGTGACCATCAGCAACAGCACCATCGCTGATTACGTCGAGGGCGGTTCCGCGGATGCGAGCAACGGCGTCGGCACGGCGAACGACAACGTCGTAACAGTCGAGAACAGCCGCATCGGCGGCAGCATCCTGGGCGGCGACATCGATACCAGCGCCAGCGGCACGGCCACCGGCAACACCGTCATCCTGATCGGCAAGGTCGATATTGCCGGTTCCCTCGAGGGCGGCAGCGGAGATTCGTGTACCGACTGCCTCACCGACAACGCCCTGATCATCCGTCCCGACCAGGCCGTCATCTCCGGCGGCGCCTCTACCGGGTACGGGATTACCGTAGGCGGAAATTTGCAAAACTTCGCGTCCTTCCACTTCGACCTGCCCAACACCATCAAAAGCGGTGACGTCATCGTCAATGTCACCGGCGCGGCGACGGCGGCGAAGGTCGGACAACTCGACATCGCCGACGGCGGCACGGCCTTGTCGACAGGAGATACGCTGGTGCTGGTGCGCGCCGCTGGCGGACTCTCCGAAGCGGCGGTTCCGGTCGATGGCTCAACCGTCCAGGGCCGGCAGGGCGCGCTCCTCACGCACACCTATCGGCTGGACGTGAACGGCACCACCGCCAACGACTTCACCGCCACGGTGCAGGGCAGCGGCGCCAGCGAAGAAAGCAAATCGCTGGTCGAAGGCGTGTTGGGGGCGACGGCGCAAGTCCTCGACGGCGCCGATCTGGTTTCCGATCAGGGAGTCAGCCTTGCCGTGGCGGGCGCCTCGGCGACGGGGGGCGACGGCGGCGGCGCGAGTTTCGGCACCACCTCGGTCGGCAACACCCGCTACAACACGGGCAGCCACGTCGATACCAAGGGCTGGTCACTGATCGTCGGCGCGTCCACGGGCATCAAGGTCGCCCCTGGCACGCTCACCCTGGGCGGCTTCTTCCAGTACGGCCACGGTTCCTACGATTCGGTCAATTCCTTTACCACCGGCAAGGTGAAAGGCAGCGGCGATACAACCTCGTATGGCATCGGCGGACTGGCGCGGCTGGATTTTGACAGCGGCTATTTCCTCGAAACCAGTCTGCGCGTGGGCAAGGTCGACAGCGATTACAAAGGCAACGTTGGCGGCATCCGGGCCAGCTACGACATCAAGGCGGAATACCACGTATATGGACGCCTCCCGTTTTGCAAGAGAAAAAGCGAAGGCAAGAAGTGGTGCGACTGCATCCGTATATCCGACCTCTGAGTGACGCCGTTCAATAGGCGTCGGGCCATGATG
>JAITNL010000228.1 GCA_031290495.1 Accumulibacter sp.
TGCGTTTCCTTCCAGCCGCCGAGTTCGTAGTGGTGATGCAGCGGCGCCATGCGGAAAATGCGTTTGCCGCCGCTGTGTTTGAAATAGAGCACCTGCGCCGCGACCGACAGCGTTTCGGCGACGAAGACGCCGCCCATGATCGCCAGCACGATTTCCTGGCGCACGATCACCGCCACGGTGCCGAGCGCCGCGCCAAGGGCCAGCGCGCCAACGTCGCCCATGAACACTTCGGCGGGATAGACGTTGAACCACAGGAAGCCCAGCCCCGCGCCGGCCATCGCGCCGAGAAACACCGCCAGTTCGCCGGCGCCCGGAATGTAGGGCAGCAACAGGTAGCGCGAAAAAACCGAACTGCCGGCGACATAGGCGAAAATGGCCAGCGCCGCGGCGATCATCACCGTCGGCATGATCGCCAGCCCGTCGAGACCATCGGTCAGGTTGACCGCGTTGCTGGTGCCGACGATCACCAAATAAGTCAGGACGATGAAGCCGACGACTCCCAGCGGATACGAAACCGTTTTGAAGAAGGGGACGATCAATTGCGTTTGCGCCGGGACCGCCGACGACCACGCGAGATAGACCGCCACCGCCAGACCGAGCACCGATTGCCAGAAATATTTCCAGCGCCCAGGCAAGCCTTGGGGATCGCGATGGACGACTTTCTTCCAGTCGTCGACCCAGCCAATCGCGCCGTAACCCAGCGTCACCAGCAGTACCACCCAGACGTAATGGTTGTCGAGATCACCCCACAGCAGCGTGCTGACGCCAATCGAGATCAGAATCAGCACGCCGCCCATGGTCGGCGTTCCCGATTTGGCGAGGTGCGTTTGCGGCCCGCACTGGCGTACCGCCTGTCCGATCTTCTTGGCCGCCAGCCAGCGGATGACGCGCGGGCCGGCGATGAAGGAAATGATCAGCGCGGTCATCGCGGCCAGCACGGTACGCAGGGTGATGTAGTTGAACACGCTGAATCCGCGCACGTCCTGCGCCAGCCACTGTGCCAGCGTCAGCAACATGATGGTTTCTCCCGTTCCGACGACAGGGTGATGGCGTCGAGCACCCGTTCCATGCGCATGAAGCGCGATCCCTTGACCAGGACGATTGTTTCGGGCGTCAATTCCGCGCGCAGCGCGGCGATGATTTTCTCGAAGTCCCGGAAATGCTGGCCGCCAGCGCCGAAATTCTGCGTCGCCAGGGCGCTCGATTCGCCCAGCGTCAACAGGCGGTCGACGCCTTGGCTCTTGGCGTAACCGCCGACCTCGTCGTGAAACTGGCCGGTCATTTTGCCAATCTCGCCCATGTCGCCAAGCACCAGAATCTTCCGTCCGACCGTTGCCGCCAGCACGTCGATGCCGGCGCGCACCGAGTCCGGATTGGCGTTATAGGTGTCGTCGAGTACCAGCGCGCCGTTCCGTCCGGCGCGGCGCTGTAAACGCCCCTCGATGCCGTGAAAATCGGCCAGCCCCTGACGCGCGGCGGTAAGCGGTACGCCCGCCGCCAGCGCCGCCGCCGCCGCGCCCAGCGCGTTGCGGGCGTTGTGCGCGCCGGGCAGCGCCAGCTCCACTTCGATTTGTTCGCCGTCGGCCGCGATGGTGACGTAGTTCTCCAGACCGCGCGCCCGATAGTGTCCGCTCACATCGGCCTGTCCGCCGAGCGAAAAACAGCGCCGCCGGCAGTGCGCGCTCTGCGCGCGCCACAGTTCCGCCCACACGTCGTCGGCGTTGAATACCGCCACGCCGTCTTGGCCCAGCCCGGAGAAGACGCTGCCCTTTTCGGCGGCGATCATGTCCAGGCTGCCCATGCCTTCGAGGTGGGCGCGCTGGGCGTTGGTCACCAGCGCCACCGTGGGACGGCCAATACGCGCGAGATTGGCGATTTCGCCGGGATGATTCATGCCCATTTCGACGACCGCCGCGCGATGGCTTTCATCCAGTCCGAGCAGGGTCAGCGGCAGTCCGATGTCGTTGTTCAGATTGCCGGGCGTCGCCAGCACCGCGTCGGCGCCGAACGCCGCTTTCATGACGCTGGTAATCATTTCCTTGTTGGTCGTCTTGCCGTTGCTGCCGGTCACGCCGATCACCGGCAGGTCGAAACGCGCCCGCCAGAACGCCGCGAGTTCGCCCAGCGCGGCGCGCGTGTCGGCAACGACGATGAGCGGCAGTTGATCGGCCACGCCAGCGCCGCGCAGCGCGTCGGCGCCGGCGGCGTCGACCACGGCGGCGGCGGCGCCGCGCTCACGCGCCGCCGCGACGAAATCGTGGCCGTCGAAACGCCCGCCGCGCAAGGCGATGAACAACTCACCGGCCTTCACGCCGCGGCTGTCGGTTGAAACGCCCTGGAAGCTCGCGCCGCCGCCAGCCACGTCTCCCGACATCGCCCGCGCGGCGCTCGGCAGATCCATTTGCACACTCATTCCTGTTTCTCCAGCCGCGCGTTCAATGCCGCCCGTACTTCGTCGATATCCGAGAAGGGACGCCGCTCACCGGCGATTTCCTGATACGTTTCGTGTCCTTTTCCCGCCAGCAGCACCACGTCGTTGTCGTCGGCGGCGCACACCATCCGGCGGATCGCCGCGGCGCGCTCTTCGATCACTTCGGCGTCAGGCGCGGCGATTCCGATTTCGGCCAGAATCGCCGCCGGATTTTCACCGCGCGGGTTGTCGCTGGTGAGGATCACCCGATCCGCCAGCCGCTGGGCGATTTCGCCCATCAGCGGACGCTTGCCCCGGTCGCGGCCGCCGCCGCAGCCGAACACGGCGATCAAGCGCCCGCCGCGCGCCGCCGCCGTGCCGCGCAACGTGTTCAGCGCGTTTTCCAGCGCGTCCGGGGTGTGCGCGTAATCGACGGCGACCAGCGGTTGGCCTGGCCCGCCGACCGTTTCCAGACGCCCCGGCGGCGGCAACAATCCGGCAAAGCGTGCGGCCACTTCGGCTGGCGTCAGCCCCGCGTCGATCAGTACCGCCGCGACGGCGAGCAGATTGGCCACGTTGAAACGGCCAAAGAGACGCGTTTCGACGCGCGCGCGGCCCGTCGGCGCGGCCAGGATGAAGCGCAAGCCGTCGGACGTTTCCTCGACGGCCTCGGCGCGTATGACGCCCTGACGGTCGGCGAAATTGCCTTCCCGCGTGCAGCCGACCACGCGCCCCGCCGAGGTTGATTGCGCCAATTCCCGCCCAAAGGCGTCGTCTACGTTGATCACCGCCAGACGCAGGCGCGGCCAGCGGAAAAGTTTTTCCTTGGCAGCGCGGTAGTTTTCCATCGACCCGTGATAATCGAGGTGATCGCGCGTCAGGTTGGTGAACACCGCCACGTCGATCCGCGCCCCATCGAGACGCTTTTCCTCGATGCCGATCGAACTGGCTTCCAGCGCGCACGCCAGCGCGCCCCGCGCCACGAAATCCGCGAGATAACGGGTCAGCGTCGCCGCCTCCGGCGTGGTGAACCCGGTTTCTTCCTGCTGACCGAAAAATCCCGCGCCGAGAGTGCCGATCGCCGCGCAGCGGCGCGGATGCAGTTGATCCAGCCATTGGCCGATACTGGTTTTGCCGTTGGTTCCGGTAATCGCGATCAGCGACAGGCGTTCGCTTGGATGGCCGAACACGGTGTGCGCGAGCGGTCCGCAAAGCGCGCGCGCGTCCGATACGCCAAGATTCGGCAGACGCCATTCGCCGCGCCAGGCAAAACCGCCGCCGCTCTGCCAGACGACGGCGGCGGCGCCGCGCGCGATGGCGTCCGCGATGTGGTTCCGACCGTCGGCAAAATCGCCGGGGAAGGCCACGAAGATGTCGCCGGGTTGTATGCGGCGGCTGTCGTCGGCCACGCCGCGCGCTTGCGCGCCTTGCGCCGCCAGATCGCCGAGGATCGCCGGGACGTTGGCGAACAGCGGCGAGGAAGTCGTGGCGGCGGTCATAGTTTTTCCCGCTCCAGAACGTTATTGCCGCCTGCCGCCTGTACCACCGGCGCGTCCTGGGCGACGCCGAGCGTGCGCAAAGCGCCGCCCATCACTCTGGAAAACACTGGACCGGCAATGTCGCCGCCGTAGTGCGCCGCGCCTTCGCCGGGTTCGTCGATCATCACCGCCACGATCAGCCGTGGATCGGATACCGGCGCGAAACCGACATACGAGGCCACGTATTTTTTGACGTACTGGCCGCCTTCGATTTTGTACGCCGTGCCGGTCTTGCCGCCGACGCGGTAGCCCGCGACCCGCGCCTTGGGCGCCGTGCCGCCGGGTTGCGTCGCCATTTCCAGCATGGCGCGGATTTCGCGCGCGGTTTGCTGGCTGAATACCTGCGTCGCGCGAATCGGCGAGCCGTCGGACCGGGTCAGCGTCAGCGGAATGATGTCGCCCTCGCGGGCGAAAGTCGTGTAGGCGCGCGCCAACTGCATTAGCGATACCGATAGACCGTGACCGTAGGACATGGTGGCCTGTTCGATCGGACGCCAGGTTTTCCACGCACGCAGACGGCCCGTGACCTCGCCGGGGAAACCGAGTCCCGGCACCTGTCCCAGTCCGATGGCTTCATACATGCGCCACATCTGTTCCGGCGTCAGCATCGAGGCGATCTTCACCGTGCCGATGTTGGACGACTTCTGGATTACCTGGGCGACGGTCAGCGGACCGTACCGATGCGAATCGGAAATGGTCGCCGAGCCGATGGTCAGGCGGCCTGGATCGCAGTTGATCACAGTGTCGAAACGCACCTTGCTGGTTTCCAGCGCCAGCGCCACGGTGAAGGGCTTCATCACCGACCCCGGTTCGTAGGTGTCGGTCAACGCGCGGTTGCGCAATTGCGCGCCGGTCAGACGCTCGCGATTGTTCGGGTTGTAGCTTGGCCAGTTGGCGAGCGCCAGAATTTCGCCGCTTCGCGTATCGACCACCACCACGCCGCCGGCCTTGGCCTTGAAATCCTTGATCGCCTGTTTGAGCTGGCTGTAGGCGATGTACTGGATTTTCGAGTCGAGCGCCAGAAGGATGTCGTTGCCGTCACGCGGCGGGCGGATCGAGTTCACGTCCTCGACGATCTGACCGCGCCGGTCCTTGATCACCGAGCGGCTGCCGGGATGACCGAGAAGCTGGTTCTGAAACGCCAGTTCGACGCCTTCCAGCCCTTTGTCGTCGACATCGGTGAAACCGACGAGGTGCGCCGTCATCTCGCCGGTCGGGTAGTAGCGGCGAAATCCGCGATCCAGACCGATGCCGGGTAATTTCAGCGTCTCTACCCGGTCGCCAATTTCCGGCGGCAGCTGCTTCAGGGCAACGAAGGGCTTGTCGCTGGACAGGCGGCGCGCCAGCTCCTTGTCGTCCATATCGAGCAGACCGGCCAGTTGGCGCTGCTGTTCGGATGTCAGCCGGGCATCGGCGGGAATCGCCCAAATCGACTTCATCGGGGTGGACACGGCGAGCACGTCCTCGTTGCGGTCGGAAATCCGGCCGCGCGAGGCGGAAATCTCAAGATTGCGGCGATAACGCGAATCGCCTTTTTCCTGCAAAAAATCGTTGTTCAATACTTGCAGATAGAACGAGCGTCCGATCAGCACGGCGAAACACGCCAGAATCAGCAAGGCCGTCAGGCGCGAACGCCAGGCCGGCAGACGCAGCCTGAGGATCGGGCTTTCGCTGAATTTATGCGCGCGCGCGCCGCTGAAATTCATCATCGTCCGCCTCCGCGCGCGGCATCGATGTTGACGACGCGCGCCGTTTCCGGCGCGCGCATTCTCAATTTCTCGCGCGCGACGCTCTCGATGCGCGGCGAAGCCGCCCAGGTCGACAATTCCAGCTGCAGTTGACCAAACTCGACTTCAAGCTGGCGCGCGCGTTCCTGCTCGATGTCCATCGCCTGGAACAATTTGCGCGCGCGGTGCTGCGCGGTCACGATGCCCAGCGCGCTGACCAGCACGACGAACAGCAGCACGATGTTGAGGCGGACCATTTCAGGCGGCCCTCCGCGCCGCGCCGTCGGCCAGACGTTCGGCGACGCGCATCACGGCACTCCTCGCGCGCGGGTTGTCCGCCGCTTCTTCGGCGCTCGCCTTGACCGGCTTGCCGACCAGGCGCAGCAACGGCGGCGGCAGTTCAGCGGAACGCAGCGGCAGGTGTTTCGGCAGGTTGTCGCTCGACTGCGCGCGCATGAAACGCTTGACGATGCGGTCTTCGAGCGAATGGAAACTGATGACCACCAGCCGCCCTCCCACCTTCAGCGCGTCCATCGCCTGCGGCAGCGCTAACGTGAGTTGATCGAGTTCTTGATTGACGTGAATCCGTAGAGCCTGAAAGGTACGTGTCGCCGGGTCCTGGCCGGGTTCATGGGTCCGCACGGCTTCGCGTACAAGCGCGGCGAGTTGGAGGGTGGTTGCGCAAGGCCGCTCGCGCCGAGCAGCCACAATCTTCTTTGCAATCTTGAGAGCAAACCGTTCTTCGCCATAATTTCTGATCACCTCCGTAAGTTTCTCTACATCCGCCGTCGCCAAAAACGACGCGGCGGTCTCTCCCTGGGTCGTATCCATGCGCATGTCCAGCGGCGCGTCAAAACGAAAACTGAACCCACGCGCGCCGTCATCGAGCTGCGGCGACGACACGCCAACGTCCAGCAGTACGCCGTCAACCGCCATAAAACCAGCCTCCCGCGCCGCCGCCGCCAACTCGGCAAACGGTCGGTGCGCCGCCGTAAACCGCCGATCCTCGATTTGCCGCGCCTCGGCAATGGCTTGCGGATCGCGGTCGAGCGCCAGCAAGCGCCCGTCTGACCCCAGCCGTTCAAGGATTGCCCTGGAATGTCCGCCGCGCCCGAAAGTGGCGTCTACGTAAACACCGCAAGGTTTGACCGCAAGGGCTTCGACGGCTTCCCGCAGGAGCACGGTTCGATGCGTAAGGGGCGCGTTCATAACGCCAGATCCTCGAGTCCGGGCGGCAGGGGTTGATCGCCCATGCCAAGGAATGCTTCCTCTTGCCGCAGCCAGCCGGCATCCGACCAGATCTCGAAATGCGAACCCAGGCCGACGAGCCAGACCTGCCTGTCGAGCTGGGCGAATTGCCGCAATTCCGGCGCTACCAGCAGTCGCCCGGCGGAATCCAGGGTTTCGTCGCACGCGCGGCCAACCAGCAGCCGCTTGATCGCCGCCGATTGCGCGCTCAGGCTGGACGCCGCCAACACTTTGCTGCGGATGGGTTCCCACGCGGGCGCTGGATAGAGCAGCAGACAACGATGCGGATGCGCCGTCAGCACCAACTGCCCGTCGGAAGCGGAAACGAGCGCGTCCCGGTGCCGCGCCGGTATGGCCAGCCGCCCTTTGACATCGAGACTCAGCGCTGTTGCTCCCTGAAACATCGAATCTTTACCTCAGCCGGTGCGGAAAAGTTCATTCTCCCACTTTTCTACACTAAATAACACTTAACCCCACTTTAAGGCAAAGTTTTTTGCATGGCAAGGTTTTTTACTTGATTTTTTGCATTTTTTTCAATGACTACAAAGACTTGGAATACATTCTTACCAAACATTGTTAAAATAATTTTATTATTTATAAACAACGAACAATGAAATTAAGTTAAAGTTATTTGTTATGAATATTTGGCACAAAAAGCGCTGTCTTGGAGTTTGTGCCAAAAAAACAACACATCGCATTCCGGCGCGCGCGCAACAAAAAAACGGCAGATTCCTTTCGGAACCTGCCGTTGCTGTCAGAAACTGTTGGCTGTTTTTTGCCGCTGGCGCGTCGTCAGTGTGGGTTAGTCGCCCATCGGCGCTTAAAAACCAAATCTCGCCCCGACATTCACCGAGCCGCCTTCTCTGGCATCGCCCTTGTCGTGTGAAGAAAACCCGTGTTGATAACGGAGATCGCCAAAGACCGACGTGGATTTGTTCGCCCAGCCCTGGATTCCGATTCCCAGCTCGCCCCAGGATTTGCCGTAGCGTTCGGAAATGCGGGTCACGTTCGTTCCGTCGCTTTGGCCGATTGGGACGCCTTCGGGTTTGAAAAAGTCTCGATACACGTTGACCAATCCGTAGAGTTTCAGCGATTTGTTTTCGGCGGTCGTCAGATCCCTGACCAGCCGCGCGCCGATACGGCCGCGCAAGGTTTCGGCGTCGTATTGGCCGACTTTGCATGTGTTGTCCTTGAAACTTTGGTACTTCGTGTATTGATAACTCAATTGCGTCTGACCTTCGAGCAGCCAGGCGTTGTCGATTTTCCACAGGGGAACGCCGCCTTCGACTGAGAGTCCGGCGCGCCAGCCTTTCTGGGTGGTTTTGTCGTAGGGCGTTCTGGTTTTTGTGGTGAATTTGCTTTCGAGCTTGGCGGCCTGGCCGACAAAATTGACATACGCGCCGTTCGCCGTGGTATGGGTGAAGTAGCCGCCCAGGGCATGGCTTTCGGACTTCATCGAGCCGGTGCCGCGCTGAAGACCTTCGGCGGGACGGGCGCGGTCGTTGAAATCGGCGTCGGTATGCGCATAGTCGAAGGCGATGGCGGCGCGGATGGTACCGCCGTTGCCGGTGGACTTGGCGAGGAGTTCCCGACCGATCTGTATTCCGGTGGTGTCCTGTTCGTGGCCGAAATGACGTTTGCCGTCTTCGGAACCCTGGTGGTAATACGTTCTGGCCCAGGATTGAAGTTCCAACGGCAGCTCGCGGTGGTCGCCGACGCGTTGATGCAGATTGGCGAGCTGCTGAAAACCTGTTTCGGCGTTGACCCGCTGGGCGGCAACGTAGTTGCAGGAGGTGCCGCAGAGGTTGCTGAGGACGAGATAAAAGTTGTTGACTTTGCCGCCGTCCACATGGCGGCCCTCCCGCACCACGTAATGGAGTATGCCGGAAGAATAATCGCCGGTGAAGGTGTCGGTCGATTCGCTTTGTCCTGTTTGCGCCAGCAAAAGGGCGGGTTCCTTGCCGGTTGGATCGTTACCCAGGTTGGTGAGGAGCAGGCGATGTGTGCCTGTCGCGGTTCCGGCGACGATGATTTGGTCGCTTTCGTTTGCGGCGATGTTGACGTACATCTGGACTTTGCCGTTGTTACCGGAGAGTTTTTCAACTTGCAGGGTGTTGCTGCCGTTGGTAACGAATTTATCGGCATGGTTCATGATGATCAAGCCGTTGTTGTTCAATTGTGAGCTTGCGCCCAGATTGAGCAGCCGTTCGTGGTGATCGACAAGATCGAGCGTACCGCCCGACTGAATATCGAGCAGCCCCGTGACGGTCAGCGTGGTGCCGGTGATGTTGAAGAAAGCGCCGCTTTCGATGCTGATGTTCCTGGTGACGAGTTCGCCGGAAAGATCGAAGGTGCCGCCGTCTTTGACCGTCACGGCGTCGTTGGTCAGTTTGCCGGTGTCGGTGAGCTTGAGCGTCCCGGCGTGAACCGTGGTGTCGCCAGTGTAGGTGTTTTTCGCGCTGAGAATCAGCGTGCCGTCGCCGTA
>JAITNL010000127.1 GCA_031290495.1 Accumulibacter sp.
CTTTGCGCCGAACGGCGCCGTAGCCGGACGGCGCGGCGCGTGTCCGTAGGGGCAGACCGATGTGTCTGCCTTTGCCCCTTTCCTGGCAAGGGGCGGGGCGCACGGCGGGTCGTTCAAACCCCACCCCGGCCCATCCGTAGGGGCGCACTGCGTGCGCCCTGAACCTCCCCTGAACGGTCGCGGGCGCACGCAGTGCGCCCCTACGGGAGATACGCATGGGGCAAACGTCTTCGGCGCGCACTGACCAGGGGGAGAGCCGGGGAGGCACTGGGAGCGAGGGCGTCTCGCCCTCGATTTCTTCTTCTCCGAGGGCGGGACGCCCTCGCTAGTGTAGGGGCGGCCCCCGTGGCCGCCCAGGGCAGGCACAGCGGCCGGCCCTACATACAAAGGGAAGGGCCGGAGGTGGGTTGAGGAGAACCGGAGTGGAGTTTGCGGCGGTTCAGGAACACCCAGGCCGTTTGCCTTCCATCAACATTCAAGCCGTCGCCCTAGTCAGAACTCCCTCGGCTCTTGAAATGGCAGTCGGCGCGTATCATCTATACTTTGCGTCTTCGATCCGTCCTGGTGAAATTCATGCCTGAAGAAAGTCAGTTCAAGGGTAAAACCGGCCTCCGGCGCGTGTGGAATGCGTTGCACTATTCGCTTGCCGGTCTGCGCGCCGCCTATGGCGGCGAGAATGCTTTCCGGCAAGAGACATGGCTGGCGGCCATTTTGATCCCGCTGTCCTTTTTTCTGCCGGTGACATGGACCGGCAGGGCGCTGATGATCGCCAGCGTGCTTGTGGTGCTGATCGCCGAACTGATCAATTCGGCGATCGAAGCGGTCGTGGATCGAATATCACTGGAGCGGCACCCTCTTTCCAAGCAGGCCAAGGACGCTGGCAGCGCGGCGGTTTTTCTGGCGCTGCTCAATGTCCTCGCGGTGTGGGCCTGCGTGCTGCTGGGCGATCGTCTTTCGGTTTTTTGACCCCTGTTGTCGCGGACAAAGATCACTTCTTCCTTGGTGGGGGCAAATCGGTGCAACTGCCTTCCGCCACTTCCGCCGCCATGCCGATGGATTCGCCGAGCGTCGGATGCGGGTGGATGGTGCGACCGATGTCCGCCGCGTCGCAGCCCATTTCGATGGCCAGCGCGATTTCGCCGATCATGTCGCCCGCCGTGGGGCCGACGATGGCGCCGCCGATCACGCGGCGCGTCTCGGCGTCGAAGATCAGCTTGGTAAAGCCGTAGTCCGCGCCGTTGGCGATAGCGCGGCCGGAGGCGGCCCAGGGAAATTTGGCGATCTCGATGGCGCGTCCTTCCTTTTTCGCCTGCTCCTCGGTGACGCCAACCCAGGCGACTTCCGGCAGCGTGAAGGCGACGCCAGGAATGACCGCCGCGTCGAAAGCCGTCTTGTGTCCAGCGGCGACTTCGGCGGCGATGTGCCCTTCATGCACGCCCTTGTGCGCCAGCATCGGGTTGCCGGCGATATCGCCGATGGCGAAGATGTGCGGCACGTTGGTGCGCATCTCTTTATCGACCGGGATGAAGCCGCGATCGGTCACGTTGACGCCCGCCTTTTCGGCGCCGATCTTTTTACCGTTCGGCGCGCGGCCAGCGGATTGCAGGATCAGGTCGTAGCGCACGGGATCGGCCGGGGCGTTTTCCCCCTCGAACTTGACGTAAAGCCCGTCGTCCTGCGCCTCGACCGACACGGTTTTCGTTTTCAGCATGACTTGGCCGAAGCGTTGCAGGTTGCGCTTTTCCCAGACCTTGACGGCGTCGCGGTCAGGCCCCTGCATCAGGCCGTCGAGCATTTCCACGACATCAACGCGCGCGCCGAGCAGCGAGTAGACCGTCGCCATTTCCAGTCCGATGATGCCGCCGCCGATGACCAGCATTTTCTGCGGAACGAAGCGGAGTTCGAGCGCGCCGGTCGAATCGACGACGCGCGCATCCTGCGGAATGAAAGGCAGACGCGCCGGCGAGCTGCCGGCGGCGATGACGCATTTCTGGAAGCGGATGATTTTCTTCTGGCCGCTCTTTTCCTGGCCCTGACCTTGCGTCAGTTCGACTTCAAGACGATGGGCGTCGAGAAAGACGCCGATCCCGCGCACGATGTCGACCTTGCGCACCTTGGCCATGCCGGCCAGGCCGGTGGTCAGTTTGCCGACGACCTTGGCCTTGTGCGCGCGCAGCTTGTCGATGTCGATTTGCGGCGCGGCAAAGGTGACGCCGCAGCCGGCCACGTGCGCCGCCTCTTCCATGACGTTGGCAACGTGCAGCAGCGCCTTCGACGGGATGCAGCCGACGTTCAGACAGACACCGCCGAGTGTGCCGTAACGTTCGACGATGACCGTCTTCAGTCCAAGGTCGGCCGCGCGGAACGCCGCCGAGTAACCCGCCGGGCCAGCGCCGAGGACCAGCATCTCGCATTCGATGTCAGCCGGCGCGTTGTCAACCGCGGACGCGGCGCCGGGTTTGACGAAGCAATCGATGACGGAAACATCGGAAAAATCGCCGCTCTCCGGAACTTCGATGTCGATGCGTTGGGACATGATGCGTTGACTCCTTGAACTTTGGTCAGGCCGATTCGGATGTGGTTTTCTTCGTTTTGGTGGTCGCTGGTTTCGACGATAACTGCACCAGATGCACGCCTTCTTCTACTTTTACAACCAGCGAAGCGTAATTCTTTATCATATTCAACAGGCTGGAATGTCCGTGGGTTTTTGGCGAAAACGTCGAGTCGGTACGCTTGAGATACTGCCCAAGCGCATTCAGCGTTATTTTTCCTTCAGGCGAGTTACTCACCAATTGCGCCACGGCTTGCGTAACGAAATGCGGCTGGCTCTTATTGATTGGCGCGGCTGGTTTTACCGGCGTTGACGCGGGAAGTTTGCCGGATTTTTCAGGTTTGGCCGCTTTTGGAGCTTCAGGTGTTTCTTTATCCAATGCTTCCGGCATCCATTCAAAGAACTGGTCACACGCGTTGCGCAGCGCGGGAGGTGTTTTGGAGCCGCCGACAATGCAGACCATCGCCCCGCGCTCGCGCAATTTGCGGCAAAGGCAGGCGAAGTCGGAATCGCTGGTGACTAGGCAAAAGGTGTCGGCGCGGCCATCGAACATGGCTTCCTGCGCTTCCAGCGCCAAAGCAATATCCGCTGTATTTTTGCCGCTGGCGTACTGATATTGCAGGCACGGCGTGAAGGCTTGATGCACCAGGGCTTCCTGCCACTTGTTGGCGAGCGTGCCGTGGTTGCCGTACCCCCGGCGCAATACGATGCGCCCAAACTGAGCCGCCATCAGCAAAGCGTATTCCAGGATGTTTGGCGAAACATTGTCGCAATCGACCAAGAGCGCAACCCGAGTTTCATTGTTGGTGGAGAAATCTTCTTTCATGTCGATGTAAAGCTCCCGGTTTTTATTGCGATAGCCGTCATATATTTTCTTGTGGTGACGCAAAGGCGATTCGCCGCGTTCGCCTTTGTACAGTTCGGCACGGCTCCAGTTCCACCGCCGTTTTGGTGGGCACATTTTTCTCTAAAGTGGTTGCCGAAGTGTTGCGAGTTTTCCCATGACAGACTCGCGCCACTCGCCAGGATTGGGTTTTTTATGGAATCACTTTGGGATTCCTGCCTGGAAACCTTGTCGGCAGCCAAGCATCCCGGCGGGCAATAAAGCCGTGAGCCGCTTTGGCTTACTTGACGCGGGCGCGGTACTCGTCGGTGCGCGTGTCGATTTCGATCTTGTCGCCGATTTCCACGAACGCGGGGACCTGGATGACGCAGCCAGTCGCCAGACGCGCCGGCTTCATGACCTTGCCGGAAGTGTCGCCCTTGACCGCCGGTTCGGTGTAGATGACTTCGCGCACCAGATTGGTCGGCAGTTCGACCGAGATCGGCTTGCCGTCGTAGAACACGACTTCGCAGGGCATCCCGTCCTCGATGTACTTGAGCGCGTCTTCCAGATAGTCGGCCTCGATTTCGTATGGGTTGTACTCGGCGTCCATGAACACGTACATCGGATCGGCGAAGTAGGAATAGGTGACTTCCTTGCGGTCGAGTGTGACGGTGTCGAACTTGTCGTCGGCGCGGTAAACGGTTTCGCTGGGCGCGCCGGTGAGCAGGTTTTTCATCTTCATCTTGACGACCGAGACGTTGCGTCCCGACTTGCTGTATTCGGCCTTGAGGACGACCATCGCGTCGCTGCCGACCATGAACACGTTGCCGACGCGGAGTTCTTGAGCAGTTTTCATAAAGGATTTAAGGTTCCGGTGGGGGGGCGGTAAAAATTGGCCGCGCATTATAGCCTGGATTGGCAAAATTGCACCAGACGAGAACACAAATCCTGTTGTTTCATCAGTTTTTTTTGCCATTCTTCGGCGTGCCGCCGCAGTAGCGGAAAAGAGCCTGACCAGCGTTCCCAGAGTTCGTCCGTGATGGTGCCGGCGCCGTTCCAGGCGAGGGAAAACTCGCGCACGACAGCGGCTGGTGAATCGGGCAATCCGGCGCGGTAAATGTCGAGGAAAGCGGACAGCTTGGCGTGATGAACGTTTTCGTGTTGTGGGTAGATGTGCCAGAGCAGCGGCTTGGCCGCCCATTGCGCGCGCGCGAAAGAATCCTCGCCGCGCACGAAGTTGAGGTCGCAGCACCAGAGCAGTTGGTCGTAGTAAGGTTGCGCGACGAAGGGGATGAGGCACAGCGTCAGACGGCCAACGCGGACGGTATCGCCCACCGCCAGGCTTCGTTGCGCGAAGCGTTCCAGTTCCGGCAGACAGCGCGTCGGTGGGGCGAGGCAGAGAACCGGCTGACTGCCGCGTGACCAGACGGCGAGCAGATCGGTCAGCGCGGCGTTTGCATAGCTGAAAAGCGAAACGAGCAGCGTATTGGCGGGTATCGCGTCCGGTACGCCTGTTTGGGCGAGAAATTGCGTCCGCGCGGCGGGAGAGGCGGCAAACTCCCGTCGGCGCTGTTCCAGATCGCTTTCGCGCAGCAAACCGCCGGTTTGTTCAGTGAATCCGGGAAAGAAAAAATATTTGCTCAGCGGCAGACGCGGGTGCGGCGAGGGCAGTGCGTGACAGCCAGCGACCCAGGCTTCGGCGGAAAGGTGGTCAAGGTTGATCCAGACGGGTTGGGGAGCGCGCCGCGCCATCGCCGCCTCGAAGGAATCGGGAAGCCGGCAGGCGAAGGTTTCCACCACCACGTCGCCCGGAATTACATCGGCGGAATCGCGCTCCCAGCGCCAGATTTCAACGCCCAGCGCGCGCTGTTCCGGCTGGTCGGCGCGGATTTCCGGGCACAGCCGTTGGAATGTCACCAAATCGTCGACCCACAGACGAACGGTCAGCCCGTGTTCGCCCGCCAGTTGCCGCGCCAGACGCCAACACACGCCAATGTCGCCGAAGTTGTCGACGACATGGCAGAAAATATCCCAGCGGAAACGGGCGGTTGCAGGCATGGTGTTTGATGAATATTTTCAAACTTGACGGTCAAAAACGAAGAAGCTGGCGCATCCCTCCCACGTCCTCAACCAGATTCGTCGTTGCGCTTACTTTTTGAATCCGCCGCGTCTTCATACCTCGCCCTTTATGGCGGCGGAACTGGAAGTCATCAACCGTTGGGAGTGCTGCACACGCCGAATCAGCGATGACCCGACGCCAGGGCGTGCAGGCGGGCGACTCGCTCCCCGGTTGAAGGATGGGTGCTGAACAGGCTGGCGATGCCGCCGCCGCGCAGCGGATTCATGATCATCATTTGCGCGGTGGCCGGGTGTTCCTCGGCGGAGATCATTGGAATGCGGCGCGCGTAATGATCGATTTTTGTCAACGCGTCGGCCAGCGCGTTGGGATCGCCGCTGATTTCAGCGCCGCCGCGATCGGCCTCAAATTCGCGCGCGCGGGAGATCGCCATCTGGATCAGCGCGGCGGCCAGCGGGGCCAGCAGGGCGACGGCCAGGCTGGCCAGCGGGTTGGCGCGGCGGCCAGCGGAATCGCGCCCGCCGAAAAACATGGCGAAGCGCGCCAGTGACGAAATGGCGCCGGCCACCGTCGCCGAGATCGTCGAGATCAGGATGTCGCGGTGTTGGACATGCGCGAGTTCGTGCGCCATCACGCCGCGAATCTCGCGCGCCGTCAGCATGTTGAGGATGCCGGTGGTCGCCGCGACGGCGGCGTGTTGCGGATTGCGCCCTGTGGCGAAGGCGTTGGGCTGCGTTTCGTCGATCAGGTAGACGCGCGGCATCGGCAGTCCGGCGCGCTGCGCCAACTCGCGCACCGTGGCGTAAAACTGCGGGGCGGAAGTCGCGTCGACTTCACGGGCGTCGTACATGCGCAGCACCATTTGGTCGGAAAACCAGTAGGTGACTAAATTTATCGCGCCGCCGAAAACGAGCGCCAGGATCATGCCGTCGACGCCGCCCAAACTGGAACCGATAACGCCGAACAAGGCCACGATGGCCGCCATCAGTACCGTTGTTTTCAGCCAGTTGAACATGCTGGGGTTCTCCTTGAGTGTATGCAACGCGCCTGGGTTCTTGAATTGGGTTGTTCAAGCGGCAAAACTCGCGCCGGAACGCAACGGATGACCGGCGAGAAACCGCGCGGCTGGCAAACGCCGCCCGCCCGCCTTTTGCAGCTCGGTCAGACGCAGCGCGCCTTCGCCACAGGCGACGACGATGCCGTCCGGAGCAGTGGAGACAACGCCGCCCGGCGGCGCGCTGAAGTTTTCGTCCGTCAGGCAAACTGCCCGCCAGACCTTGAGCGGCGTGCCGTCCAGCGTCGCCGTCGCGCCTGGGAACGGATTGAACGCGCGAATCTGGCGTTCCAACCGCACGGCGGACAAACGCCAGTCGAGCGGCGCTTCGGCTTTTTCGATCTTTGCCGCGTAGGTCACGCCTTCGACGGACTGCGGCACGGACGTACCGGGCAAGTCGTCCAGCGCTTCGACGATCAGGCGCGCGCCGAGTTCGGCGAGTTGGTCGTGGAGCGCCCCCGCCGTTGCGCCGGAAGCGATTGGCAAGCGACCGCGACGCAGTACCGGGCCAGTGTCCAGCCCGGCTTCCATGCGCATGACGCATACGCCGCTCTCGGCGTCGCCCGCCAGAATCGCGCGCTGGATCGGCGCCGCGCCGCGCCAGCGCGGCAGCAGCGAGGCATGAATGTTGAGACAGCCGAAACGCGGAATGTCGAGCAGCGCCTGCGGCAAGAGCAGCCCGTAGGCGGCCACCACCATGACCTCGGCTTGCGCCGCGCCGACCCGTTCCCAGACGGCGGAATCCTTCAGCGTCGGCGGTTGCAATACGTCGATGCCGGCGGCGGCGGCGATTTCCTTGACCGGCGAGGGGCGCAAGGCCATTCCACGCCCGGCTGGTCTGTCCGGTTGGGTAAGCGCTAACCTTACCCGATGACCGGCGGCCAGAATGGCCTTCAGCGCACATGCCGCAAATTCGGGCGTACCGGCAAAAACCAGGTTCATGCGGTAATCTTCGCCTGTTTGGCCAGCTTGGCCTTGATGCGTATCTGTTTGAGCCGCGAAAGGTGTTCGACGAAGATTTTGCCATGCAGATGTTCGATCTCGTGCTGCAGACACACGGCCAGCAGACCATCGGCCGCAATCGTTTTTTCCTGCCCTTGCAGGTCGAGATGGCGGACGACGACCCGCTCCGCGCGCTCGATCTTGTCGTAGATGCCTGGAACCGACAGACACCCCTCTTCGCCCACTTGCGTACCGTCGCTTTCAACGATGACCGGGTTGATCAGCACCAGCAGCCGGTCGCGCGTCTCCGAGGTATCCATCACGATCACCTGCTTCTGTACATCGACCTGGTTTGCCGCCAAACCAATGCCGGGCGCTTCGTACATGGTTTCCGCCATGTCGCGCGTCAGGCGTATGATGTTCTCGTCGATGTCACGTACCGGCGCGGAAGGCTTTTTCAAACGCGGGTCGGGAAAACGAAGAATCGGGAGCAAAGACATAAAAAGCTTGATCAAATAAGTAATTACGTGCAAAATCTAATGCAACATCTATGAATACGAGGCACTATTTGCAACACCATGTCGGCGCATTGTATGCGATGTCCGCGGCGAACGGGGGGGCAGGTCAAACTTCCCCTGGTTCGCGGCGGTGGTCTTGTGGTAATGCGCCAATTGTCCGTTCGCATGAGGATAACCCGATGATTCGCAATCTTTTCACACTCGTTCTGACCATTTTCAGCCTGCTTTCCGTCAATCCGGCAAACGCCGCCGCCGACGCGCCGCTCAAGCTCGCCGACGCGGCCCCGAATCGGCATGTCGTGGTTCGCGGCGATACGCTTTGGGACATTTCCGCACGCTTCCTTCAGGAACCGTGGCGTTGGCCGGAAATCTGGCGCATGAACCAGGCCCAGATCAAAAATCCGCATCGCATCTACCCCGGCGATGTCATCGTCCTCGACCGCGACGCCAGCGGCCAACCTCTCTTGCGCCTCGAATCGAAGCACGGCTCGCGGATTGCCCCCGAATCGAAGCGGGACGCGCGAATTGGTCTCGAATCGAGGCGAAGCCCGCAGATTTATGAAGAAGAGTTGTCCGAGGCCATCCAACCGATCTCGCCCAATGCGATTGAACCGTTTATCGCCGCGCCGCTGTTCGTCGAACAGAATACGCTGCAGCCGGAAGCGCGCATCGTGGCGACCCAGGAAGATCGTGTTTTTCTCGGCAACGGCGATACGGCCTACGTGGAGGGTGCCGATCACAACCTGAAAAAATGGCAGGTTTACCGCAAGGGGAAAGCCTTGCATGACCCGGAAAATCCCGGCCGGGTTCTCGGTTACGAGGCTTTTCATCTGGGTTCGGCCACGCAAATCAGGCCGGGCGATCCGGCGATATTCGAGATCGACGCCGCCAAGCAGGAAATGGGTTATGGCGACCGCTTGATGCCGACCACGCGCCCGGAACTTGTGGACTACATTCCGCACGCCCCCGACCAGGCTATCGACGGGCGGGTTGTCTCGATTTACGGCGGCATGAACGCCGGAAGCCGGCGGGCGGTCAAAACGGGGACTGCAGGTCGGCAGTCGCTCGATATGGGCGACCGGCTGTCGATCGAGACGGGAGGTCGTCTGTCGATCGTCGCGATCAATCGCGGCAGTGTGGACGGTCTGGAGATAGGACACGTGCTGGCGCTTGAGCGGAATCGCGTCGTCGAGCAGCGCGACGAAAACGACCGCAAGGAAAGTGTCGTCATTCCGGCCATGCGTTTCGGCTTGATCTTCGTGTTCCGCACCTTTGAGAACGTGGCCTACGCTCTGGCCGTGCAGTCCGACGGTCCCATCCTGGTCAACGATTTTGTGCGCACGCCATAGGCGATGACCGGGGCCGAGACCGAGACGCTTGCCGGTTGGCTCAGACTCACCCTTATCCCCGGCATTGGCGGTAAAACGCAGCGCAAGCTGCTAACCGCCTTGGGTTTGCCTGACGTCGTTTTTTCCGCTGGACGCGGTTCGCTGCGCGGGCTGATCGGCGACCAGGCGACCGCGTTGCTGCTCGATACCGACAACGCCGCCGCCATCGCCGCCGCCGTGAGCTGGGCGCAAAAACCGGGGCAGTACATCGTGACGCTGGCCGATCCGACGTATCCGCGCGCACTGCTTGAAATTCACGATCCGCCCACCTTGTTGTACGTACTCGGTCGTACCGAGCTGCTCAATCAGCCGGTTTTGTCGATTGTCGGCAGCCGCAGCCCCACGCCGCAGGGAGTGCTCAACGCCGAACAGTTTGCCGGCGCGCTGGCCAAGGCTGGATTAACCATCGCCAGCGGCTTGGCGTTGGGCATCGACGCCGCCGCGCATCGCGGCGCGCTGGCGGCGCAAGGCGACACCATTGCTTTTATCGGGACGGGGATCGACCGCGTTTATCCGGCGCGCAACCGGGACTTGGCGCGCGAAATCGGTGCCAAGGGTGTGATCGTTTCGGAGTTTCCCATCGGTACGCCGGTTATCGCGTCCAATTTCCCGCGCCGCAATCGGCTGATCTCCGGAATCGCGCGCGGCGTGCTGATTGTCGAGGCGGCCATCGAGAGCGGCTCACTGATTACCGCCCGCTTGGGCGCGGAACAGGGCAGGGAAGTTTTCGCCATTCCCGGATCGATTCACTCGCCGCAGGCGCGCGGATGCCACCAACTGATCAAGCAAGGTGCCAAACTGGTGGAAACCGCGCAGGACGTTCTCGATGAATTGCGTTGGAACCTGCCGGCACCACCTTTATCCACGGAAGCGGCGCCAGAGACAGGCAAGGAAGAGGAGAAAGACGCGAACGCGGAAATCCTGTCGCTCATCGGATACGACCCCTGCGGTCTGGACGAACTGGTCAGCCGTTCAGGATTGGCCGCTGACGCGCTGGCGGTGATTCTCCTGCATCTGGAACTCGAAGGGCGCGTTGCCGGGCTGCCGGGAGGCCACTATCAGCGCGTCCAGGATCGCTGATTGGGCGCTTCTTGGCGGCAGCCATTTCAAATTGAAGAAAGGTGTGCAATGTCATTTATGTTTTGAACGGAGGAAAGAATTACGAGAGTGTTGCCAAATATATAGCGAGATGATAAAATCTCACTTTTATGCATGGTAAAGAGGAAGAAGCGATGCCGAAATGCAAGAAATGTGGATCGGAACAAGCGGTAAAAAATGGA
>JAITNL010000180.1 GCA_031290495.1 Accumulibacter sp.
TCGCGGATTCGCCGCTCGAAGTTATCGAAGCGTTCCGGCGTGTGCATGTCCATCGAAATATAAATCAGCGCCATCAGCGAATAACCCAGCGCCTTGGCGTCGAGCAGGGCGCGATAGCCCTTCACGATACCGCCCTCCTCCAACGCGCGCACCCGGCGCAGGCAAGGCGAGGGCGACAAACCGATGCGGTCGGCCAGATCCTGATTACTGATGCGCCCTTCCTCCTGGAGAAACCGGAGAATCTGCCGGTCGTAACGATCTGTTTCCATCAAACGCCTGTCCTGGTAAATGTCCGATAGGTATCGCGGAATGCGGTAATTGCTTCTATTTCATCATATAAGACTATTTATTGCTATTTTTTATCAAAAACTTTTATTTTCTTCCAAAATTAATTGATTTTCAATAGAACAACGCAAGCATCTGCCTCGCCTTTCCGTCTATGATTTATCCCTCGCCACACGCCCGAATGCCTTTTCGGGGCGGATCATCGCCGCCGGGTTGATCGTCGCGTGGCCGTACGGATGGGCAAAAACCACCGAACAGCTTGATTTTTCGTGGGTTTCAGTGGTTTACAGTGGGGAACGATGGGGATGTCTTGGCGGAAGCGGTGAGATTCGAACTCACGGACGGGTTGCCCGTCGCCGGTTTTCAAAACCGGTGCAATCGACCACTCTGCCACGCTTCCCTATATGCGCTGCTGACAACTAGCTGCGCGGATGATACCACGTTACCTGGAGCCTATTCTGGCAGGTTTAAGCCACTGTCACGAGAAACGGACTTGCGGCAGAAACAGTGGCTGCGGATAATATGCTACTCACAGAAGCGTGTCTATTCGCCGGAACCGCACCTGTGGCAACAGCGAAGAAACCGCATCACCTGCCGCACAAGATTGCCGGAAGACAGCGATGACTGATAAATTCAAGGAGACCGCCCTGAAATGCTGCTGATGATCGATAACTACGACAGCTTTACCTACAACCTGGTCCAGTATTTTGGCGAACTCGGACAGGACATGAAGGTGTTCCGCAATGACGCCATCACCGTGGCGGAAATCGCCCGCCTGGAACCCGACTACCTGGTCATTTCCCCCGGCCCGTGCACGCCCGCGCAAGCTGGCATTTCGCTCGCGGCGATCCGCGAACTCGCCGGTAAACTTCCCATTCTTGGCGTGTGCCTGGGCCACCAGGCGATTGGCGAAGCCTTCGGCGGCCAAGTCGTTCATGCGCAAAAGCTCATGCACGGCAAGGTTTCGCCGGTGCACCACGCCGACGCCGGGGTTTTTCGCGGACTGCCGAATCCAGTGACCTGCACCCGTTACCACTCGCTGGCAATCGCACGCGAATCGCTGCCGGAGTGTCTGGAAGTAACCGCTTGGACCGACGATGGCGAAATCATGGGCTTGCGTCACAAAACGCTGGCGGTCGAAGGCGTCCAGTTCCACCCCGAATCGATTCTGACCGAGCACGGTCACGAAATGTTGAAAAATTTTCTCGACGCGCCTGTTGAAAGAGGGCGCGCGGCAAGAGCTTAGCGACGCTCCTTCAGACTGTCGATTCAAGGTGTTTTGGAAGAAGCGCGCGCGCCGTCCCCAAACGGTCGCAAAAAAACCTCTGGCCGCGAAAAACTCCCGCTTTTCTCACGGGCGGGGTTTCAAACCGGAGTCAGTTTTACGATGAATTTACTTCAGAAAACCACCAACATTCTCGTTGTCGGCATCGGTGGACAGGGCGTAATGACCGCCTCGGAAATCCTTGCGGAAGCCGCCATCGCGCAAGGCTGCGACGTCAAGAAGACCGAGGTCGCGGGAATGAGCCAACGCGGCGGCGTGGTCTCGTCGCACGTGCGTTTCGGCCGCCAGGTGCTGTCGCCTGAAATCGCGCCCGGCGAGGCCGACATCCTGGTCGGCTTCGAGGTCGCCGAGGCCATGCGTTGGAGCCATTACCTGCGCCCGCGCGACGAACAAGGCGGGCGGCGCGGCGGCGCGGCGATGATCAACCGTCTGCGACTCGCGCCGCCAATCGTCTCACTCGGCCTGTTCGACTATCCCGACGATCCGGTAGCCGCCGTGCGCGGACAGGGGTTTGAAGTACACGACTTCGACGCCGGGGGAATCGCCCGCGAACTGGGCGATCCGCGTCTGGTGAACAGCATCATGCTCGGCGCGATTTCCGGCGATCTGCCCTTCCCCGCCGAAACCTTGAAGGCGTGCGTCGTCAATCGTTTCGCCGCAAGAAAACCGGAACTGGCCGCGCTGAACGCCAGGGCGTTCGACCTCGGAAAAGCGGCGGGCAGAAAGGAAAGCGCCTGATGCACCTCGATCTCGAAAAAATCCGCGCCTTCTTCACCCGCGACCGCTTCGCCGGCAACGCCGGGATCGTCATCGACACGGCGACGGAAGACGCGGTGCAATGCAGCATGGCGATCACTCCGGAGCACCTCAACGCCGGCGGCGGTGTGCAGGGCGGCGCGATTTTCACGCTGGCCGATCTGGCCTTCGCCGTACATGCCAACCTGCGTCTGTTCACCGGAGAGAACGCCGGCATCGCCGTCGGCCAGTCGTACAGCGTCTCCTACCTCGGCACGGCCAAGGGGCGGCGGCTGATCGCGCGTTCGCTCCGCCTGTCGCGCGGACGCAGCGTTTCGGTGTTTCGCGTCGAAGTGCGCGACGAATTGGGAAATTTCGTCGCGGACATGCGCGTGAATGGGTTTTTCGACGCGGCGACGTGTTCGCCGGCGATTTGAAGGCGGAACAAGGAAATCCTCACGTCGGCGCAAAGCTACCGCTTCTCCAGAAGCCATGCCAACCCTGATAGCTTGGCCCAGAAAAAGAGCGCGTTCAAGGCCAATCCGCCCAAAACGGAAATTCCCGACGCCCGGTCAAACGTAAAAGAGAACGGAAAAAACAGGCAAACCCAGAAACCGATCGCCGCCAGCGTCCAGAGTTCGGCGGCCAACGCGGTCAGCAACGCGGTGTCGGCGTGCAGGAGATTTTTCCCGCTTTGCCGTGTCGGCCAGACTTTCCGCAGGACAAACAGCGATACCGCCGCCAGAACGCAGACCCCGAACTTCGCCGTCCCTTCCGCCGCGCCGACGATGGGCATGGCGACATAGGCGTCGAGCGTGGTCAAATCGCCCGGGACGCCACGCTGCCGCGCGTACCACGCCATCGCGGCCAGCGCAACGCCAAGGCAGAACGGCGCGGCGCCCTGGCGGCGTACTCCTTGCCGTCCGCCCCAAAACCCAGGCGCGACCACCAGAATGCCAACGATAATCAGCGCGCCGCCGGAAAATGGAATCGACGAAGGAAGCGTGCCGCAAGGCATAAACAGGAACGCGGACAAGGAAATCAGGCTGGAGAGCGGCAGAAGAACCGACGACGGTCTACCGTTTTCCGCAACCCGTTGTCCTGTTTGTTCTACAGTAAACGGCGTTGTCGGCGCACTGAAATCCGGAGCGTCACGCAGACATTTTTTTCGCGCGCGCGAAGCGGCGATCAGCAGGCAGAGAGACAGATAGGCCAGACCGGAAAGAAAACTGAAAAACTGGAAAGACATCGACACGCGCGACTCCGGAAAAATCTCATGAACGCAATTTTGGCGCTTTGCGCCCTTTCGGCAAAGAGAAAATTGAAATATGCGCTCTATTTGTGCGCGCTGGCGCTGCTCGCCTTGCTTTTGCATCCGGTCGACGCGCTGACGATCCGCGTCGCGTCATCCATCCCCCCCGCCCCCCGCGCCGACGGCGAGTCACCCCTGTTATTCGCGGCGAGCGCTCCGTTGGGGCAGGAATTTGCCACTGAATACATCCATTCCGTACAACTCACTCCGGTTCAGGATATTTACCGCGTGGTCAACGGGCGAATCTGGCCGTGGCAAGAACGCGCGCAATCGCACAACGCTGGACTGCCTTTTGCCCAGCCGCCTTGCGGACGTTTTCGCATGGACGCTCCCTGGATGGTATTTGAAGGCGGGCGGCGGTCTTTGGATCGTATCTTCCTGCGCGTTGGCAGCGCCGAACTGGGGCGCAACGTTTTTTTCTACGGCAAGGAAACGACGCGTACCGCTCTGTATGAAATTTTTCCCGGTCAGCGTCTGCAACTCAGCGTCGAGCGGCGCCCGTCGCTAACGCTCCTCTTCCAGGCGCGGCGGTTTCCGGAAATTCAGAACCGCCAATAAAAAACGTCTGCCGGGAATCCCGGCAGACGTTGCGCGACGGATGAAACAGCTTACTTGACGTCGGGAATCGCGAGGCCTTTTTCCTTGAAGTATTTGGCAGCGCCCGCGTGTACCGGGAGAGTGACGCCCTGCAGCGCCGTTCCCAGCGTGATCTGCCTGGCCGTGGCGTGCGAGGCGTGGATCGCGTCCAGATTTTCATACAAACCCTTCACGAACTCATAGACGACGTTTTCCGGCACCTTGTCATGGGTTACGAGCATGGCCACGACGGCGGGGGTTTTCGTTTCCTGGGTAACGCCGCGATAGGTATTGGCGGGGATGACGCTGGCGACGAAATACGGATGAACCTTGCTCAATTGCGCCAGAAAATCGTCGCTGAAGTTCAGCAGGTTGACGTCCTTGGTGGTCGTCAAATCCATGATCGAGGCGGTCGGGAAACCGGCCACGACGAAACCAACGTCGATCTGGTTGTCTTTGAAACGATTGGTCGTCGCGCCGAAATCCAGGTGGTCGATTTTCATATCGCCATAGGTCAGTTTGGCGACTTCAAAAATCGCCCGTACGTCCGCCTCGACGCCCGAACCAGCGGCGCCGACGCTGACGCGCTTGCCCTTCAGTCCGTCGATGCCGGCGATCCTGGCATCCTTGGCGAGAATGACCTGAACGTGTTCCGGGTACAGGGCGGCGACGGTACGCAGATTCTTCAGCGATTCCTTGAACATCTGCTGCCCGTTGTAAGCCCAGAACGCCACGTCGTTCTGCGCGAAACCGATTTCGATTTCGCCCTTGCCGATGAGATTCAGGTTGGCCACGGAAGCGTTCCCCGTTTCCGCCGTGGCCTGCAGCGCGCCGCTCTTGCTGGCCGCCTGGGCGATCGCGCCGCCGATGGGATAGTAGGTCCCGGAAGTTCCGCCGGTGGCGATGGAGACAAAATCCTTGGCCTGGGCAAGCCCGGCGCAAAGAGAAAGACTCAGCGCGGTAATCGAAAGCAAGCGCGTCAATTTGTACTGTTTCATGCTATTTACCTCCTGGTTAAGTTTTCGTGATTGTCTGGTCATGCTTCACTGCAAAACGCTGCCGCAAATTACTGTTTCATGCTATTTACCTCCTGGTTAAGTTTTCGTGATTGTCTGGTCAGGTTTCACTGCAAAACGCTGCCACAAATAAATGAACGCCAACGCGCCAAGACCGCAAAGATCGGAAGTTGTTCCTGGAATCAGCAGCCCCAACGCCCCGGCCAACGCCACGATGCGCATCAGCCATGACAGCGGTCCGTCATAGTACCCAATAGTCGCCATGGAAAGCAGGTAAACCCCGGCCAGTGAAGTGATCACGGCCTGAATCATCGGCAGTGGGGCCGCCTCAACAAACAACAGAATCGGGTTATAGACGTAGATGTACGGCACCAGAAAACCCGCCAGGGCGAGCTTGATCGCCGTCCCCCCCGATTTCATCGGATCCGCGCCGGCAATTCCCGCCGCCGCATACGCCGCGAGCGCCACCGGCGGCGTCAGATCGGCCGCGATGCCGAAGTAGAACACGAACATGTAGGCCGCGATGTCGGGCACACCCAGCAGTTTCAGCGCGGGCGCGGCCATGGTGCTGGTGACGATGAAGTTGGCTGTGGTCGGCAGGCCGGTTCCGAGCAGAATGCTGGCGCACATGGTCAGCAGCAGGGTCGGCAGCAACAGACCGCCGGACAGATCGACGATTCCGCTGGCGATGCGCAGCGCCAGCCCGGTCAGGGTGCAGGTGCCGACGATGAAGCCGACGCAGGCGCAAGCGCAGGCCACGCCCAGACAGGAGCGCGCGCCGGAGGCGAACGCTTCGATGAGTTTTTTCGGGGTCAGGCGCGTTTCCTTGTTCAGCCAGGACAGCGGGAGGCTGACCAGAATGCCCCAGAAAGCCGCCATCAACGGCGTGTACCCGGCCACCAGCAGATAGATGATCGCGCCGAGCGGCAGCAGCAGAAAACCACGCGTTCTCAACAGATACCACACGTTGGGCAAGTTCTCGCGCGCGATGCCGGAAAGGCCGAGCCTTTTCGCCTCGAAGTGCACCTGGATGAGCACGGCGGTGTAGTACAGCAGCGCCGGAATGATGGCGGCCTTGGCCACCTCGATATACGGCCAGCCCAGAAACTGGGCCATGATGAACGCGCCCGCGCCCATCACCGGCGGCATGATTTGTCCGCCGGTCGACGCGGCGGCCTCGACGGCGGCGGCGAAGTGCGCCCGGTAGCCGACGCTTTTCATCAGCGGGATGGTGAACATACCCACCGTGCACACGTTGGCGACTGACGAGCCGGAAACGGTGCCCATGATGCCCGAAGCGACCACCGTCACCTTGGCCGGCCCGCCCGAAGCCCAGCCGGCCAGTCCCAGCGAAAGGTCGATGATGAACTTGCCGACGCCGGTTTTTTCCAGCACCGCGCCAAACAGGATGAACATGAAGACGAAGGTCGAGGAAACTTCCAGCGGTGTGCCGAAGATACCTTCCGTCCCCAGGTACATGTGGTTGACGATGCGCGTGATGGAAAATCCTCGGTGCCCCATGCCCCAGGGCAGCACGTTGCCGAAATAGGTATACAGCAGACAGACGATCGCCAGACACGGCAGTACCGGATTCGAGATGCGGCGAGTGGCTTCCAGCAGCACGAAAATCAGGATGAAGCCCATGACCAGATCGAGGGTGGAAGGCAGTCCCGAACGTTCGACCAGCGCCATGTAATTGACCACCAGATACAGACTCGCGGAGACGCCGAGCAGCCCGACGATGACGTCGTACCACGGCAGACCGCCCTTTTTGGCTTTTTTGCTGGCCGGGTACAGGAAAATCGTCAGCAACAGGGTAAACGCGAGGTGCACCGCGCCCTGGTGCTGCGCCGGCAAGAGGCCAAATCCCGACGTGTAGAAGTGGAAACACGACATGGCGATCGCGATGAGCAGGATCAGCTTGCCCAGCCAGCCGGTGAAAATCCTGAACTTTGACTCCGAATCGTACTTGCGCATCAGCGCGTTGAAATCAATGCTGCCGCCGGGTGGGGGGGGAGCCAAGGAATTCGCGCCAGGATTTTCTTGTGCCATACAAAGACCTTGTTGATCTTGATTTTCAAGTATTCCGCCAGCGCGCGATCCGCCGACCGGAAATCCACCGATCCAAGCCGTCACGTCAATGCGGCGGCAGGCGGATAGCTTACAGGCGTGAAAGCCAAAAAACAATATGAGATTGTTTATGTAAACACTCTCTTTTGTTGCATTCTGGAGACTGGTTTGCACGCGCTCAGCGGGGAATCCTGAAAACCTGGATTTTCGCCTGCGCTGGAATGACTGGTAGAGGAAATTTTGTCTTCCCGATCTCCTGTAACGCTTCCGTCTCAGCGCCCACCTCCTTCAGATGACCATGACAAGCGGACAGGTTGAAAGTTCGTGACAGCTTTTTGTTGGCGGACACATTGGATTGATTTTTCCCCGCCCCGCCGATTCGCCGGCAATATCCTGCTTCAATCGAACGCCGCCTGTTTCCGCCGGGCTTCTTCCAGCTTGAGCAGCTTGTATTCGATCGAATCGACCAGCGCCAGCCAGCTTGCCTCGATGATGTCGGTCGATACACCGACCGTCGTCCATACCGCGTCGCCGTCGGTCGATTGCAGCAGCACGCGCACCTTGGCCGCCGTCGCGTCGCTGCCGTTGATGACGCGCACCTTGTAATCGGTCAGGTGGACATTCGCCAGTTCCGGGTAAAAAATTTCCAGCGCCTTGCGCAACGCCCGGTCGAGCGCGTGTACCGGGCCGTCACCCTCGGCGGCGGTGATTTCGTCCTCGCCGTCGACCTTGATCTTGATGATCGCCGACGAGCTGTATTCGCCCTTGGCCGGCTGTTCGCCGATGATCCGGAAATGCTCCAGATCGAAGAAGGAACGGTACTTGCCAAGCTGCTTGCGCACGATCAGTTCAAATGAGCTTTCCGCGCCCTCGAACTGATAACCCGCGTGTTCCATCTCCTTCAGCCGTTTCATGACGCGGTCGGTCACCGGATCGTCCTTGGTGACGCTGGGATCGAATTCCCAAATCTTGTCGAGGATCACGCGCCGCCCCGAAACCTCGCTCATCAGGAAACGGCGCTGCCCGCCAACGCGCTCCGGATCGATGTGCTCGAACGAACGCGCGGCCTTGTTGACGCCGTCGATGTGCATTCCGCCCTTGTGCGCGAACGCGCTGCTGCCGACGAATGGCTCGCGCTCACCGAGCGCTACGTTGGAAATTGCCGCGACGTGCCGCGCGACGTGCGCGATGTTCCGATACTGCTCGCGCGGCAGACATTCGTAGTCGCGCTTGACGCCGAGATTGGCGATGATCGTCGACAGATTGGCGTTGCCGCAGCGTTCGCCAAAGCCGATGTAGGTGCCCTGCACGTGCCGCGCGCCGTTCTCCACCGCCGCGACGCTGTTGGCGACCGCCATGCCGCAATCGTTGTGCGCGTGGATGCCGAGCGGTACGTCGAACAGCCCGGCCACGCAGGCGACGATGGCGCCGACCTCGGACGGAAAAGCGCCGCCGTTGGTGTCGCACAGCACGAGCGCGTCCGCGCCGCCATCGAGCGCGGCGCGGAGCGTCTTCACGGCATAGTCGGGGTTGTTTTTGCAGCCGTCGAAAAAGTGTTCGGCGTCGAAGATGACTTCCTTGTCCCTGGCTTTGAAAAACGCCAGCGTCTCGCGGATCATCGCCAAGTTCTCGTCGAGCGAGGCGCGCAGGATGTCGGTGACGTGAAAATCCCAGCTTTTGCCGAAAATCACCACGACGGGGGTGTCGGCCAGCAGCAGGGAGCGCGCGCCGCCGTCCTGTTCGACGCTGGTATCGCGCCGGCGGGTGCTGCCGAACGCCGCCAGCCGGGTGTGTTTCAGGCGAATAGCCTTGGCGCGCGCGAAAAATTCGAGATCTTTCGGATTCGATCCCGGATTTCCGGCTTCGACATAGTCGACGCCGTGACCGTCGAGCAGTTCGAGCAGTTCGAGTTTGTCTTCGACTGAAAACGAAATGCCTTCGGCCTGGGCGCCGTCGCGCAACGACGAATCGAGTATCGCGATTTTCTGGCTCATTTTCAGTTTTTCAAGTCAGCGCGGCGGCAAATGTTTCAGCGGATCGACGGCTTTGCCCTGACGACGGACTTCAAAATGCAACTTGACCTGATTCGCGCCGGTATTGCCCATTTCAGCGATTTTCTGTCCCTGGGTTACCGACTGGTTTTCCTTGACCAGAATTTTCTGGTTGTGCGCATACGCGGACAGAAATTCGGCGTTGTGCTTGATGATCACCAGCTTGCCGTAGGCGGGCAGACCGGTGCCGCTGTAAACGACCTTGCCGCCGCCCGCCGCGATCACCGGATCGCCCGACTTGCCGGCGATGTCGATGCCCTTGCTGCCGCTCTCGCTGAAGGTGCCGACGAGCTTGCCGCTGGCCGGCCAGATCCAGGGACGCGCGCCAGCGCTCGCCGCCGCTTCGGCAGGTTTGACCACGGGACTTTCGGCGGGCTTCGCCGGCTCCGGCGGCTTGGCGGCTTCGACCGGCGGCGGCGGCGGTTTTCCGTCGTTCAGCGCCAAGGCCAGCGCCTGTTCGGAATACGGCGCCTTGCCGGCTTTCGGCAGACGCTTGACGCGGTCCGTGTTGCCTTCCGCTTCAGGCCGCCGGGCAACGACCGGAGCCTCGCCGATTGGCCGGACAACGACGACATCGGGCGGCACCGGCGCGGCGACCGCGCCCGGCGTCGCTGCCGAATCCGCGCGCGGTCCGATCTTGAGCACCCGCCCGACCGATAACTGATCGGGATTCTCGATCCCGTTGAGCGCGATCAACTCACGAAAATCCATGCCGTATTCGCGGGCGATGCTGTACAGCGTGTCGCCCGCCTTGACGGTATGTGTGCCGACCCGCGCCGCCGGGGCGGGGACGCTTTGCCCACTCCATTCGGCAACCGGCGCGGGGACGTTGGAGGTACAGGCGGAAAGCACCAGCGCGAGGATCGCCAGAGCGGCGTACCCGACGCCTGAAAAACAAGCCATCTTTTTCATTCGAGTCCTGAAAGTAACGGAACGAAACGGACACCGTCCAGACGGGTTTCAAGATAAGCCTCGGCGCGCCGTTCGATCAGCGTCAGGCGCTGTTCCCCGGCCCCCAGCGGCAACAACATTCTGCCACCAAGCGCCAGTTGCTGCAAAAGCGCTGGCGGTACGCGCGGCGCGGCGGCGGCGACGATAACGGTGTCGAACGGGGCGGCTTCGGGAAGGCCAAGCTGACCGTCGGCGTATTTGAAGCGCACGCGGGATTGGCTCCCCGCTTTGCGCAGGTTGACTTTGGCCAGCGCCAGCAGCGACGCGATGCGTTCGACCGCGTAAACCTCGGACGTGAGCTGCGCCAGCACGGCCGCCTGATAACCGCAGCCGGCGCCGATTTCGAGCGTCTTGCCCAGCCCGCCGCGCCGATCGAGCAAAATCTCGATCATGCGCGCCACGACAAAGGGCTGCGAGATGGTTTGCGCCGAACCGAGCGGCAAGGCCGTATCGTCGTAAGCGCGCCAGACCAGGGCTTCTTCGACAAACAGGTGGCGCGGTACGGCGGCCAGCGCCGCGAGCACGTCTTCGTCGTGAATCCCCTGTTCGCGCAGACGCCTGACCATCGTCGCGCGCGCGTTGGCATACGCGGTGGCCGCGCCGGGAGCGGCGGCGCGCGTCATTGTCGCAACCATGAGCGCACCATGTCGATCTGCCCGTTGTGAGTCAGGTCGATCTGCAAGGGCGTGATCGACACCCGATTGTTGGCGACGGCGTGAAAATCGGTTTCCTCGCCGACATCCTGCGCCGCGCCCGCCGCGCCGACCCAGAACACCGTTTCATCGCGCGGCGTGACCGCGCGCACCACCGGCTCGGCCCGGTGCCTCTTGCCCAGACGGGTAACGGTCCAGGCGCTCAAGGCATCGTAGGGAACGTCCGGCACATTGACGTTGAGCAGTACCGGCTCGGGCAGCTGTTTTTGCAGAATCATGCGCACGACTTCCAGCGCCACCCGCGCCGCCGTCCCGTAATGCACGCCAGCCTTGCTGCACAGCGACACCGCGACCGACGGCACACCCAGCAGATAGCCTTCGGTAGCCGCGGCGACGGTGCCCGAGTAGATCGTGTCGTCGCCCATGTTGGCGCCGTTGTTGATCCCGGACACTACCATGTCGGGCAGTTCGTCGAGCATTCCGGTCACCGCCAGATGTACGCAGTCGGTCGGCGTGCCGTTGACGTAGTAAAACCCGTTGGCCGACTGTTTCAGCGACAGCGGTCTGTCCAGCGTCAGCGAATTGCTGGACCCGCTGCGATCCCGTTCGGGCGCGACCACGGTGATTTCGGCGACGGACGACAGCGTCCGCGCGAGAAGTTCGATGCCAGGAGAAAAATAACCGTCGTCGTTGCTCAACAGAATGCGCATATCAATCCACAAAAGCGATCGTCAAAAAAACCGGCCAGTCGCCGGTTTGGGGATAAAAAAAACCAACTCACCGCATGGCGCGGAAATTATACGGGGATTCCCAAACGACGGGAAAACGGCGAGACAAAAAAGCGGGGTGCGGTGTGAAATTCTGGAATGGTTTCCGCGGGGAGTCTTTTTCAACATGCGCCGGACAACATCAGATGGCGGTGGAAGCGCTGACCGAACAACTGACGAACGCGGAAGGCTTTACCAGCATTCCAACCAGTCAAGCCAAACCCTGAAAGGCGTGCTTGCCGACATACTGCCGCAAGCGGAATTTCTGGGCGGGGACACGCGCGCGGACGAGCGGGAAGAAACACAGGCCGATCATCGTTTCGTGTTGCGTCTGTCTCTGGAAAACGGGCAAAAGCGTACGTTCTGCGTCTATACCCCGGACGCTGGCGGCGTATGGATCGACGTTTCACGGCTAATGGGGACGATGGATACGTTCATCTGCGAGGCGACGGACAAGTTCGTCGATCTGAAACGGGTACCTGACGCGATCAAGGCGGCGGGGATCGCGTTGCGTGAAAAGTTTGACGCCTACCGGATTGAAATTCTCAACAGCGGACGTTCGGCCACGGGAACGCAGGGGTTCAAGGAACACGAACTCACCCCATTGCTGAACGAGATGCGCGTAAAACAGATGGGCGCTGGGAAAACCTGAAAGGCCGGCTTCCCGGCGGCGTCGAACAAGCTCAAACATTGTCTGACAATGGAAACGACGATTTTTACGCCTCTCCCTGTTTTTCTGTCCGCCGCGCCGCGAAAAAACCGGACAACAGTCCGGCGCAACTTACGAAAACCTGAAAAAGCGATCTACAGCGCCACGCTCAATCTTCGACAATTTCCACCGGCGTATACACCGGCACGAGGTCAAACAGCTCGATCACGTCGCGGTTGCGCATCCTGATGCAGCCGCGCGATCCGGGCTGGCCCATCGCTGCCGTCCCCGGGCTGCCGTGAATGTAGATGAAGCGCCGCATCGTATCGACATCGCCGAGTCGGTTGAATCCGGGTTCGCAGCCCGAAAGCCAGAGAATGCGGGTCAGCATCCAGTCGCGTCCGGGGTACTCCGCCGCCAGTTCTGGCGAATGGATTTCGCCGCTCGGGCGGCGCGCCACGAACACGCTGCCGGACGGTTGCCCCGCGCCGATCTTGGCGCGAATCAGGTGTTTTCCGCGCGGCGTCTGAAAGCTGCCGTTGCGCTCGCCCCACCCTCTGGCCGCCGTGGAAACGGAATAAACACGCAACGGCTTTCCGGCGGCGTCGAACAAGCTCAAACGCTGTCGGGCGATGGAAACGACGATTTTCACGCCTCCACCTGTTTTCCTGTCCGCCGCGCCGCGAAAAAACCGGACAGCAGCTCGGCGCATTCTTCCGCCAGTATCCCGCCCACGATTTCGGTATGGTGATTGAGCTGTTCGACCGCGAAGAGATCGACGACGCTGCCGTGCGCGCCGGTTTTCAGATCGCGCGCGCCATAAACCACGCGCGAAATCCGCGCTTGCAGGATCGCTCCGGCGCACATGGCGCACGGTTCCAGCGTCACAAACAGCTCACAATCCGGAAGGCGATAGTTCCCCCGATTTCTCGCCGCATCGCGCAAGGCGGCGATTTCGGCGTGGGCGGTCGGGTCCGAGTCGCCGATCGGCGAATTGAAACCGCGTCCGACGATCTTCCCGTCGCAAACGACCACGGCGCCCACCGGCACCTCGCCCAGGCATTCCGCCGAACGCGCCAGCGAAAGCGCCTCGCGCATGTAAAACTCGTCATTCATTCACGCATCCGCCAGCGCCGGAATCGAGCGCTCATTCCAGGAAAATATCGGTCGCGAGGTCCTTTTTACTGCCCGGTTTGCGACCGCGCGAAGGCGCCGGAATATCGCATGACAAGCGGCAACTGGTGCCCTCTATTTTTTTGCCGTCGATAAAGCGCGTGACATGACAGCAAATAATGTTGCCCGACACCGAAAGCTGCTCAACCAGCGTCTTCAGTTGCGGCATCGGAATGCTCAAGGCGGCGGCAATATCTACGTCGAGTTGTTCGCCGTTGGTTTTCAGATAATCGAGAATATTGACGTTCATTTAACTTCCCGGACTGACGAAATGACATTGATGGATACATGAGCCGATTGCGCTGCTCAGGCAGGTATCGCCGCTTGCAAAACCTGCTTGAACGGGTACCAAGTTTGCGCCCAATTTTTTACGATGGCAATTTCCGCGCCTTGACACAACTCGTGACAAACTCGTGGCATTTGTTTGACCGATACGGATGGAAAAGCTATCATCGCCACTCTTTGGAGATGTGGCCGAGTGGTCGAAGGCACTTCCCTGCTAAGGAAGCATACGGGCAAAACCTGTATCGAGGGTTCGAATCCCTCCGTCTCCGCCAGTTACCAATCCGAAGCAGTCCAAACAAGGCCGGAAAACCCAGTAAATACAAGGTTTCCGGTCTTTTTTTCGTCCGAAGCAGTCCGCACAAGTCCGTTACAATCCACGGTTTTTGACAGTACAATTTCGGGCATGTGTACTGCTTCCTTGATTTGTGTACTGTCAAAACATGCCCAAACTGGTTCAACCCCTGTCCGATGCCCGGCTACGCGCGGCCAAGTCAAAAGACAAGCCCTATCGGCTGACCGATGGCGGCGGTCTGTACCTCCTCATCAACCCGGATAACTCAAGATATTGGCGGATGGATTACCGCCTTGGCAGCAGGCGGAATACGCTGGCGTTTGGAAAATTCCCGGACGTTTCCCTGTCCGCCGCAAGAGATCGGCGCAAGGAGGCTATGGCGTTACTAGTACCTAGTTGCAATAATACATAACTACTGTATTATTGTCGAATGGAAGCAACAACGATCACTCTGAGCGCGACAGAACGCGGTCAATTGAACACGTGGGTGCGCAATACGACGA
>JAITNL010000189.1 GCA_031290495.1 Accumulibacter sp.
GTACAGCAGGATTTTGTCTTTCTTGTCGCCGCCTTGCGGACAATCGCCCTTGATGTCGCCCTGGGATTTGCCTTTGACGGCCATATACGCGGTCAGTGCCATGATATTGCTCCTTGTAAAAAAAACGAATCGGAAAGTGGCGGTGCCGGAAAGGTTCCGGTGCCATTTTGGTCGTCAGCCTGGGTGCGGCCTTGCCTCGATGCTTACCAAATATCAGCCGGATTGCCCGTTTCAATTGCGCAAACCATGCCAACGGGTCGGATTTTACCAGAGGAACAGGCGCACGAACAAACAAAACGGCGGCGGATAAGCGGGTTAATCCTTATTCCCAAGTCCCATCGTCAGCGCCGAACCCGCCAGCAGCCATTCCGCCGTGGGCTTGGGCAAACCCATGTCCAGACAGTCGCCTGGGGCCAGCGATTGCATCGCCGCGCCGATGACCTGGGCGGCGGGCTGGACTTGACCGGACAAGAGGTCAAAGCCCAGACCGACGGTCAGGCTTTGATGGAGCGCGCCCTTGAGCGCAAAGGGCTGCGCGACGGCGTAGAGGAGATCGGTGGGTTGGGATTGACTGCACTTCCGGTCGAATGAAAGTGATGTACGGTTTCGGCGCCTCATGCGGAAGCTCGCGCAGCTGGGTTGCGGCGCAGCGAAAACCCGGCTTTTCACCGGCCAATGCCGGGTTTCCGCTTCGTTTCAACCCAGTCTGCCGCGCTGGAAACACGCGCCCGGCGTGACGGCGCGATCGGGATGGGCGTCGATAAGCGTGAGCTAATTGCCTTTTTGCAGTGGGGAGTTGGAGCCTTCGATGCCGATCTTGGTGGTAGCGCCGGTGATGTTCGCGGTGCCGGTTACTTTGAGCAGGGTACCGCGCGCGGCGAAGGCGGGGGGCAGGTAGAAATTCAAGGCTCCGCCCGTCGCGTTGAGGCTGCCGTCGTAGGTGGCGCTGCCATGCACGTCGAGTTGGACGAGGTTGGGAACCGCTCCATGGTTGGCGTCGAAAGTCGTTCCGTTGTAAAGGGTGAGCCTGTCGGATGCTATGGCGCCGGTAATGGTCAGCGTTCCTTCGCTGACCGTGGTCATGCCGGTGTAGGTGTTGGTTCCGGAGAGGGTCAGTGTGCCCGCGCCGGTTTTGGTAATGCCTCCCGCGCCATTGATAACGCCGTCGAAAACAAAGTTGTTCGCGCCGGTATTGATCTTTATGTCCTGCCCGGCGCTGACGGTCAATGTACCCATGTTGGAGTCCCCGGCGTAGACCGTGCCATCGATGATGACGCCGGAGTTGGGATTCACGGTGTTATTGGTTGCGGAACCCGTATTGACGACATGCTGCGCGACAGCGGTTTGCGGTGGAAACGCGAGGGACGAGCCGAGAAAGGCGGCGAGGAAAAAGAACAGCTGGCGGCGTGGAAACAATGGACGCGTCGGATGCGGCGTGCAGGGAAAAGCGGGATTTGATTTATGCCTGTCTGCAAAAATTATTGACGCTGTTTTGGAAAAATCAATCTCAAATGTCATTTTTTCACTTTTTTTGATGGCCGAATATAGGGATCGAGTCCGCCGAAACAGGAGCAAGTGACAGGCTGGCATACGTCTGCCGCAATGTCAATGGAAGAAAACAGGCATAAGCCTGTTCGCTCTTGGCCGATACGCGCGTGAGTCGATTCCAATAGAGGTGTGAGTCCGAGCGTCAGGTTTTGACTTTCAAAATGTCTATCAAAACTGATGCAGTCTCAGTAGTGTCCGGTTTGGCAGATGTTTGCGGGCTGGAGAGCGCCTATCGAGGCGGGTTTCGAGGATTACAGATCCTTTCGCTCTCCGTGTTCGAGAAAATGCCCATCCAGCAAGCCTTTGCCGGCAACGATTACATTCCAGAACAGCGCAACACCAGCAATCAATTGAATCTATTCGATTTTTAACCGGACACTAGTGAAGTTTTTGATTGAATAAATACTTCAATCCATGTCCGCGGCGTCTCCATGTCCAAGTCCGCGCTCGAACAACTGCACGAAATCGTCGCCAACCGGTGACGACGGGTCGTTCTGGCATGGGTGCGCCGTCCTTTGTCTTTGTTGCCCCCGAAAAAATGGGCATTTATATTTTGAACGGCGAAACGAATTACGTGAAAGCATGGCAAGGGAAAAGTGCAATGACACCGGCCATTTTTTATCCGCCTTTTAATCCAGCTTTCCCGCAACTACCCGATTCGGCTGCAGCAGATCGTGAATCGGAATCGCCAGGGCGTCAGCCAGTTTCTCGACATTGTCGATCGAGATATTGCGCGCGCCACGCTCGACGTGCGCTACAAAGGTTCGATGCAATTCGGCTTCCAGCGCCAAGTCTTCCTGGGACATTTTCCGTTCGGCCCGCAAGCGCCGCAGGTTGCTGGCAAGCACCTCGCGCGCTGAATATTTCCGGGTCTGGGAAGGCGTCGAAATCATGCCGGCAATATCGCCGGATGCCGCTTTTAAGTCAGCCGCTTTTATGTCACAATAGCAAAGCTCATCCAGATTGTTTTTTACTCTGTGCCTGCGCTATACGCGGTAGTACATCATCGCGACGATCCGAAACAGCCTTGGCCCAACAGTTGGCTGGACGATCAGCGTCTCGAAAGGGAGATAGGGACAGCACTCACGGTAACGTTCAACGACGGTTTCCGGAATAAAAGGCCATATAAAGGTAAAAACCATTTACGGTGAAGGTTGGCAATCGCAAAGTTCACGTGGGAAAATGATCCGCTTCACGGGAAACAGCGTTCTATCTTTCCAACCTCTTCACGCCTTTGGCAAAACCGCGTTTTCATATCAGGGAGAACTCAAAATGGGACAGGTCAAACTCAAAACTCTGCTTACCGCTGGCTTCGCCGCCATGCTGGTCTTGCTGCTGATCGTCGGATCGGTGGCCGTCGCCTCGCTGCGCTCGCTTTCAAGCGGGCTGGAAGACCTCGCCGACCGCCGCATTCCGCTGGTCGTCGCCTATGGTCAGCTCCACATCACCGAGTTAGGTATTCGCGCCAGCACCCTGCAGCTCTTTTCCATGGAAGCTCCGCGACCGCAAAATACCGCGGCGCTCGACGACCTCGTCAGTCAGCGCGAAATCCAGTGGCGGACGATCGACGAAGCCTTCGCTACGGTTTCGTCGCTGCCCAACCACACCGAGGCAGGCCGTAACAATTTCAACGAACTGAAAAGCGCGCTCGACGACTGGCGCAACGCTTACATCAAATTTGACGCCAACCTGAAGAAGTTTGCCGACGCCAACCGCGAAAGCGCCGCCGCCGCCTTTCAGCGCGCCCGCTACGAGCTGATCGGACTCTACGCCGGCGTCCGGCCTCTGACCGCGCGCCTGACCGCCGCGATCGACGCCGCGCGCGCGCACCAGGTCGAAAGTGTCGGCAAGGACTCCGCGCGCGCGCTCAACACCACCAGATTCGCCGTAGACCTCACTTTCGGGCTGGTGGTTGCGGGCGCGTTCCTTTCGGTGCTCATCGGCGTTGGCATTTTCCGTCTGCTGATAAAGCAGGTGGGCGGCGAACCGGCCTACGCCAACGAATTGCTCCGGGTGGTGGCTTCCGGCGATCTGACCGTGCGTTTCTCGCTGCGTCCAGGCGACAGCGTCAGCATGTTGTACATGCTCAAGGAAATGGTCGGGCGATTGCGCACCATGATCGACACCATCAGCAGTATCGCCATCAACATTGCCGCCGACAGCAAGGAGCTTTCCGCCGGCGCTGAGAGCGTTGCCGTCGCGTCCGCCAGCCAATCGCAGACGGCGGCCTTGATGGCGGCTTCGGTGGAAGAATTGACTGTGTCGATCAACCACGTTTCAGATTCCGCCAACAACGCCAACAAGATCGCCTGCGCCTCCGGCGAATCCGCTCGCAAAGGCGCCGAAACCATTTACAGCGTGGTCAATGACATCGATCGCATCGCCAGCGAATTTGCTGTCGCCGCCGCCAATATCGAGGAATTGGGCAGCCATTCGCTGGAAATCGCCTCGGTGGTCAATATCATCAGGGAAGTGGCAGATCAGACCAATTTGCTGGCCTTGAACGCGGCCATCGAAGCCGCCCGCGCCGGGGAACAGGGACGCGGTTTTGCGGTGGTGGCCGACGAAGTCAGAAAACTCGCCGAACGCACCGCCGCCTCGACCGTGGATATTGCCGACATCGTCGCCAAAATCGGCGCCGGCACCAAACACGCCGCGGCTGGCATACAGAAACAAAGCGAAAGCGTGAAAACCACGGTGAAACTTTCCGGCGAGGCCGGGCACGCCGTCGAGGAAATCAACACCTCGTCCAGCAAGGTGGTCCGCGCCGTCGATGAAATCTCGTCCTCCCTATCCGAACAATCCGCCGCCAGCACCGATATTGCCAAAAACGTCGAACGCATCGCGGTCATGAGCGAGGACAACACCACCGCCGTGCGTCAGGCGGCGAACGCGGCGCATAACCTGACCGCGCGGGCGTCGGAACTTCAGGACGCGGTGAGCCAGTTCAAGGTTTGAGGGGCGCGTTATCGCCAGACCTGAGCGTCGGCGGAGACGCGGACGGAGAAACCTGACGCCAGGCCGTTGGCCGCGCGTTGAAGCGGACAAGTCCGAAAACTCGCCCCACGCAAAAAAGCCATGATGAATTTGCCTTTTGAAAACCTTGTTGTATGGCGGTTCCCGTAAACCAATCCATCCAAATAACCGTCCTGCCTGTCCTGCCCCATCATTCCTCCCCCGCCCCGTCATTCCCGCGCAAGCTGGAATCCAGGTTTTCAAGGTTTCCAGGCGGCGGCACGGAGAACGCGGGGAAAGGCATGGAAAAGCGCGTAAATACCACACCGTCAGCCGATTTTTGACAAATTTTGTGAAATAACGCTTTACAAGCGAAAAAGATGAGAGTAAAAACGAT
>JAITNL010000055.1 GCA_031290495.1 Accumulibacter sp.
TGAACGGCGAGAGCGACGGCCCGAAGGTGCGCAGGATTTCCATGCGGCATTTCGCGGTAAAGCCAAAATTACCGAAGGTTTCGTAAAAACGGACATCGTGATAGCCGATGGAGGGATCCGTCATGCAGGGAAAATTTCCGTTATCCCAGGGGAATTTCCCCGACTCGACGATGATTCCGCCCATCGTCGTCCCGTGTCCACCGATGAATTTGGTCGCCGAATGCAGCACGATGGCGGCACCCCATTCAAAGGGACGGCAGAGCCAGGGCGAGGCGAAAGTATTGTCGACGAACAGCGGCAGTCCGGCGGCGTTGGAAATTTTTGCGACCCGTTCGATATCGAGTACGTTGAGCGAGGGATTGCCCAGCGTTTCGGCGTACAGCGCTTTCGTTTTCGGCGTGATGGCTCTGGCGAAATTTTCCGGATCGTCGGCGTCGACGAAAGTGGTGTTGATGCCGAGCTTGCGGAAATTGACGTCGAGTTGGGAATGCGTGCCGCCATAAAGCGTCCGCGCGGCGACGATCTCGTCGCCCGTTTCAAGAATGTTGAACAGCGCGACCATCTGGGCGGCGATGCCGCTCGCCGTGGCGAGGGCGGCGCGGCCGCCTTCCAGCGCGGCGATGCGTTCTTCGAGTACCGCGACGGTCGGGTTGGAAAGGCGCGAATAGACGTTGCCGAAGGTTTGCAGATTGAACAGGCTGGCGGCCTGTTCGGGCGTATCGAAAACGTAAGAGGTCGTTTGGTAGATCGGCGTCGCGCGGCTGCCGGTGGCGGCGTCCGGAATTTGTCCGGCATGGAGGCTCAGCGTGTCGAATCCATATTTGCGGTCGGCCATGAAGATAATCTTTCAATCAAAGAGGTCGGCGAGAAGAAATGATGCCGGTATTGACGCCCATCCAGTTGAGTCCGCCGAACAGGCGGGCGTATTCGATCTTGACGCAACGATCCATGACAACGGCAAGTCCGGCGTCTTGCGCCAGTTTTTTGGCTTCTTCGTTGATCACGCCGATCTGCATCCAGAGTGTCGCCGCGCCGATGGCGATGGCGTCGCGGGCGATCGGAACGCAGTCCTGCGGCTTGCGGAAAACGTCCACCAGGTCGACCGGAAAGGGAATCGATTTGAGGTCGGGATAACTCGTCTCTCCCAGGATTTCGGGATATTTCGGATTGACGGGGACGATCCGGTAACCGTGCGCCTGCATGTATTTTGCCGCGAAAAAACTGGGGCGATACCAGTCGGCCGAGAGACCGACGATAGCCAAGGTATGCGCGCCGCGCAAAATGCGCCGCAGGGTGACAATGTCGCTCATGAATCTCCCTTGGGATCAGGCGTTGCACCAGACCGGGGCGCGTTTGTCGATGAAAGCCGAAATGCCTTCCTGCGCGTCGAGCGCCTGGAGATTGCCGACCATCACGCCCTGCGCGTAGGTATAGGCTTCGGCCAGCGACAATTCGGCTTGACGGTAGAACGCTTCTTTTCCGATCGCCAGCGTGTGACGGGATTTGGACGCGATCTTGGTCGCCAGCGCGGAAACCGCCGCGTCGAGATCGTGTTCGGGGACGATTTCGTTGACCAGACCGAAGCGCAACGCCGTCGGGGCGTCGATGAAATCGCCGGTCAGGAGCATTTGCATGGCGTGTTTGTGGCCGACGTTACGTGAAAGCGCGACCATCGGCGTCGAACAGAAAAAACCGATATTGACGCCGGGCGTGGCAAAACGGGTGCTGTCGGCGGCAATCGCCAGATCGCAACTGGCGACCAGTTGCGCGCCCGCTGCGGTGGCGATGCCGTGCACCCGGGCGATGACCGGTTGCGGCAGCGAAACGATGCGTTGCATCAGTTTTCCGCAGGTGGCAAATAATTTTTCGGCATAGCCGCGTTCAAATCCGGTGGCGCGCATTTCCTTGAGGTCGTGTCCCGAACAAAACGCCGGACCCGCGCCGGCGAGAACCACGACAAACGCGCTTTTATCCGCCGCGATGGCGTCGAATTGGGCCAGCAAAGTGTCGAGCATGACCTGCGAGAGCGCGTTGCGCGCCTGCGGGCGATTGAGCGTCAGGAAAACGACGCCGCCTTGCTGTTCTTTCAAAATGAGCGGCGCCGGCTGATTTTCGTTTGTACTCATGTTTGTTTCCTCCTGGTTTATAAGTGTCATTTCAATGGTGAACGGAAGTGTGGCGGTAATCGGAAAACGGCTGTTGTTCATAAGCCGCGTTCAAAACGAAGCGGCCCAGGCGCAAAAAATCGTCAGCCTGAGTGAGACTGCCCATATGACGGTATTCCAGACTACCGTCGTCCGAGAAGAAGGCAAAGGCCGGTGCGCCGAAAATATGCAGTTGTTGCGCCATTTCCTGTACCGGCGTTTGTTTTCCCTGCGTGTCGATGATCGATGCGGTAGAGGCGAGATCGATACGCACGGCGCGGTAATGACGGCCAAACTGTTTTTCCACGCGGGGACTGGAAAAAACCTGACGCTTCATTTTCAGGCATTTGGGACAATCGGGCAGTTCAAAAAAGACGACCAGACGGCGTCCTTCGCGTTGGGCGGTCTGGAGTTCGGACGCCAGATCATGGCCTTCGATGGAGAACAGCGCGGACATCGCCGAACCCGGAAAAGCCAATGCGCAGAGAATAAGCGCGAGACCAATGAATCGTTTGACAGAAGAGCACATGAGCGTTTCAGCGTAACCAGAACAGCGCGCGGTGGCGCAATTTATCCAGCAGCGTCATGCTTGTCCAGGTTACGCCGCCGGTATAGATGATGCCGGCGACCATGCGCGGATAGTCGGCGAAATCGGCGTAATACTGAATGAAGCGTCCCAATCCGGCGTTCGCGCCAAACAGTTCGGCGACGGTCAGCAGAATGAAGGAAAAAGCCAGACCGACGCCCATGCCGGCGAAGATATGCGGCAGACTGGCCGGAAAGACGACGCGCACCAGCAACTCCAGGCGCGAAAAACCAAGCACGCGCGCGTTGTCGCGGTAATGCGCTTCAATCGATTGCGCGCCGATGGCGGTGTTGTGGAATACCGGCCAGAACGCGCCAATGAAAACGACGAACGCGGCGGAAATCTGAAAGGTCGGCAAAATGGCGATGGCATACGGAATATAAACGGTCGGCGGGATCGGCGCGACGACTCTGGAAAAGGGAAAGACGGCGCGTCCCAAGCCCGGCATGGCGCTGGTCAGCAGCCCCAGCGCCGTGCCGCAAATAACCGCCAGCGCGTAACCGGGAAGCAGAATGAAAAAAGAGGAAACCGTGCCTTTCCAGAGTTCCGGCAATGAAGCCACTAAAGCGTGAGCGACGGTTGCCGGCGCGGGCAAAAGCGGGTTGGTTTGCTGATTGATGAAATACGAACTGATCTGCCAGGCAATAAGGAGCACCGCCCACAGCGCCAGCGCTTCCCAGGCGATGAAGGCGCGGGAATCCTGGGCGTTGTTGCTGTTGGACTGTGACCGTGCCGCATCGTTTTCGCCGCGCGACGGGTCTTCCTGGACAAGATTTTCCTTGAGAACGATGGCTTTGGACATGGCGTCTTTTTTCACATCAAATCGTGGTCAGGCCCGATAAAACATCCGCGTCGAGCCGTTCGGCGATGTCTTCGCGCAACTGGCGAAACTCAGAAGAAGCGAACAGTTCGGCGCGTTGGCGCGGACGCGTCAGCGGCACTTCGATTTCGGCCAGCAGATGCCCCTTCTGGCTGGCGCCGAGAACGGCCACCCAGTCGCCCAGATAAATCGCTTCGTCGATATCGTGCGTGACGAAAACGATGGTGCGGCGCGGCGCGCTGCTGTTCCAGGCATCGAGCAGCAAATCCTGCAAGCGTCCCCGATTGACCGGGTCGAGCGCGCCGAAAGGCTCATCCATCAGCAATACGGGCGCTTCCAGCGCCAGCGCGCGGGCAATCGCGGCGCGCTGCTGCATTCCGCCGGAAAGCTGGAAAGGAAATTTCGCCGCGACCTCGCCGAGACCCACGCGCGCGAGATAGTCGCGCGCCAGTTCGAGACGCTGGGCGCGGGTAAGGTCAGGATGCGCCTTGGCAACCGCCAGCGCGACGTTCATCTGCGCCGTATACCAGGGGAAAAGCGAATAGTTCTGAAAAACGACGGCACGGTCGATCCCCGGCCCGACGATGTCGACTCCTTTCCAGGCGATGCGCCCGCGCGTGGGTTTTTCCAGACCGGCGATCAGGCGCAGCAGCGTCGATTTCCCCGACCCGCTTGGCCCAAGCAGACTCAGAAACCGCCCTTCGGGAACGCTGAGCACGACTCGCCGCAATACCGGCTCGTCGTCGCTGTAGGCGAAAGAAACATCGTCGATCCGCAAGCCGAACGCGTCGGCAGAATCAAGCGCCAACGTCACAGATTGCGCTCCTTGAACTGCGCCAGCCGCGTCTGATAAAACACGTCTTTCGGATGCTCTTTGGCCAGCGCTTCAATCGCGCGCTGATAAGGTTCAATGGCAAAGATCGGATCGAGCGAACGGCTGCCGTCGATGAACTCCGAAGCGACCAGCGAGAGCCAGAATTTTTGCACGCCCTTGACGTTGGGATCGGTAGTCTGATCGAGATTCGGCGAGTAATAGCTCTGTTCGAGTAATTTGTGGTCCAGCTTGACGTATTTGGCGATCGCGTCGATGGTCTCTTTGTGATGATCGACCGCGAAGCGCTCGGCGCGCAACAGGGCGCGCAGGAAACGCTCGACGACCGCCGGATTCTTGAGTTGGGCGCTCGAAACGATCAGACGGCAGCACGGATGCCCCGGATAAATATCGCCCGAACGGACGATGACTTTCAGCCCCTGCTGTTCCGCGCGCAGATCGAACGGCCCCCAGACGACGCCCGCGTCGACCTGCCCCGATTTGACGGATTCGATGACGGCGGGCGGATTTTTCAGTTCAAAAATCTCCAGATCCTTTTTCCAGTCGATCCTGGCTTCCTTGAGCGCCGTGCGCAGCACGGCGTCGCTCGATGCCAGGCGGACGGTGGCGACCTTTTTACCGCGCAAATCGGCAATCGTCCTGATTTCTCCGGCTTTCTCCGGCTTGATGATGACCGAACCGTCCTGCCCCATGATTCCGCCGACGATCTTGATGTCGGACCCCTTGGAATAGAAGAGCAGCGGCGCGGGCGTACTGAATGAGCCGGTATCCAGCTTGCCAGCGATGACCGCGTTGATGCCGTCGGCCGAGTTCTGAAATTCGACAAGTTCGACATCGAGATTTTCCTGCTTGAAAAATCCCTGTTCATAGGCAATGAAATATTTGCCGTGCCCGATGGCGGGCAGATAGCCGACCTTGAGCGATTCAGCCGACGCGCTTCCCGCCAAGGCAGCGAACAACAGACCGGCGGAAAAAAATTTGATCAGCGTGGGAGATAGTTTCATTCGATTCTCCTTGGAGTATGAGCCGTGGGGATTAAATTGAGCGCTTATGCTAACGATTGGTTTACGGGCAGTAAAAGAAGAAAAATTTATGTCCATATATGAAAACTGTTGGCGCGAGTCGTCATGCCGTCGCCGATATTCGGCAACGTGCGGTTCGTTACCGTGGGTGAAATCGCCTGTCAGCGGCAAGGACTGATCGACCTGTTGGCCTCGAAAGCCTGGGTTGTCACAGCTCACTTGCCGCCGGTTCGACCGTTTTTCCGGGCAATCGCCAGTGAAAGCCTTGCGGCCAAAGCACCAAAAAAATCAGCGACAGGCATTCTGGCCGGTCGCTGATTTCCTGGTTTTTTCTTGTCATGCTCCCATAAACACAAATGTCACTGAACCGTTCATGGTGATCCTCCAACCAATCCCGCGCGCGCTAAAAAATATTTGCGCAAAATTCATATATCGCCACTTTGGCCAATTCGTCTGCCGACTGACTGACAAAGGTCATTGCTCTCCCTTTAACGTCAATTTTGCGAAGCATGACCTCCTGCCCTGTGGAAACATCGTGTATGGCAATTGAAATGCTTACTCTCGTTGGTATTCCCGACCAAGCCGCGGCGCGCGGTTCCCAGTTGGAAATGACGGGTACAAACGCATACCGCGCGCCGGAATCTTTCGCCGATGCCAGTATTGCTTCCGTGGAAGCCGGGGCATTGGCAACAATCGTCTTTTGCACGTATGGTTTTATCCCGCCGCCAATAAAATGGGAAACCTGTACGCCTGAACCGGGATACGCTTTTCCTCCATAATGACCGTCTCCTGCCAACGCGATATAAACAATCTGGTTCTTTTCAAGCTTTGATGTGGAATCGGCTATTACATCAGAATGCTGTATTTTCGTCGCACATCCGAAAATAAAGACCACAACACCAAGCACAAAAAGAAGCGCGGAACGATTTTTCATATCAGCTCTCATTTGGCACCATTCCTTTTTCATTGAAATCTCCTTGAAAAAACAAGCCATAAATAAATCAGTGCCATTTCACTTTTTCAGGCGGCTGGTTCGGAACCGCAACGGGACAGCGGAAGCGGATGGTATTCCAACTTACCGCGCAATTCAAACCGCGAAAAAGAGATGGTTTCTGGAGCATGCCGCGCAAGGTGTCGTGTTTGGACGTGTCCTGCGCCAACAACGCAATTTTGCCCCGTAATTGGAACGCGGCCAAAAACAGGAAATAAAGCCGCCACCGCCACCCCGCCACTTGTATGTTCTTTCTTGCTGGCGGCAAAATAGGCGGCACTTCGCGTCGGAGGCGTGGATGTCGGATTACGCCGCTGACGCGGCTTATAGCCTGCGCCTCGGCGTTATTTTTCGCCGGGGACGGTTAGCCCGCATAGGTCAATGGAATGGACGCCTCCTGTTCCCCCAACGGCATCGGTGTGCCAGACTGGAAGTGTTGTTAACCCAATCACGGAGAAGGAGGCGTCGAGATGAAGATTACACGCAT
>JAITNL010000137.1 GCA_031290495.1 Accumulibacter sp.
AAGGCCAGCCCGTCGACTATCGTCGCTCCGGAATAATCGCTTCCCGCGTTCCCGGCCTTGGCATCCTGTGAGCCGGAGAAAACAAAACTTCCCGCGCCGGTCAATTGGGCGTTCAACAAAGGGCCGCCGACGGCGACGCTGTCCGTACTGTCCAACGTGACGGTTTTGCCGAAGTAGGATTCGATCGCCTTCAAGCCAAAGCCGAGACAAAGCCCTTCCTCCCCATCACCATTGCCGTCGATCATCGCCAGATAATCGAAGACGGCCGCGCCGTCGGCATTGGCGACTGAATCGCTGTTGATATAACGGATGACCCGTTTCTCTGACGCATCGCCGCCATTCTCGTTAATCAAATTCAACTGCAGCCCCTCCGCGCGCTCCACCACGGTATCGGCCTCGACGAGATACTCTTGATAATTTCCCGGATCGGCGGCGTAATCAAAAAAGCCGGTATGAGTAGTTACGTTCGTATTGATATGGGATATCCTGGAGAAATCGATCTTGACGGTACCGCCGGAACCCGTCGCGTCTGTTTAGACCGGCCACATAGGTAACACATGTGCCGGGACATAGGTAACACTGTTTCCTGTTGAAACGAACAGGAGTTTTGCCATGTCTTGGAGGGAAAGAACGGTGAATCAGGAACGTCGGGAATTTGTCCGGTTGGCGGAACAGGAAGGGGTTTGTTTCATCATGACGTCGTTCGAGAAACTGGCTTGCGTACCGGAGGTGACGGCGTTCCCGCGCCCGAACATCACGCTCGACACCGTGTGCGCGGTTTTCTCTGATTTTTGCCGCAATCGCCACGCGGTGGAAAAGCCAAATTCAGCGCGTGGCGGTGGGCGCCGGTATAATCCGGTCTGTGAAAAATATTCATACACAACCGCCAGGCCCACGAGGGCTGCCCGCCGTCTGGCGCAGTTGGCGGGAAAAAACAGGTGACTGGAAAGCCCTCGACAATCTGCCGGTCATTCCGGTCATGGCCGAGAATTTTGAGACCCTGGAAGGCCCTGCGGCGTATCGGCTCACGTTGCTTGCGCTGATCGCCGAAGCGCGCCAGCGCATCCTGCTTCCGACGCTGTACTTGCAGGACGACGACGGCGGTCGGGAAATCCTCGAAGCGCTGCACGCCGCCAAAGCGGCGCGTCCGCAACTCGATGTCGCGGTTTTCGTCGATTGGCATCGCGCCCAGCGCGGCTTGATCGGCAAGACGCGGTCGGCGGGAAACGCCGCGCTGTACCGCGCGATGGCCGAACGTTTCGGGACGGGCGTGGAAATTTACGGCGTTCCCGTGCAGCGCAGCGAGTTCATCGGCGTCATGCACCTCAAGGGCTTCATCATCGACAACACTGTCCTCTACAGCGGCGCCAGTCTCAACGATGTTTACCTGCAGCGCCACGAGCGCTACCGCATCGACCGTTATCACCTGATCCGCAGCCGCGCGCTCGCCGACACCCTGGCCGTCGCGCTCGACCGGGCGCTGCGTCAGAGTCCGGCCGTGCATCCGTTGAATACGCCGGAAGCGCCGAAGACCAAGGAACTCCGCCCGGCCATCGTCAAGTTCCGCCGCGAATTGGCGCACACCCGCTATCGCTTCACCGGCGACCGCGTCCGCCAAGGGGAAATCGGGGTAACACCGCTGTTCGGACTGGGCAACCGCGATAACGAACTCAATCGGACAATCGTCGAACTGATCCGTCAGGCGAAAAACCGACTGGTGCTGTTTACGCCGTATTTCAACCCACCGGGACCGGTACGACGCGCGCTCGACGCCCGTCTGAAAGACGGCTGCCGCGTCATGATCGTGGTCGGCGACAAAACCGCCAACGATTTCTACATTCCGCCCGACGAACCATTCAAGGCCATCGGCGCGCTGCCTTACCTCTACGAAACCAACCTGCGCCGCTTCTGCAAGGCGCATCAGCAGCTCATCGACGCCGAGCGGCTCGAGGTGCGCCTCTGGCGGCACGACGACAACAGTTTTCATCTCAAGGGATTGCTGGTCGACGACCGCTACGCGCTGCTGACCGGCAACAACATCAATCCGCGCGCCTGGCGGCTCGATCTGGAAAACGGGTTGCTGATCCACGATCCGAACAAGCTGCTGATCGGAGCGCACCTCGCCGAACTGGAGCGGATATTGGCGCGTACGCAACGGCTTTCGGGGCATGAAGCGCTGGAACCGATCGAAGCCTATCCGGCGCCGGTGCAACGGCTGCTCAAGCGGCTGGCGCGCACCCGCGCCGACCGGCTGGTCAATCAGATGCTTTGAGCGCGCGGCGCGAGGCGGCGGTGCGTTACCCGCCTGAATCAGAAATTTCCGGACGCTTCCCAGACAATGAATCCCTGCTCTTTCAGCGTCTGTTCCATCAAGCGAAGCAGTGGCCGCGCCCGCTGTTCCAGGGTGACCGGCTCATTCGGACGGTGTTCCAGGTTCTCGTCAGCCTCGCTCTCGTCTTCGCCGCCGTTCCGTTTTTCCAGCGCCTGATGCTCAATCGTCTGCTTTTCCCGATCCGCGCCAAGGCGCAAACAGGCAATCGCTTCCGGCAGTTGTTCCGTGGTGAAAACACCGCGCGCAACACATTCCTTGCCGATCCATCCGAAAAAAACATGGGCGTGTTCGGCAAACATGACCATCTTGCCGGAAGTGCTCGATGTCAGCCGGAGCAACATATCGTCAAACGGTCGATGCCGCCCTTGCCGGAGTCGAACGGTTGAAACGCGCCGGGCCGGAGCATCGGATTTTGGCCATCTTTCATCTTCCGTATTTCCTGTAACGGCACTGTCCGTCTCATCGGCGCCTCCTTGGGAAGACTGTGAATAGCGGACAGATTGAAAACTCGCGACAGTGGAGCGAGCGGCTTTTGACTTCGGGGAGTAAAGATACTATCATGCGCGGCTTATGTCGCGACGGGTCATCATTGACAGCCTGGTTTTTGCGCGGGGAAACGGTTCGCTGCAAGGCGAGTTGCCCGTGGCCGATCTGGCGCGCGTGCTTGATCTGCTGGCCGATTCAGTCGGCAATCTCGTCTACCGCGTACAGGGGCAAATGGGGCTGCCTGGTAGTGGTGTAAGCAACAGTAAAAGCAGACCGCAATTGGTTCTGGAAGTCGATGGCGCGTTGTCCGTACGTTGCCAGCGTTGTCTCGATGGAATCGACTATCCGGTCAGGATTCGCAGTCTGCTGGAACTGATCGGCGACGAGGAGGAACTGACGCAAGAGGAAATCGAGGACGATGCAAAGGATTTCCTTGTCGCGCAAAAGGAACTCGATGTCGTGGCGCTGATCGAGGATGAAATCATTCTCGATCTTCCCGCAGCGCCGCGTCACGAAAATTGTGTGCTGCCAGATTCGGGTGAGCGGTCAGAGGAGCTTTCTCCTTTTTCCGTGCTGAAGGGCAGGGTGCGGTGAATTTGAAAATGGAGCAGGAATCATGGCAGTTCAACAAAACAAGCAATCCCCATCCAAACGCGGCACGCGCCGTTCCCACGATTTTTTGACCAATCCGCCGCTGGCCATCGAGCCGACGACCGGAGAAGTCCATCTGCGTCACCATGTCAGTCCCACGGGCTACTACCGTGGCAAGAAGGTGACCAAAGGTTCGGCTGAGTAAGACCGTGAATCGGGCGGCTTGAATTTCGTGCGCGAACAGTCTGCCTTTTTTTTCGCGTTTACTGGATGACTGTCACTGTCGCCATCGACTGCATGGGCGGGGATCATGGCCCCGAGGTCACCGTGCGCGCGGCGCTGGAATTTGTGCGCAAGCACGAGGACGTGCGCGCCATTCTGGTCGGCATCGAAGAAAAAATCCGTCCGTTCCTGAGTAACGCGGACGAGTCACGTCTGGTGCTTCGACATGCCAGCGAGGTGGTGACCATGGATGAATCGCCGGCGTTCGCCATTCGCACCCGCAAGGATTCCTCGATGCGTGTGGCGCTGAATCTGGTCAGGGATGGCGAGGCCGACGTCTGCGTGTCGGCCGGCAACACCGGCGCGTTGATGGCCATCTCGCGCTTTGTCCTCAAGATGCTTCCGGGGATCGACCGGCCGGCCATCTGCGCCGTTCTGCCGACCATCTCCGGTCACGTTCATGTGCTGGATCTCGGCGCCAACGTGGATTGTTCCCCGGAGCATCTGTTGCAGTTCGCCATCATGGGCGTCTCGCTGGTTGGGGCAATCGAACACCGGGAGCGTCCGAGCGTGGGCATCCTCAACATCGGCGAGGAAGAGATCAAGGGCAACGACGTGGTCAAGCGCGCCGCCGAATTATTGAAGGATTCGGGGCTGAATTTCGTGGGTAACGTGGAAGGCGACGATTTATACAAGGGCGAGACCGACGTGATTGTCTGCGACGGCTTCGTCGGCAACGTGGCGCTCAAGGCGTCCGAGGGACTGGTGCAGATGCTGGCGGTTTTTCTGCGCCAGGAATTTGGCCGTAACCTGCTGACCAGGCTGGCGGCGCTCATTGCTCTGCCGGTCATCAGGCATTTCAAGCACCGCGTCGATCATCGCCGCTACAACGGCGCCAGTTTGCTGGGATTGCGCGGAATCGTGGTGAAAAGCCACGGTTCCGCCGATATTTTTTCTTTCACCAACGCGCTCGACCGCGCGGCGGATACCGTCCGTACCGGCGTCCTGGAGCGCATCTCACTGCGCGTGGCCGAGCAGGCGCGGCAGCAAGTTCAGGGGATGGCGTAGCATGTATGCACACATCGCGGGGGTCGGCGCTTATCTGCCTGGATCGCCCATCGACAATGACGAACTCGCCCGGCGCGGCGTCGCCACGACCGACGAGTGGATCGTCACCCGTACCGGAATCCGCGCGCGTCATCTGGCCGACGCTGCTTGCACGTCCTCCGGTTTGGCGCTGGAAGCCAGTCGCCGCGCGCTCGAAATGTCGGGAATCGAGGCCGGCGAACTCGATCTGATCATCGTCGCCACGACCACACCCGACTTCATTTTTCCGAGCACGGCGTGTGTGTTGCAAGCGAAACTCGGCAACGTCGGCGCGATGGCCTTTGACGTGCAGGCGGTGTGCGGCGGTTTCGTGTACGCGCTCGGCGTCGCCGAAAAATTCATCCGCTCCGGCAGTCACAAGGCGGTGCTGGTCGTCGGGGCGGAAGTCTTTTCGCGCCTTCTGGACTGGCAAGACCGCACCACCTGCGTACTGTTTGGCGACGGCGCGGGCGCCGTCATTCTCACGGCGGCCGACGCGCCTGGAATACTGGCCACGGTGGCACATGCCGACGGTTCGCTGTATGGTATTCTTTCCGTCGCGGGGCAGGTGCGGGATGGGCAGATCGCCGGCGATCCGTTCGTGCGTATGGACGGGCAGGCCGTTTTCAAATTCGCCGTGCGCGTCTTGTCTGAAACCGCCCACGAATGTTGCCGCAAAGCGAACATTGCCCCGTCCGAAATCGATTGGCTGATTCCACACCAGGCCAATATCCGCATCATCGAATCGACAGCCAAAAAGCTTGGGCTGACCATGGACAAGGTCGTGGTGACGGTGGATCGTCACGGCAACACGTCGGCGGCCTCGATTCCGCTGGCACTGGACGCGGCGATTCGCGACGGGCGCGTCCGGCGCGGGCAGAAGCTCCTGCTCGAAGGCGTGGGTGCCGGGGTGACTTGGGGGGCTGTTCTGCTGCAGTATTAAAAGGAGAAAATCATGGCATTCGCAATGGTGTTTCCGGGGCAGGGTTCCCAATCGATTGGAATGATGGATGCCTACGGCGATTCGGCGGTGGCGCTGTCCACCTTTGACGAGGCTTCCGAGGCGCTGAATCAGGACCTGTGGCAGCTCGTCGCCGAAGGTCCGGCGGAACTGCTGGCGCGGACCGTCAATACGCAGCCGCTGATGTTGACCGCGGCCATCGCGGTCTATCGTTTGTGGCTGGAAAAGGGCGGCAAGCCGCCGTCGGTGGTGGCCGGGCACAGTCTGGGCGAATATTCGGCGCTGGTTGCCGCCGGCGTCATCGATTTCAAGGACGCCGTTCCGCTGGTGCGCCTGCGCGCGACCGTCATGCAGGAAGTCGTTCCGGTCGGCGCCGGGGCGATGGCGGCGATTTTCAACCTGGACGACGACAAGATTCGTGAGGCTTGCGCCGAGGCCGAGGCCGAAACCGGCGCGGGGCAGGTCGTCGAACCCGTCAATTTCAACAGTCCTGGGCAAACCGTCATCGCCGGCAACAAGGCCGCCGTCGAGCGCGCTTGCGAAGGCTGCAAGTCGCGCGGCGCAAAACGCGCCTTGTTGCTGCCAGTCTCCGCGCCTTTTCATTCCTCGCTGATCCGCCCGGCGGCGGACAAATTGGCCGCGCGATTGGCCAAAATCGAGTTCAGAACGCCGGCCATTCCGCTGATCAACAACGTCGACGTCGCGCTCGAAACCGATCCAGTCCGGATCAAGGACGCCCTGATCCGGCAGGCGTATTCGCCGGTGCGCTGGGTCGAAACCGTGCACAAAATCGCCGCACGGGGCATCGTCAACGTTGCTGAATGCGGCCCCGGCAAGGTTCTCGCGGGGCTTGTCAAACGCTGTTCAGGCGAACTCAATGGCATCGCCCTGTATGATATTGCTTCGCTCGAAGCTCACCTCAACCTGGAGTAATTCATGTATCTGAAAGATAAAGTCGCACTCGTCACTGGCGCCGCGCAAGGTATCGGCGCGGCGATCGTCCGCGAACTCGGCCGTCACGGCGCGACGATCGTGGGCACGGACATCAACGAAAAAAACGCCGGCCGTATCCAGGCGTCCCTGGCCGAAGCGGGAACGCCGGGGCGCGGCATCGTCATGGACGTGCGCGATCCGGCGCAGATCGAGGCTGGAATCGCGCTGATCGAGAAGGAATACGGCGGTATTTACGCGCTGGTCAACAACGCGGGTATCACGCGCGACAACCTGACCCTGCGCATGAAAGACGAAGAATGGGACGCGGTGATCGACACCAACCTCAAGTCGGTTTTCCGTCTGTGCCGGGCGGTGACGCGCGGGATGATGAAGGCGCGCGAGGGACGCATCATCAATATCTCGTCGGTGGTCGGTTACGCCGGCAACGCGGGACAGATCAACTACTGCGCCTCGAAAGCGGGGGTGGCCGGCATGGCGCGCGCGCTGGCGCGTGAACTGGGCAGCCGGAACATTACCGTCAATTGCGTCGCGCCCGGCTTCATCGACACCGACATGACCAAGGTACTGGAAGAAAAACAGCGCGCGGCGTTGATCGCCAACGTGCCGCTTGGCCGACTGGGACAGCCCGAGGACATCGCCGCGGCGGTCGCCTTCCTGGCCTCGCCCGGCGGCGCGTACATCTCCGGCACGACGATCCACGTCAACGGCGGCATGTACATGACCTGAAGCTGGCAGGGTGGTTATTGAGCGAGGGCGGCGAACAATTGCCCGGTTTGTCCGTCGGCGTTTGGTAAGAGCCGATCAGTTTGTTAGAATGTGGCGTTTTTGTTTCAACACATGAACCTTTACAAGGAGTCCATTGATGGAAAATATCGAACAACGCGTCAAAAAAATCGTTGCGGAACAACTTGGTGTGA
>JAITNL010000142.1 GCA_031290495.1 Accumulibacter sp.
AAATCGGCGTCCGGCTCGGCGTAGGCGGCGTAGACCTGTTCCAGCCGGGCGTTCGCCTGCATCACTTCGCCCATGCCGCTTTCGACTTCCTGACGCACGGTCTTGTCCGGATCGAGCCGGGGTTCCTGTGGCAGATAGCCGATGCGGATACCGGCCAGGTGCTGCACTTCACCATCGTATTCCTTGTCCTCGTTGCCCATGATCCTGAGCACCGTCGATTTTCCGGAGCCGTTCAGCCCCAGCAGACCGATCTTGGCGCCGGGGAAAAAGGACAGCGAGATGTCCTTGATGATTTGACGTTTCGGGGGGACGGTCTTGCTGACGCGCAGCATCGACATTACGTATTGAGCCATGTTGTAATAATCCTTTATAATCAATTAGTTACTGGTTTTTTTGACGCATCCTGAACCCGGCAGCCCAACGACGGTAATTTACCGATTTCGGAAGTTCCGGCGCGTCATTTTCGCATCTGCGCGGTCGCAAAAGAGCGGCGTGATTCCTTCTTCTTCCGCACGGTTCATCCTCGGTGTGGACGAACCGGAGTCCGCCAAGAGCACGGCATTGCCGCGTTTACGCCGTGCCAAACACCTCGTTCAACTGCTGCGTGACGCGCACGAAGGTGGTGCGCTTGGAGAGTTCTTTCAACTTTCTCGCGCCGACGTAGGTACAGGCCGAGCGCACGCCGCCGAGGATGTCCTGCAAGGTGTTTTCGAGCGGGCCGCGATAGTCGAGCAGGACTTCCTTGCCTTCCGAGGCGCGATGACCGGCAACGCCGCCGGCATATTTGTTCATCGCCTCGCGCGAACTCATGCCATAGAAACGCATTTTGCGCTGACCGTCGACTTCGACGATTTCCGCGGCGCATTCGTCGTGACCGGCGAGCATCCCGCCGAGCATCACGAAGTCCGCGCCGGCGCCGAAGGCTTTGGCCAGATCGCCAGGCGAGGTGCAGCCGCCGTCGGCGCAGATCAGACCGCGCAGACCGTGCGCGGCGTCGGCACATTCGATGATGGCGGAGAGCTGCGGATAACCGACGCCGGCCACTTTGCGCGTGGTGCATACCGAACCGGGACCGATGCCGACCTTGACGATGTCCACGCCGCCCAGGATCAGTTCCTCGGTCATTTCTCCCGTCACCACGTTTCCGGCCATCAGAGTGATCGCCGGAAACTCGCCGCGAATCTGGTGGATGAAGCGAATGAACGCCTTGGTATAACCGTTGGCCACATCGACACAGACGTGCCCAATCGTGCCGTCGGCGCTGTCCATGACGCGGCGGAACTTATCGAAATCTGGTTTGGTGATGCCCATTGAATAGAAAATGGCGGCGTCCTTGGGCAGGGCGGTGAAAAAATCGAGCAGTTCGGCTTCGCCGTAATGCTTGTGCAGGGCGGTGGACAACGTGTGCCGGGCCAGCGCGCGCGCCATGGCGAAAGTGCCGATGGTGTCCATGTTGGCGGCGATGATCGGAATGCCGTGATAGGTTTTCCGCGAGTACGGAAAGACGTAATCGCGGGAAATATCGACTTCCGAACGCGAAGTCAGCGTTGAACGCTTGGGGCGGATGAGTACGTCCTTGAAGTCAAGTTTGATGTCCTGTTCGATGCGCATGGCGTTTTCCTTGGGGTGGGCGGAAGCGTTAATCAGGCGAGCACCGGCAGCGTGCCGGAGCGCTTTTTCAGCGCGTCGCGCGCCTTCCTGTAATCGGGAAAATACTGACCGACAATCGCCCAGAAACGCGCGCCGTGGTTCATTTCCGTCAAATGCGCCAGCTCGTGCACGATCACGTAGTCGATCAGATCGGGTTCGCAATGAATCAGACGCCAGTTCAGACGGATACCGGATTTCAGGCTGCAGCTTCCCCAGCGTGTGCGCGCCGAGGAGAGCGTGAGGCGCGGCGCGGCAATGCCGAAACGCGCGGCCTGCCGCGCCAGACGCTGGCTGAACACGTCCATCGCCTGGCGCCGCAGCGCCTTGCCGAGCAGACTTTCGGCGTTGGCCGCCGAGCGCGGCAGCAGCGTCAACGTACCGTCGCCCGCCCAGACGATCCGGTTGTCGCCGACGGCGACGCGGATTTCCAGCCAGCCGCCGAGGTACGGCAGACGCTCCCCGTCGGCGAGACGCCACGGCGCGGGACGCCAACGTTCGCGCCATTCGTCGAGTTTTTTCGCCACCCAGTCTGCGTGCTGCCGCACCAGATTCTCGATTTCGGCGAGCGAAGTGCGCTGCGGGACGGCGACGCGCAGACCGCGATGATCGATCGTCAGTCCGAGGGTGCGGCGGCGGGCGCGGCGCAGGGTATAGGGAACGATGCGGTCGCCGAGGGCGATGGTTCTCGACGTTTCGCCGTCCGCCAGCCGGTCCAGGACGAATGGAAGTTCAGTTTGCCGAGGCATGCGGGGTTTTCGGGTAGCGATGCGGCGAGATTTTACGTGTCCATTGCCCAGCTTCATTGATGGGATTCATCGCTTCCGGTTCGCCAATATCCGCGTTTTCGGCCTGGGTCAGCTTGACGGTATGCTCCGGCAGATACGCGCGCGCCGCCTCCTCGATGTTCCAGCGAACGCCATTCATCGTGTCACCCGTCCCGTGTTTGAATACATCGGTATTTATACACTTCAGCGCCAGGCTTTGCCAAGGCGAACGGATGCCCGGCAGGGGAATGGCGTGAAATTTGTATTGGTTTGCGGGCCGGGTTTCCGCTTCAATCCAGCCAACGCGGATTTTTTGAACCGGAAAACCGTAGTTGGACATATCCGTGAGCGCCGCCTTCAAAGAGATGAGCGGGGAGCCGCGGTTTCCAGGTTGAATGCGCCTTCCCTTAACAGCTTGCATGACGGCCGGGTTCCGAAAAACGTGAAAATACTCCCGTACAGCCCGCAGTAACGCGTTACCTGGTGGTTATGGTTAAAAACGGAACTTGCGTCTTTTATCTTTTCGCCCATTAAAAAACGAATCGACTCGGAAAATTCCAGGTGCGACAGCTGCCCGAAAATTCTTTCTCTGGATTCAAGTAAGTCGACTTTTGCTTTGTTGTTATTGGTTATAACGATGAACGGAACGCTGTATTCCTTTGGAGATATTTCATCTCCCGTGTTGCAGTGAGTTGATTTGGAATAAAAATTTTGACCGTGGTCCGAGGTGTAAAAAATTATCGTGTTTTCAGGAAGCTGTTCGGCAAGATTGATTAGAAAATCAACGCTGTTTCTCTCAACGGAGGTTCTGTAGTTTTTGAGATTTTCGACCGATATAAGCGCCGGAGGAATTGAGCTTTCATAGGGAAAATGCGATCCGTATTTATTCACAAAAATGAAACTCTTCTTCGCTGACTTGATTATGTCCTTGATTTGATGGACAGAACTGGCATCCCTTGCGTATGATTTTTCAGTATTTCGCACTATCTTGTCAATGACTTTCAATTCAATATAGTCAATGTAATTCTGCACCGACCTGTCATTGAGGACATTTTGGTTGTCGATATATGTTGTTACAAACCCGTTTCTTTTTGCAATACTGAAAAGACTGTCGGTTTCATTGACGTCAAGATGATTGCCGCCAGAAGCCACCCAGTATCCTTTTCTTATCAGGTAATTGGAAGAAGCGGAACAATTCGCGCCGCTGAAAGCCTGGCCAAAATCGACAAATTCGTGTCTGTGATTTTTCAACAGACTTGAAAATTCATCATATTCGATGGATTCGTCCACAATTACAACAATGCTGCCGATGTCTGAATAGTCTGTTTGTGCGAATCTTGTTGTTTCCACTCTGTTTTGTTCTGTTGTCATGGCGTTGAGTTTATTGAACAACGAACCAAGCGCATAAGAGAATCCTTTTGGAAACACGGTAATTGGAGACACTCCTTGCCTGACAAGCATGGCGCCATAGACAATCGTCATGACCGACAGGGACGCGAATAATATTCGCAGTGATTTTTCAGCCGGTCGTGAAAATTGATTCTTTATCAACAGGGGTATAAACAGAAGCCCTGATTTTGCAATGGACGACAGGATTTGACTTGGGTATTGCCGGAGCGCGTCGCCAATATTGCCGACCGCTGCGTTGAGCACGGCAATGTTTCCAAGATCGGCTGGTCTGCCATATATGGTGTGCGCCGCAAGATCGATGGTGGTCAGCAGCCAAAGAGCGATTATCAATACCGCGCCATATTGTTTTTTTGCACAAGTCGATACATATATTATCAGGATGGCAATTGCGTATTCACCTGTGAGCACAGCTTTCCGAAAATATTCGCCCCACCCATGCCTGGAGCCGATGAAACGATCTATCGCATAAAAATCATCAATTGCCAGATAGCAGATGGCTATATATGAAATGGTAATTAAAGGGAGCAGAATTGCTTGCTTGCTTGCTTGCTTGCTTGCTTGCTTGCTTGCTTGCAAAAATTATGGTGACCGCTTTGAAAATGTCAAGTCCAGGCATGGTATTTTTCCAAAAATATAGAAGAAAATAAAGACCGTTCATTATATTCAATCCATCATCCAGCTATTTTTCATGCCAGCGCTATTCCGCGCGGGCGCGGCTGGGGATGGCGGGGTCCGGTTCCGGGTAAACGGGGGACAGATCGGTCAAGCCGCTGACGGGTTCGGCCCGTCGGCCGCGGCGGTATAAATAAAATTTATCGCCGCCGCGGCGGTCGGACGGGCGATTGCCCTGCCATGCCTGACGCCAGCCCGCACGCGTCAGATCGGTCGGGTTGTGCCGGCTGTTCTGCACCAGCAGCCAGGAACAGGCGACGGCGCTCGCGCTCTTCTGGGCGACGATGTGAAGGTCTGCAAAATAATCCAGCGCGGAGACAAACGACAGCGGCAGACCAGCGCCGGCGACGCAGTCCATTTTCGTGGGCAGCGCTTTTTTCAGCGACGCCGAGACGCCGCGATAGGTCTTGCCGTAATCGATCCAGGGCATCCAGAGGCTGGCGATGAGCAGCCAGAACAGCGTCACACCGACCATCCAGTGCGTGACGCCGCGCATCGGCGAGCGCGGACTGGTGACGATCATCCAGAACCAGACGCCGGTGCACGCCAGCGCGAAGAGGAAGGCCGGAACGCTGAAAACGCCCACGAAGCCGGGTTCCAGACGCATCGCCTGACGCGCCAGCCGTTCAGGCCAGCCGAAAACCAGGGCGCTCCAGCCGATCCAGACGATCACGGCGAAGAAGCTGAAAGTCACCATGCCGAACCAGTCAAAAGCGTTGGCCGCGCCGCGCCGCAGCGTTCCGGTGCCCGCCGCCGCAAGCAGTACCAGCGGCGGCAGCAGCGGCAGCGCCGTGGCGCTGCGCAGGGAAGTCAACAGGGACAGCAGGAGCAGCGTGGCAATGAAGGATAGTGTCGGAATGACGATAGCCCGCGCGCCAAGTCCGCGGCGTTTCGACCACAGTGCCCAGACGGCGAGCGGCAGCGCCGGCCAAGCGTACCACAGCAGCAGATTGACGTAACGCAGGAAATTCGCCGCCGGATTGACCGGCTGCGTCAAAACCTGCCATTCGGCCTTGAAAAAGCTGACCGGATAATCCGGCGACGCGAAGTAGACGGCCAACAGCCAGACGCCGCAGGGAAGAGCGGCGGCGACGATTCCGGCGAGCAGCAAGCACAGGTGAGCGAGACGGTTTTTCGATTGCCAGAGGGTGATCGCCAAGGCGGGCAGCAGCGTGATGACCGGCAGCAGACCGTTCGCCAGAAAGCCAGTGGCGAACGCCACCGCGAAGACCGCGACGGCGCGCCGGGGACGTCGCGGCAGCATGGCGAAAGCCCAATACGCGGCGGTATGAGCGGTCAACGCCAAGAGCATCGGCTGCGCTTCATGGGCGTGGAACAGAAAGCCGATGCTGCCCGCGAGAATCAGCGGCGCGGTCGCCGCGCACTGGCGTCCATGCAGTTCGCGCGCGGCCAGCAGGATGAATTCGAGCGTCAGCAAGGTCGCGATGCCGCTGGTGAGCCGTACCGCGTCGTGAAACGGCATCAGCCACGAAAACGCCTTGCCGATGCTGGCGGCCAGCCAGTAATAAAGCGGGGCGTCCGGGTAAACGCGGTCGGCCAGTTGCAGGATCAGCCAGTGGCCGTTTTTGACGATGCCGTGGGCGATGCCGATCGAAATCGCGTCGTCGTGTTTCCAGGGATCATGTCCGATCAGGCCGGTGAAAATATAGACGACCAGCAGCGCGGTCAGCACCCAGCCGTCTGGCGGCAGGGAGATTCCCTTGAAACGCGGGTTTTCCTCAAGAATGGGCATCGCTCGATACCGCTCGATTCGTCATGAAGGCGATTGGGTCAAACTTCCGTCGAACAAAAAAAGGCAACCCGGCGGCTGCCTTTTCATCGAGTCTGCGGGAACTCGCCGACACACGCTGTCAAACACGCCACCCGGACACGTGGTGCGGAAATCAGGCGGCCTTGGCTTTCACTCCGTACCTTCTGTTGAATTTCTCGACACGGCCAGCGGTGTCGATGATCTTCTGCTTGCCGGTGTAAAACGGATGGCAGGCGGAACAGACTTCGATGTGCAACGCTTTCTTCATCGTCGACTGCGTTTTGAACGCATTGCCGCACGAGCAGGTGACTTCAATTTCGTTGTAATCGGGATGGATGTCGGATTTCATCTGTGCATTCCTTCAGGTCAATACGGGGCGGCTCGATATGAACAAACGCCACATCGGTGGCCGATTCCGGGAAGCGGCGGATTATCCTTGTTTTTCCCGTGAATTGCAATTGAAATGGTAGAAAAACCGTGGATAAGCCAGACTACGCCGCCGCGCGGCTTGTCCAAACGCGCGCCTACCCTGAATTTTCCCTCTCCACTTGCGTCAGCTTTCCCTTCTCCCCTTGCGGGAG